>JBKEBM010000087.1:0-10820 GCA_047973165.1 Chthoniobacterales bacterium
AAATCGAAGTTAGCATACTCGGTTCCGGACACTACCGCAGCCGAAGCGACGCCAAAAAATGGTTTCAAAAAAATATCTCCCACTCAGCATTACCACCACACTTTGCCGTCTGTGCTGACTCCCCGACGACACCCCTCCCCGACTCAGCCTGGAAAAGCCTTTTCAATCTCACTCCGGATTCCGGCACGACACCCCTGCAACATTATTTTCTGCCACACCAACTTGGAGATGCAGGAGCCGTCACCGCTCTCTGGCAAATTATTTTTGCCGGGCAACTTTTAAAAATGAGAGACAATAAACACGCTGGCACCGCACTCTGCGCCACCCTCGGACGCAACAACCAACTCGGCCTGGCCGAAGTCACCCGCAGAAAAACAGCAGATTAAAAATCCTCGTCGCAGGCATAGCACACCGGACTCGCATTCGGACGACGAGCAGATGCCTCAGCTTTTTCCCGGGATACCCGCGGCAGTTTACGGGCCGCCTTTTCAAGCAAATCTTTCAAAACAGAGCGATGGCAGGCCTTTTCATCCTTACAAAAACAGCCCACCGCAAGCCGACGCTCCTGGGCCAGCAGGGCCAGCAGTTCCACTGCCTGTTGAGCCTCCGCAGCCTGCATCTCCTTCCGGTAATGCGATGCAAACTGCCGAAAATTTAACTTCCCCGCACGGTAGTTTTTGACCAACTCCGCCGAGGGCGACAGGACTCGCAACCACAGATCAAAGTATCCCTGATCCGCATACTGTGACTTACGAATCCCACGCGGAAGATACCTGGCCACACCGACTCGCAACGCATCATCCGCACGTTCCGATCCGTAACGGTATGTGGCAACCATACTATTTTAGTCCAAAGGCTTTCTGCCTTTCCGCAGCCCCAGCTTTCCGGAACCCGTAAAGACCAGTGCCAGGGAGCCAAGCAAAAAGAGCAACGGCAACTCAATGGCCAGACCGCCCCCTCTCTCAGACAGCGTAAAAATATCCGCCGAATGCGCCACGTAAATCGCCGTCAGCATCGTAAAGGCAACCAACGCTGCTGCCGGACGCGTAGCCAACCCGATAATAATCAAAATCGGAGCAAGTATCTCACCAACGTAAGCACCGTAAGCCATCACCTCCGGCAATCCCCTGCCAGCCATCATCCCTTTCAGTCCGTCCAGCCCTTTGGAAAGTTTGGCAATACCATGAAAAAGCATCAGCCCACCCACAGCGATACGCAATATCAGCAGACCAACATCACGATTTAAAAATTTTTCAAAATGTTCACAACAGTTCGATTCAGCATCTGAGTTTTCCATCTGCACAGTCTATGTCGCGTTGTAAGATTTTAACAAGAACAACTACTCTTTTATTGAATTAAGGGTGCCCGATACAAAAATCAGCAATCCCGTTTATTTCCGTTCGCCTCAGCGACAAAATATGAAATTCGCAAAAGAATGGGGTTGATGAATCAGCCTTCTGACGGCATAAGTAAACCTCACGCCAATCCATGGCACCAGGGAACGAGTCGAAAGATTTATCCCGGTTGAAACGGGTGGCAGCAACTAATGCAGCGATTTTTTAAAAAAAATCAATTTGAGCTGCAATGCCGCTCCTCCCATTTTTTTCCGGTCGTTCCTCCACAGTTTACTCATTACTTATTTTTACTACAAATTTATGGCAGTTGTTACCAAAGGATTAGAAGGAGTCGTTGCAAATACGACTAGCATCAGTGAAGTCAAAGGCAAAGAAGGTGTCCTGTTTTACGCAGGCTACGACATCAATGAACTTGCCGGAAAAGCAACCTACGAAGAGGTTGTCTATCTGCTCTGGTATGGAAACCTGCCAAACCGGAGTGAACTCGATGCTTTCACAAAATCGCTTCGCGCAGAACGTCAGCTCCAGCCCGCAATTATCGATTTTTTAAAAGGCTGCCCAAAAGACGCCAACCCCATGGACGTCATGCGTACCGCCATCTCCATGCTCGGTATTTACGATCCCGTTCGTGAAAGCACCCCGTCCGATCTCAGCCAGGACCGACTCCGGGCGACTCGTATCACGGCAAAAATCGGCGTCATCGCCGCCTACTTTCATTGCGTGCGCGAAGGACGGGAACTCCCTGCCGTGCGCGACGACCTCAGCGAGGCCGCACATTTTCTCTACCTGCTCAACGGCGAAGTCCCGAGCAAAGACACCGAAAAAACTCTCGACATGGCTTTCATACTCCATGCCGACCACGGCATGAATGCGAGCACCTTCACCGCCCGAGTCGTCGTTGCGACGCTCACCGATATTTACTCCGCCATCTCCGCTGCCATCGGTGCTCTCAAAGGACCACTGCACGGTGGAGCCAACGAAGGCGTCATCCACATGCTCCAGGAGATCGGCGAAGAATCCGCCGTCGATGAATGGGTAAACAACGCTCTCGCAAACAAGAAAAAAATCATGGGCATTGGCCACCGCGTTTACAAAACTCTTGATCCCCGTGCGCCGCACCTGCGCCGAATGGCCGTGCAGCTAACCCAGGAACTCGGCGAAGGAAAATGGATTCGCATGTCCGAACGCATCGCCGAGATCATGCTCGAACGCAAAAAACTCAACGCAAATGTGGATTTTTATTCTGCCACGGTTTACTATTCGCTCGGACTCCCAACCGATATGTTTACCCCCATTTTTGCCATTGCCCGGACCTCAGGCTGGACGGCTCATGTGCTTGAACAACTCGCCGACAACCGCCTCTACCGTCCTCTGAGCGAATACACCGGCCCGGCCTACGGGCGCAAATTTGTCCCCGTTGACGAACGCTGACGAACGCAGAAAAACTATCCGGACATGCAGCAACGCCGATTTTCCATTTTGCATTCCCTGATTTGTGCAAGCCTCCTGGCCTGCACAATCAGCGGAATGACTCATGCCCAGAAACCCGGCAATCTCGAAGAACGCATCCTCGGAAGTATCAAGCGCCAGGGCGAAGCAGAGGGACTCAGCAACAAAAAATTTAATTCCGATGCTGCCGGGTTTACGTCCAAACAATTTAAGGCCAACTCTTTCCTCGACGCAAAGGCCTTTAATACCACAAACTACAAACCTAAAAAATTTCTGGGTATCCCCATTCCCTGGACCAAAGACAAAACCTCCTTTCAAAGCAAAACTTTCGAAGCTCCCAGTGCAGCTTTCCTCGAAAAAAACTGGAGTCAAACCGACGAAAAAGTATCAGGCGCCAACAAAAGCTACGTTGTCAAACCCGCCGAGGGAATTGACACCGACAGCCAGCTCCAAAACAAGAAAGCCAGCTCCAAAGGAGCGACTGAGGGCTACTGGGCCACCTTTCGCGAAACCGCCACACGCGATCTCAGCTTCGAAGAGGTGAAGGAACTCATCAACACGGGTAAAAAAAAGTAACCCCGGGGTCCCCTCCGTCTTAACTTCTCTCGCTCACAAATTATGTCCGGACCCGCTGATATCGAATCATTAAGCCAGGGTTGCTCTCAAATTCTGAGCACCGAAGAACTTGCCAAACGCCTCGCTCTCAAACGCCCGCTCCGTATCAAACTCGGAGTCGATCCCACCGCTCCAGATATCCACTTTGGACACACCGTAGGCTTGGCAAAACTCCGCCAGTTTCAGGATGCCGGACACCAGGCAATCCTGATTCTCGGTGACTTTACCGCCATGGTCGGCGATCCCAGCGGACGCTCTGCAACCCGTCCACAGCTCACACGGGACGAAGTCCTGGCCAACGCAAAGACCTACCAGGAACAAGCCTTCAAAGTCCTCGATCCCGATAAAACAGAAGTCGTCTTCAACGGCGAATGGTTTGGAAAAATGGGCTTCTCAGACATCATCAGACTCAACAGCCGCGTGACCCTCCAGCAAATGCTGCAGCGAGAAGACTTCAAAGCCCGCATCGGCAAAGGCCACCCCATCGGTGCCCACGAAATCCAATACCCCATCATGCAGGGCTGGGACAGTGTCATGATCCAGGCCGACGTCGAACTTGGCGGCACCGACCAGCTTTTCAATATTCTCGTTGGGCGCGACCTGCAGATCGAGGAAAAACAGCTCCCGCAGATTGCCATGATGTTGCCTATTCTCGAAGGCACAGACGGCGTTCAGAAAATGAGTAAAAGCCTCGGCAACTCCATCGGTGTCACCGAAAACTCAAAGTCCATGTTCGGAAAAATCATGAGCATCCCGGACGAAATCATGGGGACTTATTATAAACTGCTCCTCATGGAACCCCTGCCCGCCGATGCACATCCGATGGAGGCAAAAAAAGCTCTCGCCAGTAAACTGGTCACACGTTTTCACTCCCAGGCCGAAGCAAAAGCAGCTCTCGAAGATTTTGAACAACGCTTCAGCCAGCGCGATCTGGAATCCGCCGATCTCCCCGTCTTCCCGATTGGTGAGGCCCGAAATATCGTCGATCTCGTCGTCGAAGCCTACGCCAAAAACCACGGAACCACCCGCAGCAAAAGCGAGGTGCGACGACTGGTTACGCAAGGCAGTATCCAGTGGAACGGCGAAAAAATCACCGATCCAAACCACCTCCTTGGAAGTGAATCCGGTGTCCTCAAACTCGACAAACGCCGCGCCGTCCGTATCGCTTAAAAACAGACCGGAGTGTGGACCAAATGGTCATACTCAAAAAAAGGTCAGGAGGCTTTTCCTAATATTCAGAATCTCCCCCTCCCCGATCATCCGAACCGGCGTTACAGCGAAACGGATTCTCCGATTTTTGGGAGGATGAGTTCGATTCCGGCTTCGGCAAAGATGTGCGTAGCGGCTGCGTGGTCGATTTTAATATAAGGAAACGTGTCGAAGTGGACTCCGATGACGCGTTTGGCACCGACAAGTTTTGCTGCTTTGGCAGCGTCTTTTGGTCCCATTGTAAAATTATCTCCGACAGGAAGAATGGCGGCATCGAGACTGAAATCTTCGCCGATAAACTCCATGTCACGAGTCAGCGCAGTATCACCGGAATAGTAAATGGAATGCTCTGCGGTGCTCAGGACGAAGCCGCCTGGATTGCCACCGTAGCTGCCGTCAGGAAGAGAACTCGAATGAATTGCCGGAGTGTATTTTACCTGACCAAAATCGAATTTCCAGGCTCCCCCGTGGTTCATGGGATGGCCGTTTTCGAGTCCCTGCTTGCCAAACCAGTCGATGATTTCCCAGTTTGAGATAATCGGTGCGCCCGTGCGTTGAGCGATGGAAACAGCGTCGGCGACGTGATCGACATGACCGTGAGAGATGAGGATGTAGTCTGCCGGAACTGTGGTAACGTCAATGTCGGCGGCAAGTTCGTTTGGAGTGATGAAGGGGTCGAAGAGGAGATGGCTGCCGTTGGTTTCAATCCCGAAACAGGCGTGGCCGTAGTAAGTAAATTTCATGACAGATCAGACTTTTTAGTAGTTTTTTGTGCCTCACGAATCATTTTCGTGAAGGCGGCTTCGCTGGACTCGACGGCTTGTTGAGGACCAGTCATTTTTACAAAAACGTCTCCGTCGGGGCTGGTGAGGATAGCACCTCGCAGAGCAAAATTTTTCAGAGGCTGTGTCGGAGCGCCAGGCATTCCGGAAAGAAAGGTGCCCTGGGCAGACACAAAAATGACCTTTTGCCCGGCAACCTCAACCTCAGCAGTCTTTGCATCGATGTCTTTGGGCTTTCCTTCGAACTGGCCGAGCCAGCGCTGGATATTTGCCTCGGGACTGCCCCCCTGCCCTGCTCCAAAATGAAAAAATACAATATCGACGGGATGTGTTGTTTCATTTGTCTCCGGAGCTGGCACCTGAAGCTGAGCTTTGCGCATGGGTGAGTTCGGCTGAATCCATGCCCAGCCGTCGGGTCGGACAAAGGACCAGGAACTAACAGAAAACTGGCTCGGTGCGGGAGGTTGCTGAGCATGGGAGTTCAGGCCGCCAAGCAGAATCATAATACCGGGTAGAAATTTTAAAAATCGAAGGTGCATCATCGGATACAGAAAAAAGTAAAACTGCACTTCGGGCCATAAAAAAAACGAGGCCCTTTTTGAAAAGGACCTCGTTGGTTGAAAATCGTGGAATAATAAAAAATTAACGCTTGGAAAACTGGAAGCGTTTGCGTGCTCCGGGCTGACCGGATTTCTTGCGTTCCTTCATACGAGGGTCACGGCGCAGCATGCCGTCTTCTTTGAGAGGCGGGCGCAGAGCGGCATCGTTGAGAACGAGCGCACGAGAGATTGCAAGTCGCAGAGCACCAGCCTGGCCGGAAGTTCCGCCGCCGGAAGTTCTGGCAGTGAAGTCGAAGGCCTTTGCGGCATTTGCTAATTCAAAGGGACGAAGAATCGTATTTTGAAGGCTGAGACTTGGGAAGACCTCGGAAAGGTCTTTTCCGTTGACTTCAAAAACTCCGGTGCCGGGTTTGAGTCGGATACTGGCGATGGCCGTTTTGCGGCGGCCTGTAGCTTTGATTTCGGTAGTGGCTGACATGAAAAAATTTGATGATTATTTTTTAAGCGGCTTTGGGCTGCTGAGCTTCGTGCGGATGTTCCGGACCAGCGTAAACTTTGAGCTTACGATAGATGGAGCGTCCCAGGCGGTTGTGCGGGATCATCCCGCGGACTGCAGATTCGATAATTAGCTCGGGTTTGCGCTCACGGCGGGCGCGAAAGGTTTCGGATTTGTGACCGCCGACATAACCGGAAAAACTGTGGTAAGTTTTTTGCAGGTCTTTTTTCCCGCCGATGCGGACTTTACCTGCATTGATCACCACGACGAAATCACCATTGTCGATGTGTGGAGTAAAGGTTGGCTTTTGTTTTCCGCGGAGGAGGTTGGCGGCTTTTGTGGCGACGTGGCCGAGCAATTGTTCGCTGGCATCAATGATATACCAGGAGCGGTCGATGGCTTCTGCCTTGTTTGAGAATGTTGGTTTTCTGCGCATTGAAAAAAAAGAAAAAATTAAGCCGAAAATCCGGCACGGACGCGAGACAATGTCAGAGAATCGTCTGCATTGCAATGAAAACTAAGTGATTTTTTAATTTTTTTCGGTGAGTTTTTGGATGATGGCGGCGATGAGGATGGTAAGGGCACAGCCGATGAGGTTGAACCACAGGTAGCCGATCTGAAGGGGGGAAAAATACATGGCCAGCACGATGAGTTCGGCAGTGATACCTCCGATGAAGGCAGCGGTTCCGTGAATTTTTTTGAGGAAAAAAGCAATGAGGAAGAGGCCCAGGATGGCTCCGTAGAAGAGGGAGCCGATGATGTTGACAGCTTCGATGAGGTTATCGAAGAGAGTAAGGGTCATGGCGAAGCTGATGGCGATGAGGCCCCAGCCGAGGGTGAAGAGTTGGGTAATGCGAACGGTGTGTCGGTCGCTGAGGTCTTTGCGGATGAGGGTGCGGTAGCCGTCAACCAGAGTGGTGGAAGCCAGCGCGTTGAGTTCGGAGGCAGTGGAGGACATGGCGGCAAGAAAGATAACAGCGATGAGGAGCCCGATGAGGCCGGTGGGGAGATTTTTGAGAACGAAGTTTAGAAAGATGTAGTCGGAGTCTGTGGTGTCAGCCGAGGGGTTGGCATTCCGAAGGGCTGTTTGGAAGGCACTGCGCTGTGTATTGATTTCTTCACTGAGGCGGAGGATTTTTTGTTTTGTTTCGGGGGAGATTTCTTGTCCGTCGGAGAGTTCTTCGAGAGCGGTGTTGAGGAGGGGAGTTCTTGCTTCGAAGGCCTGAGTGAAGCGGGCTTCGATGGGGGTTCGGATTTCTTCGGGCACCTGGGCGATGGCGGTTTGGTCAAAAAAGATGGGCGGTGGCTGGAAGAGGTAGAAGACGAAGAGGAGAACACCGAGGAGGAGGATGGCCAATTGCATGGGGATTTTGAGCACGGCGTTAAACATGAGGCCGAGACGACTGGAGGTGGGTGAGTCTCCGGCAAGGTAGCGCTGGACCTGGGATTGGTCGGTACCAAAGTAGGAAAGGGCCAGGAAGGTGCCGCCGATAAGTCCGGTCCAGATGGTATAACGTTCGCCGGGGTCGAGGGAGAAGCTGATGGCTTCGAGGCGGTCGTGGAGTCCGGCAAGGTGGAGAGCATTTCCGAAGGTGACATTTTCAGGCAGACCATAGACGACGTAGCCGAAGGCGATAGTCATGCCGGCGAGGATGATGAGCATCTGGTATTTCTGGGTGAGGCTGACGGTGCGAGTGCCTCCGATGACGGTGTAGAGGATGACGAGGGAACCGCTGAGGAGGATGGTGGGGGTGAGAGGCCAGTTGAGGATGCTGGAGACGATGATGGCGGGGGCGTAGATGGTTATACCGGCGGCGAGGCCGCGTTGTAACAGAAAGAGGGCAGCACCGAGGAGACGGGTTTTCTGGTCGAAGCGGCGTCCGAGAAATTCGTAGGCGGTAACAACTTTAAGCCGGTAGTAGAGGGGGATAAAGATGGCGGAGATGAGAACGAGGGCGATGGGGAGACCGAGGTAGTTTTGGACAAAGGCAAGGCCGTTTTCATAGCCCTGCCCGGGAGTGGAGAGAAAGGTGATGGCGGAGGCCTGGGTGGCCATGACGGAGAGGCCGATGGTGCCCCATTTAAGGTCGTTGCCGCCGCGAATGAAGTCGCTGGAGGTGTGGTGGCGTCGGGCAGTCCAGAGTCCATAGGCAACGATGCCGGTGATGGTGGAGAGAAGGACAATCCAGTCGATAAAACTCATGCGTAGATGTTCGTAAAGATGCGCATGAGGATGATAAGGAGCACGAGCCAGACGAGGACGGCACCGTAGATGAGAGGCCAGCGATAATGCACCTGCTCTGTGGGCTTCTCCAGGATATTGGCACTTTGTTTCATACGGTATGTCTTACTATGAGGTTATTTTCTGTTTTTTAAAACCGCAGATGTTGCAGATTTTCGCAGATGTTTTTTCTGTTTTTCTAAATCTGCATTTATTTATGTCATCTGCGGTTTATTTGTGGAGAGAATACCGGCCAGGACGGGGTTGATGTAGAAGTTGGTTCGACCGATTTTTCGTTTGTGGAGGAAACGGGTGGTGCAGAGTTCTTCAAGATAGCGGGTGGCGGTGACACGGGAGATTTTGAGGTCGTTCTGAAGAAATTCGATCTTGGTGTAAGGATGGGTGAAGAGGTTGTTGATGAGGTCCTGGCTGTAGAATTTGTGTTGGCTTCGGATGCGGTGCTTGTAGTCCTGAAAGGCTTCTTTGATGAGGAGGACTGTTTCAATGGTGTGGGCAGCGGTATGTTCGACGGCGGTTAGCATGTATTCGATCCATTCTTCCCATGTGTCTTCGGTGCGGACGCTCTGGAGCAGGCGATAGTAGTCTTGTTTGGTGTGGAGGATGTGACGGCTAAGATAGAGCGTGGGAATATCGAGCAGACGTTCTTTGACGAGGTAGAGGACATTGATGATACGTCCGGTGCGGCCGTTGCCGTCGTAGAAGGGGTGAATCGACTCGAATCGGTGGTGGATGAGTGCCATCTTGATGAGCGGATCGACAGCACGTAAATCCGGGGTGTTGATGAAGGCTTCAAGATCATTCGTGAGGCGAAGGATTTCTTCTTGATTTTGTGGTGGGGTGTAAATGGTCTCACCGGTGTATTCGTTTTTCAGCGTAGTGCCGGGGACTTTGCGAAATCCGGCGTTGTTCTGCTCCAGAGTTGCCTGAATTTCGAGAATTGTTTGATTGGTAAGTAAACCGTTTTCCTGGACGAGATGAAATCCCCGCCAGAGTGCCTGACGGTAATGGAGGACTTCTTTGGTGGCGGCTTTGAGGTGACTTTTCGGGCCAAGGTCTTCCTGAAAAAGTTCGTCGTGGGTGGTGATGATATTTTCGATCTCAGAGCTGTCTTTGGCTTCCTGGATAGCAAGGGTGTTGATGAGAATGGCCTGATTGGGAATGGTGGCAACTTTACCTTTTAATTCCGCGAGTTGGCGGGTAGCCGCATTTAGCCGCTTGAGGATGGAAACGGTCTCGAAGCGGCTGAAATTAAGCTGTTGGAGCGGACGCATGGAGATGAAGTAATTGGCTTGGTTTCTTAATAGATTGTGAAAATTACATAAAGATAACCTGAAAAAGTTTATATAATTATATAAACATGTAAAGAAAGTTGAGTTTTCTTTACATGTTTTTCAAAAATGCAAAGGGATTTTTGATTTTTTAAACCACAGATGTCGCAGATTTTCGCAGATGTTTTTTAATCTGCGTTCATCGGAGTCATCTGCGGTTAATATTCGTCGAGTTGATGAGGCGTTTATAATCGAGACGCGATGTTCCAAAGTTGATGAGGAGAGCACGTTCGAAGGCGGTTGCTTTGAGGTAATGCAGAACTTGAGCAGTTTCAATTTCTGTGAGGGTTTTGATAGCCTTGAGTTCGACAATGATGGAGCCAAAGCAGACAAAGTCAGCGCGGTAGGGTGTGCCCAAAGGCTGGTCTTTGTAACTGATGGGTATGGAGTATTCGCGAGTGAATGGGATGTTGGTGCGGGACAGTTCGATTTCCAGTGCGTCTTGATAGACTGCTTCGAGAAAGCCGTTACCCAGATTGCTGTGAACTTCCATTGCCGCACCAATCAGGGCGTAAGTCTCCGGGTCCCGTTTTGATTCGGTATTCATTTGTATCATTAAGGATTTATTTTTAAAAACCGCAGATCTCGCAGATTTTCGCAGATGTTTTTTTTAATCTGTGTTCATCTGTGGTTTCCTTCCTTATCCGCGTGGCCGAGGGAGACGAGGTTGGCGAAGAGGCGGTAGGCACCGGGGACTCCGGCGGGGAGTTGGCGGAACCAGGAGAGGCCGGTGTAGATGAACCAGCCTTTGCCGTGTTTGGCGACGAGGAGGCCGCCTTTGAGA
>JBKEBM010000133.1:0-7938 GCA_047973165.1 Chthoniobacterales bacterium
TTACCTCCGTGCCTGCCTCTGCCCATCCCCAGATCGGAGCATTTGTCTCACGTTGCAAAACCATGCCGTCGGAGAAAATCGTCGGTATATCAATGGCGGCCAGGGAAGTTCCTGCAGTCAGCAAGCAAAGCATTATTAATCTATTCATATGGCCCGGCATATATCATCGATCCCTTCCGCCGCCAACCTTTCCCTGATAAAGCGTTGCTGATTTATTCCGGGTTTCTTATTTATGAGAGGGTTTTTATCTTGCTCAATTTAAAAAGATACCTACCCTCCTCCTCCGTGACATCTTTCTGTCAGTATCGACTTACTCTTCCGGTTTTCCGACTTCGGGGGCTCCTCCGAAACGGACAACTTCTTTCTGCTTAAATTTTACCTGACGGCACGGCTGCAAATGGCGGAGGTGGCAATCGCCTCAGGAAAGACTCCTCAAAACTTTCACCGCCACTTTTTTACAATCCATCAGCCAAATTTAACAGCCATGTCAGACAATATAATTATCTTTGATACAACCCTGCGTGACGGAGAGCAGTGCCCCGGTGCCAGCATGAACTTGCGCGAAAAACTGGAAATCGCCCGTCAGCTCGAACGCATCAATGTCGATGTCATCGAAGCAGGGTTCCCCGTTATCAGCGACGGTGATTTTGAAGCTGTGCAAAAAATCGCTACCGAAGTAAAAGGCCCTCGCATTTGCGGGCTGGCACGCTGCGTTCCCAAAGACATCGACGCTGCGGGTGCCGCACTGAAGCCTGCCGGCGACAACGCACGCATTCACGTTTTTTTGGCGACTTCGGCAATTCACCGCGAACACAAACTGCGCATGGGACACGACGATTTACAACGCCTGGCCGTCGAGGCCGTCACCCGCGCAAAGGGATTCGTGAAAGATGTGGAGTTTTCCCCCGAAGATGCCTCGCGAACCGAACCGGAATTTCTGGCCAGGATCGTCGAAGCTGCAATCGCTGCCGGAGCAACAACGGTTAATATCCCCGACACCGTAGGTTACGCCATACCCGAGCAGTATGCCGAGATCATTCATTACCTGCGCTCCAATGTTAAAAATATCGACGACGCCGTGATCAGCGTGCATTGCCACGATGACCTGGGCCTGGCCGTGGCAAATTCGCTGGCGGCTGTTCAGGCAGGCGCACGACAAATCGAAGGAACCTTTAACGGCATTGGCGAACGCGCCGGAAATACTGCCCTCGAAGAAGTCGTCATGGCGATTAAAACCCGCCCCGACTATTTTCAGAATCTGACGACCCAAATCAAAGCTACCGAAATTTTAAAAACCTCGCGCCTGGTGAGTCGTATGAGTGGTCTGCACCTGGCCCGCAGCAAGGCCATCGTTGGAGAAAATGCCTTCGCCCACAGCTCCGGAATTCACCAGGACGGCATCCTGAAAAAACGCGAGACCTATGAAATCATGGACCCAAAAGAGGTCGGCTGGGGCGGCACTGAACTGCCACTCACCAAGCACAGTGGGCGCCATGCCATTGCCGCACGCCTGGAGCATCTCGGATTTAAGCTGACTAAAGTCGAGAGCGATCAGGTCTTCAGCCGCTTTAAAGAAATCGGTGATAAGAAAAAATTTGTCTATGACGACGACCTCGCCGCCCTGGTAGAAGGTTCAATCGGCAACGAAAGTGCCGTCTATCAGCTCGACTACATTCACGTAACCAGCGGATCAACAACCGTCCCCACTGCCACGGTCCGTATCAAAAAAGACGGAGAGATCATCCAGGACTCCAGCCCGGGAAATGGTGCCGTCGATGCTGCCATGAAAGCTCTCGACCGCATCACGGATCGAAATGGCCACCTGGCAGCCTATCAGGTCGAAGCCGTCACCCAGGGGAAAGATTCACTGGGTGAGGTCACTGTCAAAATTGATTTTGGAAACGGCGAACTCATCACCGGTAAAGGTGCCAGCACCGATGTAGTCGATGCCAGTGCCCGGGCCTATCTCAACGCAATCAACCGCAGCCTCATCCTCGAAGGAAATACATCCCGAAAAGAAATTCACGGAGTCTGATACGATTAAACCCGGACTATGCAATAGAAAGGGTGAGGCAAAGATGGAAACCGGTAGGGTCGTTTTGATAAAACGCCTCTACCAGAGGAGGCTGCCAGGCTGCCGATATTGAGATTCCCCTCCCAACAAAAACTTCCCCAAGGGGGGAGCTATCTGTTGGATTCCTTGAAGGCGGAGGGCAAGCCCGTTGAGATAGCGAGAGAGACAAGCGAATACATGAATTTGGATTACTAAATCGTATGATTTTCTTTTTCACGAGCCTGCCTTGCCTGATCCACTATTATATCTGTAAATCCAGGTTCCGTTCCGATGGCGCGGGTATAGCAGAGCTTTTTTTCAGCGATCTGATAAGGATTTTTGTCAAAAACAGTCTGCGATTCACTGAGAGGTTGCGTTTTCCCCGCCTCAGAAATACCCAGCAAAACCGGTATATCTTCGTAACTGTGCAGCCCGTCAGAAATAAAAAACGGAACTACTATAACATCAGGAAATTTCACCACTTCAGCCCAGTCTTTAATGAAAGGTGCTTCTTCCATATAAGCAGCCAGAACTTCGCCAAAATATTCTTTTTCACTAAGTATAGAAACCTGCTTTCGGACCGCTTTTGAAGAATTTTTATCTCGCTCCGTTCCGTGCCCGACAACAATAAGCGACGTTTTCGATAAGTCTGCATCCGGAGCAATTTCCCGGGCGCGATGTAATATTATATCAGTCACTTTTGGGTGACTTCCCACCGGTTTACAATATATCAAAATACGTCCGTCAATTTTACTGGCAGAACCGGTCAAACCAAGTTCACGAGGCATTACATTTTTCGTAAAATATCCCTCACTAATAAAGTTGGGAACGATATATATTATTCGGGATTCAATACATGACAGTGCTTCCTGAATCGAAGGCTGCTCCTTGCGAAAACCCGCATGGACTTCTTTAAAAATTCCCCGCTGACGCAAAGCGACAAGCTGCTCTCTCGTAGGTGCTGAAGAATCCGGATTTTTTGTCGAACCGTGACCAATAAGTAACAGCGCAGACTCAGAAAGTGATGGTAGAACTACTGACATAACCCGAAAACTTTACTCAAGTTCGATACGCGTGAGGTCAAGTGTTGTCCCCGTCCTGCGGGCATACTCCGCAATGGCTTTATTATAGTCCACCACCGCACGAATCTCCGCAATACGGGCCTGAGCAAGATCGCGCTGGAACTGAAGAACTTCAAAGGTCGTGGTCGTTCCGGATGCCAGACGCGCCTGCCCCGCCTCTAAAGTCTGCTGCGCAAACTCACGGGCAACACGCGAAGCCTCAATGCGCTTGCGTGTTGTATCAATCTGCCCCGCAGCATTGTCCACCTCGACGATAATAAACTGTTCGAGTTGCTTAAGCGCAATAAGAGCCTGGGCAATTTCAAGCTGGGCAACCTGAGTCTCCCCGCGTGCCGTGCGATTCGGAATGGGCACACTGAAAATTGCTCCCACACTCCAGGCCAGGTTATTTTGACCCACCCTTGAAACACTCCGGCCCAGGCTTGATTCGAGCCCGTTTAACCCGAGACTGCCCGTCAGGTCGAGACGCGGAAGAGCCTGATTGCGTGTGAAAATGATATTTATATTACGTCTCTGTATATCGATAATCGACTGTCGATAGTCCGGACGAAGATCGAAAGCAACCGGCATATCTCTGTTAAGATTCGGCTTATACCCGGTACTGGAAGGAGGCGGTGCAATCCTTATTAATATATTTAAAAAGCCCGCAACATCGTCTGTTATAAGCTGCTTTAAAAAATTCTGGTTATCCAGAACGGCACGCTGCGCGACCAGTAAACGCTCTTCACGTGAAGCGAGATCGGACTGCGCCTGGAGAACATCCAGCGGAGACATTACACCAATTTCGGCACGCTTTTGGTTATCAATAACAAGCTGCTGAGCAAGCTGGCGGTAGCGTTGTTCTACATCGAGATTCTGAATGGAAAAATAGAGTTCATTGTAGGCATTGATAGTATCTGTGATCGTATCAATAAGAATTTGCCGAAGCTGCCACTGAGAAACAGACAGGTTTGCCCGCGCAATCCGAATACTGGCCAGATTTACATCCGTACCAAAATTGCGAAGCACCGGCTGAGTAACTTCAAAGCCGGTAAAAGTTTCAAAACTATTATAATCCGGCTCACGGGTGCTGTCTCCATCAATACTCAAAGAAGGCCCCAAACTATAGGTCGTTCCCGGCGGGAGCAAACCGGAAACATTTGCATCATACACCTGCCCCTCACGCCGGGCATAGAGGGGGCTGTCAGGATCGGTTATCTCATTATTGACCTTGCTGGCCAGCGAACGCAGCTCCTGCCGATTCGAATCATAAGTATAAGAAACCTGAAGTGTCGGATCAAATTTCCCTGAGGCAGAGAGTTGTCGGGCCTGAGCAATTTTGGGATCGTATTGCTGTACCTGAATATCAAAATTTTTCGCAAGAGCCATCTGAATAGCATCACCAAGCGTAATATCCAAAGTGTAAGAAGAATCCGCAGACGTAGCTTTTTTGGCAGTTGGCTCCGCATCTTCCGCACGAAGAAAGCCGGAAAAAATAATTACAAAAAGAACGCCTGATCCAAAAATCGCAAAGTTATTTCCCATCGAGTTTCGCAAGTGCCTCCCACAGTTTTTTTGCTTCCGAAGAGAGATTTTCGGGAAGCTGAGGGATAAGGATAACGTAAAAATCTCCGCGCTTCCCGTCTTTGTCCGGCAAACCGCGACCACTGAAGCGAAAACGCTTCCCACTCTGACTGCCAGCCGGAATTTTTAAGCGGGCACGCCCATCGGGCGTGGGAATCTGCACCTCACTTCCCAGGACAGCCTGGTAAACCGGAATCTCAAAATCATAAAAAATCTGACTACCCTCGACACGATAGTCCGGATGCTTTTGCAACTTCACTCGCATGTAAAGATCACCCGCCGGGCCACCCGAGACACCCTTACCGCCAACGCCCGTCAAACGAATACGCTGTCCCTCGCGAACCCCGCGCGGAATTTTTACCGTATAAGTTTCCGGTGTTGTCGAATCGCTGCGGCGAAAAGAAATCGACCGCGTCGAGCCATTCAGAGCCTCCTCCAGAGACACCGAAATATCCGCCTCGATATCCTGTCCGCGCTGAGGAGACTCCTCGAAACCAAAAGCACCCGCCCCACGCGCATGGCCACGGCGCGTTCCAAACATCTGCTCAAAAAAGTCACTGAATCCCGTGCCACCAAACTCATACTGTACCCCCTCACCCCCCTGGGGGAACCCGCCGAAACCACCCGCCTGCTCGTATTGGAATCCTCCCTGCCCCTGTGCTCCGGCTCTTGCCGCATGCTCCCAGTTCTCGCCATAGGCATCGTATTTTGAGCGCTTATCAGAATCGCTCAGCACCTCATACGCCTCATTGATTTCCTTAAATTTCTCCTCCGCAGCCTTTTTATCCTTAGCCACATCGGGGTGGTGTACCCGTGCCAGCTTCCGAAAAGCCTTGCGAATCTCATCCGCACTCGCACTTTTCGAAACGCCCAGTATTTTATAATAATCTTTGTAACCCGCAGCCATAAACAGCCGAAAAATACTAACTTGAAATGCAGACTTCAATCCCTCTCATGAATTTCCGTGCGAAAAATCCCTCGTCCTCCCTGTTCCCTCCCGTATAGATTCACTCCAATCCTATGCTTGATATTCGATTGATCCGGGAAAATCCCGAAAATGTAAAAAAACGCCTCACCACCCGCGGCGAAGGGCATGCGTCTCTCATCGACGATGTTCTTGCCATCGATACGGAACGACGCAATGCCGAAACCCAACTCCAAAAACTCAACGCCGACCGCAAGCGCCTCTCTAAAGAAATCGGTATGCTGCGCAGCAAAGGTGAACCCAGCGATGCCATCGAAGCCCAGGTCAAAGGCTTCGCTTCCGAAATCACGGCACTCAACGAAGCCTCCACGCAGCTCGACCTCCGCCAGCGCGAACTTTTACTCCAAATCCCCAATCTCCCGCACTCCGAAATTCCCATCGGAAAAGACGCTGCAGACAACCCGGAAATCCGCACACACGGAAAAAAACCCAGGATCGAAACGCCGGTTTGCCACACAGAAATCTGTGAAAAACTCCACCTCCTCGAAAGCGAACGCGCCGTCAAAATCAGCGGTTCCGGCTTCACCTGCTTTTCCGGTCACGGTGCCCGGCTCGAACGTGCGCTCATCCAGTTTCTCCTGAATCTGCATACCGACAAACACGGCTACCGCGAAATCAGCCCACCCTTCCTCATCCGCCGCGAAAGCATGATCGGCACCGGCCAACTCCCAAAATTCGAAGAAGACATGTATGCAGTTTCCGACGCCGAACTTTTCCTCGCCCCCACGGCAGAAGTCCCCGTTACAAATCTGCGTCGCGATGAAATTCTCGCACCGGACGACCTCCCCGTAAAATACGTAGCCTACACCCCCTGTTTCCGCCGCGAAGCAGGCTCAGCCGGCAAAGACAACCGCGGCCTGATCCGCATGCATCAATTCGACAAAGTGGAGCTCGTTCGCCTCGCCCATCCCGAGCAGTCCGAAAACGAACTGGAAATTCTGACTCGCGAAGCCGAAACCGCCCTGGAGCTCCTTGGCCTCCACTACCGTGTGATCGAACTCTGCTCCGGCGACATCGGATTCAGCTCCACAAAAACTTACGATATCGAAGTCTGGGCGCCCGGCCAAAATGCCTATCTCGAGGTCTCAAGCTGCTCAAACTTTGCTGACTACCAGGCCCGCCGTATGGGATTACGCTTCAAAGACAGCGACGGAAAAAACAAACACTGCCACACGCTGAACGGCTCCGGCACAGCCCTGCCACGCCTCTTCGTCGCTCTCGTCGAGACCTATTACAACCCAAACGACGGGAAAATTTATCTCCCCGAGGCACTCCACGGACTCTACGGCGCAGAAACCATTGGCTGACGATGAGTCATTAAAAAAAATCTTCGCCGACCTCTCACCGCGACGCAAATACCTGGTCGCCGTGAGCGGCGGAGCAGACTCCGTTTTTTTGCTGCGAGCACTGCATGCCTGCGGTTTTCGCAAGCTGATAGTCTGTCATTACGATCACGCCCTGCGTCCGCGCAGTTCGCAGAGCGATGCCCGCTTTGTCAAAAAACTCACCGACACTCTCGAACTCGAATTTTATTCCGAACGTTGCAAAAATTTACCTGATTTTGCCAAAGCAACCCGGCAGTCCATCGAGGCAGCCAGCCGCGAAAAGCGCTACGAATTTTTTGCCAGGTGCGCCCGGAAAAGCAACTGTCGACATCTGATTCTCGCTCACCACGCCAACGATCAGGCTGAGACTATTTTATTCAATTTCCTCCGTGGCAGCGGCCTCCGCGGACTCACCGGAATGCAGCCCCTCTCCCGGCGAAAAATCGATAGACTAAATCTCGATCTCCACCGTCCACTCTTATCCCTGAGCAAACAGGAAATTCTTCAGGAATGCAAAAATCGCAACTGGACCTGGCGAGAAGACAGCACAAACCAAAGTCTGAAGCACACACGAAACAAAATCCGTCACAAAGCACTTCCACTCCTGGAAAGCATCATGGGACGAAAAATCTGCCCCAACATCCTGCGCAACGCAGAAATTCTTCGTCTGGAAGAAAACTATCTTTCCTCACGGGTGCCCGAACTTTGGAAGCAAAAAACACTTCCGGTAAAAGAGTTAAAAAAATTACATCCCGCCATCCTGCGCCGCTGCATTTTAAACTGGTTACGACACTTTCAGATTTGCGACCCGGGCATCCAGGAAGTCAGCGAAGTCCTGCGGCTACTCGATATTGAAGCCGGACCGGCAAAAATTAATTTACCCAACGGAACCCACGCCCGCCGCCGCACCGGAGTCCTCTTTCTGGAATT
>JBKEBM010000225.1:0-9599 GCA_047973165.1 Chthoniobacterales bacterium
CCACCACTCGCAATCACTTTATCCACACGATCGCGAGCTATTCCACGCCGCTTCTCTCTCACATCTCCTGCGTCATAACCCCGCTCCTCCCCATGCTCAAATAACAACCGCCTATACCGACGCGATACTCCTTTCCAATTCACTCTCCGGTTCGTCCCATATGAAGTCTGATCCAACAATCGACACAGCCCCTTTCTTGCTAAAGAACCTCCCGCTACTGCCTCCGCATAGCCACACCAGCGGTAATCCTTAGGATCCTCCACCAATCCCGCTCGCACTGGATTCAGCTCAATATACGCAGCCATCGTCATCAACGCTTTATCTGATCCCTCCACCAGCACACTCTTAAACCTATCCTCCCAAAGCGTCCCCCGCCTTCCCTCACGCCGATTATACCACATCGTAAACCGCTGCTTAAGCTCCTTCATAAACTTCGACAAATCTCCACGCCGCACTTCATATCTCTCCCGTATCTCCTCAATCCAACGAGCATCCCCCGCAGCCTCCGCCCTCTCCAACTCCTGCAATGCATCTCCCGCTCCCTCCCTGCCATAAAGCCGCTTCAATTCCTCCTTCAACTCCTCCAAAGAAAGTCGTCCAAGCCGCTCCTTACCCGGAACGCGAAGCAAAAGATGAAAGTGATTCGACATCAAACAATAAGTCACAACCTCCACTCCCGAAAACCGCTCCAGCCGTCGCATCCACTCATAAAAATACGTCTTCTCCTCATCTCCAAAAATAAACCGCCGATCCACCACCCGCGACATGCAGTGATAATAAGCATCCCCTTCTCCATCCTCCAAAAGCAATCGTGCTTGTCTCATAAACGCACCCTCCAACAATCAAAACAACCTGGCAATGCTTTTTTTATAAAAGGCCTGTCCCTTAATTTTTATGTTGAGTGGAGCTGGTTGGATTATGAGCCTCTAACTGGCTGGTGCCGCTGTTGAAGCTAGTAGAGGGCGGCAGTAAAATTACGTATTCAGTTTTTCGTCGAGAAAGCTTTCTCTTGCCTGGAAAACCTCTAGCATCTCCGCTTCCAATGAAATGGTCCTATCACATCGCTACGGTTGCAGGAATTCAGGTTCGTATTCATACGACCTTTTTTTTGCTGCTTTTGTTTTACGCCTGGATGGGCTACTCCGACGGTGGAACTTCTGAGGCACTTCTGGGGATTACTTTTATATCAGCGCTTTTTTTCTGCGTGCTTTTGCATGAATTTGGTCACGCATTTGCAGCGCGGTATTTTGGCATCAGAACCCCCGACATCACCTTGCTACCCTTCGGTGGAGTCGCCCGACTTGAGCGTATGCCGCGACGCCCTTACCAGGAACTCGTCGTCGCTCTGGCCGGACCACTGGTAAATGTTGTTATTGCTATCGGGATCGCTTTTTTCCTGGGAAGTTTTGGAACGTGGAGCGATTTTTTAAACCTGGAGCGTGTGGGCGGCGACCTCCTCGCCAAGCTTGCCGTCGTCAATATCGCTCTCGTTGTTTTCAATATGATTCCGGCCTTCCCAATGGACGGCGGGCGCGTGCTGCGCTCACTCCTGGCCATGAAATTCCCACATGCAAAAGCAACCTGGATCGCTGCCAGAGTCGGACAGGGAATCGCTATCCTCTTTGGTCTTTGGGCGATTATACAGCCCGGGGGAAATTTCATTCTCATCTTCATTGCGCTGTTTGTTTTCATGGGAGCACAGCAGGAGTTGATGGCAGCACGTTTTGAAGCCTCTATTCCAAAAGACGCCTTGGTTCAGAATGCAATGATCACTCAGTTTATGACTCTGCCCGCATCGCTTTCCTTCGGCGAAGCCAGAGAGATGATCTTACAGTATCCGCAACCCTCATTTCCTGTGCTGGCACCGGATGGTGCTCTCCTGGGAATGCTTGAGCGAGAGCAAATCGAGGGAGCCGGACTTGCCCGGGCCAATCAGAATATCGCATCGATGGTTGAACCCGGTCCTTTTTTATCTCCGATGGACCCGCTGTCAGCAACAATCGAAAAAATGCAAAACAACGGCAAAATGATCCTGCCCGTCGTAGATGCCACTCACCGTGTCTGCGGCATCCTGAGCCTGGTGAAATTTTAGAAATCGAAGCTATGCTTATCTCACGTCGTTCCAAACGCCTCATCATCGGATTTGGTTTTCTGGTTTTATTTTCTCTCTTTGCTTTTGTCAGCATCGGGCGTTACCTGGCAAATATTCGCGAACGACAGCGTTATGAACAGGAACAAGCCGAGCTGAAGCCACCCGCCCCAAACGTAATTACTATCGCTCGCAAAAATCTGAATCAAACGCGCCGCTTTGTGATTTCGCTCAATCCCTGGTCGGTGACAAAAGTTCCGTCTGAGGTTGCCGGGCGCGTGGAGGAAATTTTAATCGAACCGGGCGACGCCGTCAGCAAGGGAGACGTCCTGGTGGAACTTGAGCGAAAACGTGCAGAGATTCGACTCAATATCGCGGAGCTTCAGGCAAAGGAGGCCGCACGTTTATATCAGGAAGCACTTCGTTTAAAGAAGTCCAATGTCGTATCGCAAACATCACTGTCGGCAGCGGAGGCCAATTCGGAAATAGCAAAAGCCCAGGTCACGGAGGCAAAAGATAACCTCAGTCGACACACGATCCGTGCACCTTTTAACGGTATTGTCAATGCTCGTGAAGTCGATCCAGGCGAAGCAGTAAATATCAACCAGGCCGTTGCTGAGCTTGTTGATCTCGCCACGCTGCGAGCAGTTTTTCATGTGACAGAAGAAGACCTTCCGGCATTCCCTGTGGGACAAAAAATCGAAATGCGGCTCCCCTCAAAAAAAGGTCTCACCATTCATCCTCTGGTTAAATATGTCGCACCCTCCGCCGACTCTGCGACACGCCTTTTTGAAGTCCAGGCCACCTTTGATAATCGCAAACAAAAGCTCCCCGGTGGCCTGCAAGGAATCATCGAGGCCGATATTGCACACTTTGACAATGCAATCACCGTACCGGCAGCAGCCGTGCGATTCAGCGGTCGCGACGCACAGGTGCTCAAAGATAACGGCACCGATGAACCCGAGTGGATTACCATCCAAATCGGCCCGGAACTTGAGGGAACCTTTCCGGTTTTTGAGGGATTGAAAGAGGGCGACCGCATTTTTATTCGCTAATGGGCACCTCTCCCGACTAGCTTAAAATACGTTAGTCCTCTTTCCGCCCTCGCACCTCGGCCTGGGGTTGCTTTCCGCCTTCCATGAATCCAACCGAGGACGCAACCCCGTTAGGAAAGTTTTTAAAAAAAATTTTTCTGGTATTAGCCCCCTTCAGGGTCTGCTTTTTTCGCTCCGGTAGGGTCGTTTTGACAAAACGACCCTACCGGTTTCAGTTTTCTCCTCATCCTCTTTTAAGCTCACCCTTTCTCTCCATACACACGAATTTCCCGGATGAACCAAAAAAATACCCCCGTACCACCCGCGATGAATCCCGCACGCCCAAGCCTACGGATGACTCGGCGATTACGTAATCAAAACTGAAGGCATCCTTAGCACCCCCCCCCCGAAACCTGGTCTCTCTACAATGATCCTTCTCCAAGCCGAAAAAGGATTTACCTGCCTCAAGGGTAGTCTCTGTTTGTGCCCCAACTTCCACTAACTCCCTCACCGCATCGAGGCACATATCTCTATCAGTGTGCTCGCCTACCACCTCCTGAGTTGGATACGCGAAACCCCTTGCGCCTCTGGTGAGACCCGCAACAGGAAAACCCTTCGTCGTCCGCTCTCCACTCACAGCCTGGGACCACCGCCCTTGCACTCGAAAACGGACATGTGCTTGCGTATTCGTACCCTCCCCTTTTCAACCTGACCCTGAGCAAGGCCTAAAAGGCCTAAGGCCTGGTCGCTTTCCTGATGTTTTTTTAATATTTTGCAACCTGATGGCTGCTCTTCCGTAGAACTAAGTAGAACCCCATGTTTAAAATAAATTCTACATTTTTTCCATTTCACGCTCTGAAACGTCTTAAGCCTGCTTCTGCCAGGCAAAATCTTAGACTGGTGCCTTCTTATATTCTTCAGGGAACCTGTTTCACGTTTCAGGAAAAATTTCTAAATCCCACACTAACCTTTACCGTGCACTCATAATGGAATTTTTTATTTTAGGCCAATTAGTGATAATTGATTTTCGGCGATCTCGTAATCAGTCGGCGCTAGCCCTCTCTCTGAAATCCAAAAATAAAGTAAAAGGGACAACACTCCCTCTTATTTCTTCTCGAATAGAAGGCCTGCGAGCGCAAAAAATCGGACAATCACTTCTGGTTCGGGGACGTCCCAGCGTGGAGGTGCTTCCACAAGCAAATGGAGCTTACAATACAATCCAAGTCATTTATGCCATGCCGAAGTTATCGAGTTTCGTTAAGAGCCTTTTGAGAATGCTGGCAACCGAAAGTTCATATCTGTTCAATATCCGAAAGTTTGGCTCCGAGCAACTTCAAAAAAAGCTCTCGATCAGTCAACAAGCGTTTGCCCCCCTCCAGGTGACAATAGACCTGCAGGGAAACATCCCAGCCGGCACGTTGCAGGTACTGAACAAATTTTGCAGCAGAGAGACCTCGGGCCAGGCGAAGTTGCTTAAGCTGAGAACCGAGGACATTAAGTCTTTCAGAGGTTTTTCGTGATAGGAGCGATTCTTCCTGCCCCACACACTTTTATACTGGTATTAATTTATTTTTTATTCACACTACTATTAATTTTTATGAAAATATCCGCCCTTTCCTTCAATTTTATCCAAAAAAACATAAGAATCACTTGCCGTTGTATACTCATCTTAGTCGCCATTTGCCTCACGAGTTGTGCATCTTCGGACAAAGCTTCTTCAGGTAAAACATTAGCAGAGCAAATCAAACGAGGTATGACATCGGAGCAAGTCCTCAAAATCGCAGGTCGGCCGGAAGGACGAAACACCGGACTCTATATCCCAGGAGGAGAAGCTGATGAGATATGGCTCTACAGCGATGGAGGGCTAAACATGATTCCATTTGTAGGGTTTTTTAGAGGTTTTCGAAGCAATATGACTAACGTTTGGTTTAAACAGGGACGAGTCGTCAAAACATCTGAATCTTCCACGGGAGTCTGGTAAAATGAAATCGGCAAATTATTTTTTAAAGCACAATATCGTAAGCACTTTATTTTTGCTTTTGACTTATCATAGTGCAGGAGCATTGCCCGTCGAAATTACTCAACAAAACGCAGCTGTTGTTTATGAAGTAAAGGCTGATATTCCAACGCCGGCTGAACGTATTGCTGAGGTAATCAGCACAGATTACCGCAACCTGCGCGATGAATTTTCAAAGCATGAGTTTTTGGAAAAACTGAAACCAACTATTGAGAAGCGCATTCAGGAAGCGAAAGAAACGGAAAGCTTTTATGTAATAGTCAGTGATTATCTTGGAGAATATGACTTTAGTCGTAAAGCATTTCCGACAGGTACTGGACCGCAAACTTTTATTCCTCTTAATAAGTATGCTGTTCGCTTTTCTAATTACGATGCAATAGGATTTGTCTCCGTCCCTCTGGAAGAAGCTAAAAAAGCTGCCACCGCTTTAAAGGGATCAAGGCACTCCACTATCACTTACACAGGAGTTATCGAAAAATGTACCGAAGAAAAATTAAACTATCATATTTATAAAGTAATATATTTAAAGGTTAAAAATATCAGCATTCGTCTCGATAAGTCCGGCACACAGTTTACTCAGAAAATTGATTAAATATTCTTTTGGAAACTATTATAAAAAAATTATTCTAATTATACTGTTCTACGGAGTTACCTATTCAGGGATTCAGTATTTTAACGCTAAATTCAGAGAAACCCCGTTTACTCTATATCGATAAACATATAGAACTCATTCTACCACCCCGTATTGATCAAAGCGAACAAATTTCAACTCATACCTTACGAATGTTAAGATCGGAAATTGCAGGTATTTTAAATTCTGAATTTAAAAATATGCGATACGGATTTATGACACTATTGGAAGCGATTGATGTAAGAGAAAAGTATTTACAGCGATATATTAATACTAAAAATACCGCCCCATCTCCATTAATAAAAGATATAATAGAAAAAGAGCAGGACAGGCATAAATGTATGCTTTTTTTATTAGTGCAGTAAACCGTAGTTGGAGCAAAGACGCACAGCAGTTAAGAAAAAAAATAGATGCAGATTATTCTCGGTTTCAGAAATGCGAGAAGGAAAGGCAAGCTGGAACATCTTTTTTAAGGTTATAAAATAGAAATCTATCAGTATAGATATTTTTAAAAAACCACTTAGCATGCGTTTAATATTAATTATTTTTAATATAAACGAACAAAATATTACTCAAATAACATCCTCGACTTCTCGCTGAGCCAAACCCTAAACTCTTAGGACAAACCGTTCAGGTTCGCGGTCGTATTATGTTACCTCATACACGCTATCATTACACACCGGCTCTGATTTTGACCTCACATCTTCAGCTAAAGTAAAAATATCCGATTGGTTTATTTTTACTTTTAATTATTCTGTATATTACCATGCGTATAGCTTCTCATTCATTCCAAACAACTCATTGGAGCGTAGTGCGACATGCAGCTAAACACGATGATGTAGCTGCACAAAAAGCCCTGGCCTCAATATGCGAAGCTTATTGGTATCCGCTTTATGCTTATTTTCGTCGTTCAGGAAAAAATGCACACGACGCCGAAGACCTGACGCAAGGCTTTTTTACGCGTCTTTTGAAAAATAAAACCCTTGCTGCCGCCGATCCGGGAAAAGGCCGCTTACGCACCTTTCTACTTACCTGCGCACAGAATTTTCTGGCAGACAGGTATGACTATACTACTGCAAAAAAACGGGGCGAATCTTTACTCGTAAGCTTCGATGCACTGCAAGCTGAAGAACGTTATACGTCAGAGTCTCAGGAGCTGCAATCGCCAGATCGCTTATTTCAACGTCGCTGGGCACTTACCGTTTTGGAGCAATCATTGAAAACCCTGGAACAAGAATTTGAAAAACGAGGAAAAGCCGCCACTTTTCAAGCTCTTCGTCCTTTTCTCGGTTTTACATCTCAGCCCGAACGACGCTATGACCAGATATCTGCACATTTAGGAATACCTGAGGGCACTCTTAAAAATCAGGTCTTTCGTTTGCGTGAACGTTGGAGACAACTTCTTTTTGAACAAGTTGCGGGCACCCTGGAAAACCCCTCTCCCGAAGAAGTCAAAGCCGAGCTCTCCGAGCTACTTGATTCCGTTTGATTATTTTTTCGATTCCCTGCAACCCAACCACCTGAAACTCCGTAGAAACGAACAAAGACATGGCAGCCGACGATCTAAATTTCTCTGACTTAGATGGACTGAATCCAAATGATCTTTTTACCTTTGGTTTGAATCCTTCGAAGGAGGCAAACTCTGCCTCTGTTACAATGATTCTACGCGTTTCGGCGCGAGGGATTGTCAGCTATATCAATACCGCTTTCGCTACCTACTTAGGAGCAGATGTCGAAGACCTTGTTGGGCAATCCGTCGAAGTTATAAAGCAGCTTTGCAGTGCGGAAATTGCAGAATGTATAGACCCGAAAACGGCATCTGCTGCTGCGGTCGGACTTGTCGGTGATACGATGGGGCGTATTTTTGAACCTCAGGTCTTTTTGGATGTTGGTGTACTTGATGTGATTCTCGCCGAAGTCACTCCCGGAACCATTACGCCGGATTCCTCTATTCTCGGAGTTAACGAGATGGATGAAAGAGAGCTTAAAGCACTTCGCACGCTTGAAAGCAGCGACGTCTCTATTCTTGTTCTGCGCCTTCATTCACTGAATGTGTTTGCTCGTAGTCAAACCCCGCATGATTTACGTATTTTACTCGATGCACTTGAAGAAACCGTAGCTTCTGTTGTCACGTCTTATTCAGGCACGGTTTCCCATACAGGTATCGGCTGTTTTCTTGTTATCATGGGAGCTCCTCGTCGTTTCGAAGACCATGCGCTTCGAGCTGTTATCGTAGCAAATGAGCTTCGCCAACAGCTCTTTAGCATGGCTGCCTCGTTTGCTGAGGATGAAAAACTTTTTCCAAAATACGGCCTTTCTATATGGAGTGGGGAAGCTCTCACGGGTGCTCTTGGCGGGCAGCGTCTCGGTGCCTATTCAGCTATCGGAGATGCTGTTCAGGCAGCTACGGAATTGTCGGAGCTCGCCGGCGAAGGAGAAATTTTAATGAGCGAAGCAACCCTCTCTGAACTGATTAATACTCCTCCTGAGGGCTGGACGTTCCAGTCCATACAGACCGAAACAGAAGCTGATTTAAGCAATCTTGACTGGGGGGGAGCTACCATTTTGCCGCTGCCCGAAGAGCTTTCAAAAATTCGCTATGAAATGGTTTCCACCGCTTCTCCAAACGATCCGGCTTATTTTACATTCCAGTATTTATGGAGTTTGCAAGCGACTAAAAGCGAGCAAATCATGCCCATTCTTCGTCTCCTTGATGACTCGGGAAGTGCAGCCCTGCCATTGCGAGAAGCCTCCACTCAAAAACAAGGCCATACTCTTGGCCGCTATAAATTACTCAAAATCCTTGGAGCCGGTGGAATGGGCAAGGTCTGGCTGGCCAAAGATCGCTTTGGCCATCCCGTCGCCATAAAGGTTCTGCACACTCAGGGAACTCCTGATCCGGGAGCCTTGAAACGTTTTCGGCGGGAGGGAGAGGTCATGTCAAAGCTTCGCCATCGTTCCATTTGCCGAATTTATGAAATGAACGAAGTTGATGGTATCTCCTTTATCGCGATGGAATACGTAAACGGCGTTTCTCTTTCGGAGCTTTTGTCTTCACTGGTAAAATCAACCAGTAAAAAACGTCGAACAAACTCCGACAGTTTAGAGTTGAGAGATCTCATCAGACTCGCACAGGAAAGCCAGGTAAAGCAAGTGCAGGCGGATCAAACACAGGATACTCCCACTTCCTCAAGACGTTCTCACGCACCAATGCCTTTTGAACAGGCTCTCACGCTATTCATGAAAATTTGTGAAGCCATGCAGTTTGCGCATGAACACGGTGTGCTACATCGCGACCTCAAACCAGGGAATATTCTTTTACGAGAGGACGGCGAGCCACTCGTTGCCGACTTCGGGCTGGCAAAGCTCTCTGACGACGAAAACAGCAGTCTCTCAATGACTGGCAACGTCGTTGGCACAATCCAAAACATGGCCCCCGAGCAAGCCGACTCCAGTAAACATGTGGACGAGCGAGCCGACATCTACAGCCTCGGCTCCATACTTTATCGCATGCTCACAGGCCACCCACACTTTCTGGCTACAGGCAATGTGCTTATCGATGGACCAAAGCTTCAAGAGCACCGGCCAGTTCGTCCACGCAGCCACAACCCGGCTATCGATATTGATCTAGAAACAATCATTTTAAAGTGCCTGCGCAACAATCCAATTCAACGCTATCGTAGCGTAAGGGCGCTCTGGAGCGACCTCGACCACTATCAACGAGGAGAACTTATTTCGGCTCGTCCCGTTACCTTTGCTGAAATCCTCTGGAAACAAACCTTACGCCACAAAGCCATTGCTTCGTTGAGCATGGCATTTCTACTCATT
>JBKEBM010000139.1:0-4484 GCA_047973165.1 Chthoniobacterales bacterium
CAGTGGTGTTCGATTTATTCTTTCAGGCGGGCCTCAATTTTTTTCAGAGACTCTGCGTTTTCTCTCGTTAAAACAAGAGCCGTAACGAGTTCCTGCGGATTCTTATAACGACTGTCAAGAGTGATCGCCCGACGCAAGGCTTCCTCCGCTTTTTGCTTATCTCCAAGATCTTCATAAATGAGTGCCAGACCAGCAAAGGGAGCCGGATTTTTGTAATGAGAAATTTTCAACGCTGCCTGAAACCTTGGTAAAGCTGCCTGCAAATCTCCCCCTTCCCTGAGAATGTAAGCCAGATTGCTGTTCGCCGTGAAAGACTCGGGCGATTTAATCACCGTGTCCTGCCAGAGGGTCAGCGAGGAGGAAAAAACCTTCTGTCGCTCAACACTCAGCACAGACAGAGAAATGAGTCCTGCCAGCACAAGTGCCAGTGCCATTTTATAAACGGGTGAGTGCGGTTTCAGCAAAGACAGTGCCCCCGCAAGCGTGAGTGCCATACCAAGCATCGGCAGGTAAAGAAAACGATCCGCCAGGGGACGATACATCGGTATAAAATTTGAAACAGGTGCCAGCCCCAGCCAGAAAATGAGTGCCCCAAATGTTGCAATACGACTTTTCCATGCCAGAAGAGCCTGCACTGTCAGGACAACGAGAAGCCCGATTAACGCCGTTGGAAGAGTGATCCAGTTTACATTTTGCGGAATATAATCCGCAGATAAACCCAGCGGCCAAAAAATAAGTTTAAAGAGGAATAACCAAATTCGGGGCTGAATCATCAAAGTATTGCTTAGCGAGCCGCCCAGCCAGGTCGGCTCCCTGGTAAATATAATCGAGTCCTGGGGTTCGAGAGCAAAACGTGCGAAGAGAAAAATACCCGCCACTGCACTCGTCGTAACAATCAGGTATACCCAGGGACGCCATATCTGATCTCGATGAAAAAGAAGAAACAGAATCAACAGCAACACGGGAGCAATCACACCGGTTTCCTTTGAAGCACAGGATAATAAAACGGCCAGCACAGCAAGGACAGCCCAGCCAACAGCTCGACGTCCGTGATGCCTTGCAAAAAATTCCCCGGCCAGCAAAGCCAGCAGCAAAAAAAATGTGGCCAGCACATCCTCACGCGAGCTTATTTCGGCAACCGCTTCGACCTGCACTGGATGAAATGCTAACGCCAGGGCAGCAAACACAGCAATCATGCGGCCGCTCACGATAGTCGTTTCCGGAAGGAGTTTTAAAATCAGCAAAGCCAGCATCCCGGCATTGAGGGCATGCAGAAGGTTACTCGTCAGATGATAACCAATCGCACGTTTTCCCCAGACCAGCGAATCGAGCATCAATGAAAACAACTGCACTGGGCGATTGAAATCCAGGACATCTTTTCCCATGACCTGGAAGCTCACGACTTCAAAAAAATTTGCGGGATTATGAATGTAGTCGCCGATAAGAATCTGCGCCTCGGCATCATAAACAAAGCCGGACCAAAGCGAAGGCAGATAAAGCAAAAACGTAAGTCCGGTAGCGAACAGGAAAACGAGCAGGACAGGTGCTTCCTGCCTGTTTTTCATCTTTGCTGATAATCCTCGTGCTTTTGATTTCAATGAAGGAGATGTCTGAGTTCTTCAAAGGATACGGTGGGATATCAGCAAGTAACGATCCCCGGGGCAAGCCCCGAGACATTTCAAAATAACCCCAGGCACAAACCCGAAACGTTGATCAGGCGGCTATACAGGATGAGGCAGTAACCCAATCCTCAAAGCAGCCTTATTAAATCCTGTCCATCCTGTTCATCCCTGTTAATATATCTCCCGGAACTTCCATGCTTCTGCGGGATTCTTCTTCAGTCTGCCCTCTTTGCTCCTTGTCGATAGATAAAATATGGATTCAAACATCACTCTCGAACTCTCTCCAGGCTCCGGTAATGCCCGCAATAGCGAAGGCTCCTTTGTCACCCTTGATGACGGACGGATTCTCTTCGCTTACACACGTTACATCTCAGATGACAACGACGATGCCGCCCCGAGTGAAATCGTCACTCGCATTTCCTCCGACGGCGGATGCACATGGAGCAGGGATGACCGCTTGCTGATCCCACGCGGTGACGCAGAGAACATCATGAGCGTCTCCCTGCTGCGTCTGGGGCTGGGTCAGGGCCTGGGTCAGGCAAGCCGTCGCATCGCTCTGCTGGTCTCGCAAAAACGACACCTGGGAGCTGGTATGTCCTGCACTCCGCTGCTGCACTTTAGTGAGGATGAAATGGAAACCCTCTCCCCTCCCAGCGAAGTCATTCCCAGGCAGGAATACCACGTCGTCAACAACGACCGTATGATCCAGCTTGCAAGCGGACGTCTGGTGATCCCGGTTTCTCAGCACCGGGTTGGCATCCAGCGATTTTCCAATCCGGGCCTGATTTTTTTCCTTCTCAGCGACGACGAAGGACAGACCTGGCAGGAGTCCAGGAGTAGTTTTTATCGCTGCTTTCCCGATGGGCACGGCTGGCAGGAGCCGGGTGCGATTCAGCTAAAAGACGGACGCCTTTGGGCCTGGATGCGCACGGGCTGGTCTGGTAACGAACGCTGTGGCAGACAATGGCAGACATTTAGCAGCGACGAGGGACTCACCTGGAGCGAACCGGAAGAGTCTTCCTTTGTCTCTCCCTACAGTCCGCTCTCCATCAAACGCAATCCACTCACCGGCGACCTACTCGCCGTATGGAACGACCATTCCGGACGCTTCCCCACCCCGAGCTACGATATCCCCGATCACCCCGGTGCCGGGTGGGGTATTCATCGCACTCCGCTGGTCTGCGCGTTCAGTCACGACGACGGCGAAACCTGGACCCGGCACACGTTGCTGGAGGGTTCCCCCAACCACGGCTTCTGCTATACGGCAATTCATTTCGTCGAAGATGCCGTCCTGCTGGCCTACTGCGCCGGCCCCACGGCCACCAGTCAGGTTCTCGATCATCTGCGTATTCGGCGCCTGTCACTTTGATAATAATACGAAGGTAGTTCGTAAATCAAAGACGACAGCAAAGCTGACTTGAGAAAAAAGTGGATATTTCTGCCGAAACACAGACTATAAGCCGTTTCCTATTCCCTTGGCACGCTTTACCTCCAACACTCGTTTTCTACAAAAAATCGATACCTCACTCGGTCTTATCGTTTGCCTGCTGCTGACCTGCGCTCGCCGTGTGGGTGATTTTTTTGCTGTAAAAAAGAAAGCCGCCAAACCAAAGAAAATCCTCTTTATCAAACTCGCAGAGCAGGGCTCGACCGTGCTGGCTAATGACGCAATTTCACGAGCCGTAAAAATCTGTGGTGCCCAAAATGTGTATTTTCTGCTCTTCGAGGAGAACCGATTCATTCTGGATGCACTGGGCTTAGTGCCTCATGAAAATGTGCTGACGATCCGGACCAGTTCACCGCTAAGCATCGCCACAAGCTGCTTTGCGCGGCTGCTGGAGATTCGACGTCTGCGAATCGACGCCTGTATCGATATGGAATTTTTTGCACGTTTTACAGCAGCTCTGACATGGCTGACCGGTGCATCCACGCGAGTCGGTTTTCACGGATATTTTGGCTCGGGCCCCTATCGTGGAGACCTGATGACGCATCGCGTATTATATAGTGCTCACCTGCATACGAGCAGTGTTTTTTCCAGTCTCGTAATGGCTCTGGAAAATAATTCAAAAAATTTTCCAACCTTCCCCATCATTCCTCCGCCAGGAACGGAGCCTCCGCGTTTTCAGGCATCGACGGACGAAAAAAATAAAATTGCGACAATGCTCAGCAAGCTGATGAGCGAACGAAAAGACCGGCTAATCCTGCTGAATGCCAACGCGAGTGACCTGTTGCCGCTGCGAAAATGGGATGAGAAAAATTACCAGGAGCTGGCTCGTCGCCTGCTTGCTGAATACGACGATGTAAGCATCGCTTTCACGGGAATGCCGGAGGAAGCCGGGAAAATCGCCTCGCTGGTGGATGTGCTGCAGTCACCGCGCGTTTTCTGTCTCGCCGGTCACACCACCTTGCGGGAGTTGCTGATTGTTTACAACCAGGCCGATATTCTCGTGACCAATGACAGTGGACCTGCTCACTTTGCTGCGCTGACTTCAATCGATGTGATCACTCTTTTCGGGCCGGAAACTCCCCTGCTCTTCGGAGCACCGACTCCGCGCAATCATTCCATCTGGCTCGGTCTGGCTTGCAGCCCCTGCGTGAATGCTTTTAATAATCGCCAAACTTCCTGCCACGATAATCTTTGTATGAAAATGATTTCCGTGGATCAGGTTTTTGAAAAAGTTTGCAACGTTCTATGTCAAAGAAAAAGTCGATAGAAAAATCATCCCAAAAAAACGAAGTAAACTCGTCTCCTCAACTTCTTACCTTTCGGATTCTGGTCATCATTCTCTCCGGCCTGCTCATCTACGCCCCGGTATTTCACGGGGACTGGCTGTGGGACGATGACGGAGAAATTTACGCAAA
>JBKEBM010000228.1:0-2733 GCA_047973165.1 Chthoniobacterales bacterium
GACAAAGATAAAAACCAAATGGCGAAGAAGACTGATTCATACGCCAAAAAAATAAAATATCTCAAAAATTTCAGCAATCCGGGACGAACATCTGATAGCAATATGAAAGAAGCTTATCGGGTAAAAAATGGTAGCACCGTCATTTGAGCGCATGCTCTCAATGACGATGTTACTCGATTTTCATGATAAACTCACTTGTTGGCTGTTTTCTTAGTACGGCGGGGCATGGCAAGAGTCACTGCTGATATCGTCATCAACCCGAGAGAGGAGGGCTCGGGGACTATAGTAATGTTGTCGATATACAGGTCTCCTGCTCCGGCATTTCGCTGCGGAGTCGCGTAAATTTAGCCGATTTAGAGCGTTACCTTAACAGGCCCTGGTAAGACAAATCGTTATAAGTCCCGCATTTCCACCACAGGCGGGCATTGGCGATGAGCGAAACCAGTAGTAGCGAAACGGCCAGCCCGAGCCAGACTCCCGCAGCCTCCATATCAAAAATAAAAGCCAGAAGAGCAGCCAGAGGCAGACCAACCAGCCAGTAAGAAAATATAATAACAAACATCGGAAAGCGGACATCCGATAAGCCCCGCAAACCTCCCACTCCGATGACCTGCAACGCATCAAATATCTGAAAAATCGCTGCAATTCCAAGCAGGGAAACAATCAGTGACAATATCTCCGAATCGCCGACAAAAAAAGAACCCAGCGGCCTCGCAAACACTGCCAGTGACAGGCCAAAAAAAACACCAACAAGCAAACCAATGCCCAAAGCACCAAAGGCGATGGGACGAAGTTTTGTAAATTTTTTTTCACCGACCGTCTGTCCCATCCTTACCGTCAGAGCCATTGCCAGCCCAAGCGGAACCATGAAAGTTGTGCTTGCGCAGGTGATTGCAACCTGATGAGCAGCCAGGGCATCCACACCGATCCAGCCCATCATCACAGTGGCAAAAGCAAAGGCTCCAATCTCCATAACAAGCTGCGTCCCCGAGGGCAGACCAATGCGCAAAAGCCGACGAAGATGATTTTTTAAATAAGAAGTCCAGCTCCGCAAGCTGCGGTAACGCTCATAAAGTCGACTCCTGAAAACAAAACTTAATAAGGCAACAGCACTTACGGTTCTGGCAATCAGGGTTGCAACTCCGGCACCGACCAGGCCCATCTCCGGGAATCCCCAGTGACCAAAAATCAGAAGCCAGTTAAGAAAAACATTCAGCAAAACACCGGAAAGAATAACCCAGAAAGGAATCCACGGCATCGAGAGTGCTTCACTGTAGGACTTTGCGGCTCCGATGAGAAACAGAGGCATCAGCGAACATGTCAGATAAAACAGATAGGGTTTTGCCGCTAAGACCGTATCTTCGGGTTGCCCCAGAAAATGCAGAGCAGGAAAAGAAAGGATGACCGCACTTGCAATCAGCAAACCTGCAAACGTAGCCAAAACAAGACCTGCTATCAAAAACTCTCCGGCTCGCTCATTTTTTCCGGCTCCAAAAGATTCCGCTGTGAAGACAGCCACCGAAGACAGGAGACCAAACCCAAAAACCATAAATACGAGAAGAATACTATTGGCCAGAGCACAAGCCGCCAGTGGCAGCACCCCGACTTGTCCGATCATGAGCGTATCGGTCAGGCCTATCAGCATCTGGCTTACATGTCCGGACATGATTGGCAGAGCGAGTCTGAGCGTCTGCCGATTTTCAGTAAGAGCCGTTTGCAAAAAGGACATATCGTGAGCAGGAAAGGCTCAACCTTTTGAGGAAAAGCGTCAACGCCGCAGGTGAGTTTTATCCGGCGAAAGCTTTGTCAACAATCTTTCGCGTCACTGCGGGATTGTCTGAAATAATTCCATCCACTCCGATTGCAACCATGCGTCGCAAATCGTCTTCGGAGTTTGCCGTCCATGCCCAGACTTTCAGACCGGCTTCGTGAGCGGATTGCACGTCTTTATTACTCAGCAGGGATTGATCCAGGCCAAGCAAAGTAATACCGTTTTGTCGCATTTTTCGGAGTTCCGAAACGTCGTGATCCAATTTTTCAAAAAGCACCAGCAACTGTGTCTGATCCGGGAGTTGATTTTTGTGGGCAATCAGAAAATCCGTAACCTCCGGCAGGAAAGACCCCAGCGTGAGCGGGAGAGCCGGAGGAAAATCCCGCAGCATTTCAACAAGACGTTCCAACAAACAGGGAGCACTCTCTTTAATCTCAACGAACAGTCCAACCGCCGATTTGCTTTGTGCTGAAAGGACAGAAAGAAATTCGCTGAACGATGGAATGCATTCATCGCCAGGCTTTCCGTCAGCACCGCGTAAGCGCACGTTTGCTCGTAAATCAGCAAAACTAAAATCCGAGAGTTTACTACTATGAGAAGTCAGCCTTTCCAAAGTTGCATCGTGAAAAACGACGATTTCACCGTCCGAAGTCAGGCGTATATCGCATTCGACCAAATCGACTATCGGGTATACTGACAGACATTTTTTTAAACCGCTGAGCGAATTTTACGGTGCAGGAAAAGCTGACGCCCGATGCGCAAGGACGAGGATTTTTTTCTTAAGAGACATACACTGTAAAAGAATATCTATTTAGGGAAGGCGGCGTCGTGCCGAAGCTGACACACTGGGACAAGTTTTTTTGCGGATAGCATAAATTTATGAGAGTGGAGCAATCCTGCGGGTTGTTCCATATCGGCAGCCAGCCTAAAAGCTTCTCTGAGTTCATCTTGGTGCAATGTCG
>JBKEBM010000005.1:0-18031 GCA_047973165.1 Chthoniobacterales bacterium
AGGTTTTTAAATATCTTCCCGGATCAGGAGCGGATGGATCACCGGATCATTCGTGCGGCACTTGCGCTGGAGCTTGCTGCGGGCGTGCCGTCGATTTTGGTTACCAAGGACCTGAATATGCAATTGAAGGCACTGGCTCTTGGTTTGCAGGCTCAGGATTATCTGAATGACAAAGTTGAGGTGCGAGAGGCTGAGGGGGATGGACTGCGGATTATCGAGGTCGAGAAGCATGAGTTGCAGCGTTTTGGCAGTGCGCGTTCTCTGGAATTGTCGCGTGAACGCAGCGGAGCACCGGACCTGAATGAATACGTGCTTCTCGCAACCAGGGAGGGAAAACAGCTTCCGGCAAGGCATCTGGCCGAGGGAAATTTTGTTCGGCTGAATACCCCGCCGAGCCTGCAAATGCCGAAGGGTATCGAGTTGAGTCCTCTGAATGCCGGCCAACAGTGTTTTTTGGATGCGCTGCTGGATCCGGAGATTTCACTGGTGACCTGCTACGGCCAGGCCGGCACGGGAAAGACGCTGTTGGCTGTCGCGGCGGGTTTGCACCTGACGGAGATGCGCCAGTTTGTGGGGATGACGGTGAGCCGTCCGGTGGTTGCGATGGGAAATACGCTGGGATTTTTGCCAGGGACTTTGAATGAAAAAATGCACCCGTGGCTGCAGTCGGTCTATGTTGCTCTGGAGTTTTTGCTGCCTCTGCATCCGCCGCCTGTTGCGGGAAAGAAGCGTTCGCTGCCAAAGATCAGACGAGCACATCAGCAGGAGGATAGGCCGGTGACTTTTCGCTCCGTGGGAGCTGCTGAGAACGGTGTGCAAAAACCTTACGAGAAGCTGATTGACCGTGGGTTGCTGGAAATTGAGGCCTTGTGTTACATCCGTGGACGTTCGATTCCCAACCGGTTTTTTGTTCTGGACGAGGCGCAGCAACTGACGCCGCTGGAGGCCAAGACCATTGTGACCCGCATGTCGCAGGGGTCCAAACTCGTGCTCGTCGGCGACCCGGGACAGATCGATAATCCCTATGTGGATCAGCGCTCCAACGGGCTGGTTTATACGAAAAACCGCCTGAAAACCCAGGCGATCACTGCGCATATTTCCCTGACGAAGGGAGAGCGCAGTCCACTGGCTCAGTTGGGTGCGGGATTGATGTGATTACTCTCCGAGAATTTTGTCGATGGCGTTGAGTTCGTCTTTGGAGAAGTCTGTATTTTTCAGGCAGGCGAGATTTTCGTCGAGTTGCTGTGTGCTGCTGGCACCGATCAGAGCGGAAGTGATGTCGGGCAGACGCAGTGTCCAGGCGAGAGCCATTTGAGCAAGGGTCTGATTGCGTTCTTTGGCGAGAGGAGCAAGTTTTTTTATCTTCTCCAGATTGGAATCGACGGTATCTTTTTTCAGGAAGCCGTGTGCTTTATCCGCACGGGAGTCTTTTGGAATGCCTTTGAGGTAACGCTCTGTGAGTTGTCCCTGCGCAAGGGGAGAAAAAACAATACTTCCGATACCCTTTTTTTTCAGGAGATCGAGAAGCCCTTCTTCAATCCAGCGGTCAAACATATTGTAATTTGGCTGATGAATCAGGCAGGGTGTGCCCAGCTCCTGAAGAATCTGAATCGCTGCTGCGGCAACCTCGGGGCGGTAAGACGAGATGCCGGCATACAATGCCTTGCCGCTGTGGACAGCCTGGTGCAGCGCACCCATTGTCTCCTCAAGCGGCGTATGCGGATCGTAACGATGGGAGTAAAAAATATCGACGTAATCGATACCCATGCGCTGCAGGCTCTGGTCGAGACTGGCCAGAAGGTTTTTGCGCGAACCCCATTCTCCGTAGGGGCCTTCCCACATCAGATACCCGGCCTTGGTGGAGATCAGCAGTTCATCTCGATGGGATGTGAGATTATTTTTTAAAATTTTTCCGAAATTGCTTTCGGCAGATCCGGGAGATGGGCCGTAGTTGTTTGCCAGATCGAAATGTGTGATACCAGAGTCGAAAGCGTGAAGAATCATATCGCTGGCGGTTTGAAAATCATCGACGTCTCCGAAATTATGCCAGAGGCCGAGTGAGAGTGCGGGGAGTTTAATGCCGGAGCAGCCGCAGCGGCGGTAGGGCATTGTTTCGTAGCGGTTGCTGGCCGGAGTGTAAGCAGACATGGATTGAGAATATGAAATATTTTTTCTTATACGATTTAGTGAGACAAATTTAAATACCAAGCCTGCCAAATTTACTGTATGAAAATCTTTGTTTATTTTCTCTTGCTATGAGGGAGTGATTTACCTATAGCTCTACGCTCTTGTCGCTTTACGACCCATTCGTCTAGTGGTTAGGACACCGCCCTTTCACGGCGGCAGCACGGGTTCGAGTCCCGTATGGGTCGCCACTACTTTTTCAGGCAGTCTTTTAAAAATTTGCCGGTGTGGCTTTTTTTGTTTTTGGCGATTTCTTCGGGGGTGCCTGTGGCGACGATGTTTCCGCCGCGTTCGCCTGCTTCGGGACCGATGTCGATGACGTAGTCGGCTTCGGCAATCAGGTCGGTATGGTGTTCGATGATGACGACGGTGCCGCCTTCATCGACGAGTCGATGGAGGACCTGGGTGAGCTGAGTGACGTCGGCTGCGTGGAGGCCGATGGTGGGTTCTTCTAGCAGGTAAAGAGTGCTGCGATCGCTGCGTCCGGTGCGGATTTTTGCCTGGTGGGAGGTGGCGCGGGAGGCGAGTTCGGCGACGAGTTTGATACGCTGGGCTTCGCCTCCGCTCAGGGTGGGGCTGGGCTGGCCGAGCTGTAAATAGCCGAGTCCGGTTTCGTTGAGCAGGCTGAGGGAGCGGTGGATTTTTGGAATCTGGGAGAAAAATTCGCAGGCCTGTGCGATAGTCATTTGCAGGATTTGGCCGATGGATTTTCCGTTGTAGAGGATTTCTTCGGTTTGTGCGTTGAAGCGGCGGCCTTTGCATTCTTCGCAGGGCATGTAGCTGGTGGGGAGGAAATTCATTTCCAGCTTGATGATTCCCTGGCCCTGGCAGGTTTCGCAGCGTCCGCCTTCGTTGTTGAATGAGAAGCGGCTGAGTGTGTAGCCGCGGACGCGGGCTTCGGGGAGCTGGGCAAAGAGTTTGCGGATGTGGTCGAAGAGTTTGACGTAGGTCGCCGGAGTGGATCGGGGAGTTTTTCCGATGGGAGACTGATCGACTTCGAGGACGGCGGCGAGATTTTCGACACCGGTGATTTCTTTCCAGGTCGGGATGGGTTTAAAGGCTGTGCGGTTGCGCTTTAGATTTTGTTTGATGGCGGGGACCAGGACGCCTCGGATGAGGGTGCTTTTCCCGGAGCCGCTGACGCCGGTGATGGCGGTAAGGCGTCCGAGGGGGATTTTGCAATCGACAGATTTGAGGTTGTGGCGGGTGGCGCCTTTGAGCTCGATCCAGCCTGTATTTTTGAGCGAGCGGCGTTTGCCGGGGAGGGGGTGCGACATGGGGTCGCGCAGGTGTTTGCTGGTGAGGGAGGTGGGGTGTTTGAGGATTTTGTCCATCGTACCCTGAGCGATGATTTCGCCGCCGAGGTTGCCGGCGCGGGGGCCGAGGTCGATGATGCTGTCGGCGCGGCGCATGGTGCTTTCGTCGTGTTCGACGATAAGGAGGGAGTTGCCTTTTTGTGCGAGGAGCTGGAGGGAGTCGAGGAGCTTTTCGTTGTCGCGTGGGTGGAGTCCAATGGTGGGTTCATCGAGGACGTAGAGGACACCGCAGAGGTTGGAGCCGAGCTGGGAGGCGAGTCGGATACGCTGGGATTCGCCGCCGGAGAGAGTTTTGGATGAGCGGTTGAGTTCGAGGTATTCGAGGCCGACTTTTTCGAGGAAGCTCAGGCGTTGGGTGATCTCCTGCACGATGTCGCGGGCGATGGTGAGGTCGTTGCCTTTAAATTTCAGGTCCTGAATAAGTTCGCGTGCACTGCGGGCGGAGGAGCTGACGATGTCGCTGATGCTGTGGTCCTGGAGATAAACGGAGCGAGCGGTTTCGTTGAGGCGTTGTCCTTTGCAGATCGGGCAGCGGGTGGCTTCGCCGGCAGCGAGTTTTTCGTAGCGGCGTTCTTCGTCTATTTCGGCTTCGGCGATGGAGTTGTGGTCGGCACTTTTTGGGAGTTCCCAGACTTCGCCGAAGCCTCGGCAGTGGGTGCACCAGCCGTGGGGGGAGTTGAAGGAGAAGAGGCGTGGGTCGAGTTTATCGAAGGCGTCACCGCAGCTCGGGCAGTTCATCTCCGTGCTGATGATGTGGAAGTTTCCTTTTCCGTCGAGCAGGCGGGCGGTGCCTTTGCCGACTTCCAGGGCGCGTTTTACGTAGGCGGGGAGCTCGTCGGCTTCGCTTTCGGAGGCCTGGCCGGTGAGGACGTCGATGGTGTGTTCTTTGTAGCGCTCGAGTTTTTGGAAGCCCTGGACGGGTTTGAGTTCGCCGTCAACGAGGAGGAAGTTGAAGCCGTGGCGTTCGGCCCAGGTGGCGACTTCGGTGTGGTAGCCTTTTCGTCCGCGAATGAGTGGGGCGAAGACCTGGACTTTGCCGTGCTTGAGGAGTTCGTCGGCACGTTTTTGGGCGGATGCGATGGTGCCGGCGGTGACGGGGACTTTGCATTCCGGACAATGCTGGGTGCCGAGTTTTGCGAAGAGGAGTCGGAGGAAGTGGTAGGCTTCGGTGACGGTAGCAACGGTGGATTTACCGCCGCCTCGGGTCACGCGCTGCTCGATTGCGACCGTGGGGGGGAGTCCGTCGATGTGGTCGATATCGGGTTTTTCGAGTTGCTCTGCGAACTGTCGGGCGTAGGGCGACATGCTGTCGAGGAAGCGTCGCTGGCCTTCGGCGAAGAGGATGTCGAAAGCGAGGGTGGATTTTCCGGAGCCACTGAGTCCGGTGACGACGACCATTTTTTCGCGAGGGATTTCGACGTTGATATTTTTGAGATTGTGTTCGCGTGCGCCCTGGACGCGGATGAGGCCGGCGTCGAGGGAGGTGGTTTTTTTTCTGCGGGGGGCAGGGGTGGGTGTGGCAGCGGGATTGTGGATCTTTTGCAGGTGCTGGCCGGTGTGGGATTTTTTGACGCGGGAGATTTGCTCGGGGGTGCCCTGGGCGACGATCTGGCCGCCCTGGTCTCCGGCTTCAGGTCCGAGGTCGATGATCCAGTCGGCGGATTTGATAACGTCGAGATTGTGTTCGATGACGATGATGCTGATGCCTTCTTTGACCAGGCGCTGGAAGACGGCCAGGAGCAGGCGGATGTCGTCGAAGTGGAGGCCGGTGGTTGGTTCGTCGAAGATGATGAGGGTTTCTTTACCGCTTTTGCGCTCGACCATGCGCTTGATGAGTTTCAGTCGCTGGGCTTCGCCGCCGCTGAGGACGTTGACGGGCTGGCCGAGGAGGAGGTATTCGAGTCCGACTTCGCGGAGGAGTTTGAGGGGGCCGGTGATCTCGCCTTTTTTTTCTTTTTTTGCAAAGAAGTCGATGGCTTCGGCGACGGTCATTTCGAGGACTTCGTGGATGGATTTTCCGTCGAGTTTTATTTTGAGAACTTCTTCGCGGAAGCGTTTGCCTTCGCACTCGGGGCAGCGGAGAAAGAGGTCGCTGAGGAACTGCATTTCGACTTTTTCGAAGCCGAGGCCGGAGCAGCGTTCGCAGCGTCCTTTGCCGGAGTTGAAGGAGAAAAAGGAGGGGGTGAAGCCTTCTTTGACGGCGGCACTTTCGAAGGAAAAGAGTTCGCGGATTTTGTCGAAGACGCCGAGGTAGAGTGCGGGGGTGGAGCGAGGTGTGCGGGAGAGGGGGGACTGATCGACCATGACGACTTCCTCGATGTCTTCAGCTCCGTAGAGGCTGTGGACAAAGCCGGGGGCGATGGATTCTTTGCTCGGGTTGAGGTCGAGGTTGCGGTAGATAACGTCGTGGACGAGGGAGCTTTTTCCGGAGCCGGAGACACCGGTGACGCAGCAAAAAATCCCAAGCGGGATGTCGAGGTCGAGTTTTTTTAAGTTGTGGTGATTGATTCCCCGGAGGTGGAGAGCCTCTTTGCTTTTACGGCGTTTTTTGGGGATGGGGATGCTTTTTTGTCCGTAGAGATAGTCGCGGGTGAGAGAGTCTTTTACGTTGGTGAGTTCGTGGGCGGGACCGGAAAAGACGAGGTTACCGCCGCCGGAGCCGCGTCCGGGGCCGATGTCCACAAGGTAGTCTGCGGCGCGGATGATGGACTCTTCGTGCTCGACGACCATGAGGGTATTTCCTTTTTCGCGGAGTCGCTGGAGGATTTCGACGAGGCGGGCCGTGTCGCGTGGGTGGAGACCGACGCTGGGCTCGTCCATTACGAAGAGGGTGTTTACGAGGGAGGCGCCGAGGCAGGAGGTGAGGTTGACACGTTCGATTTCACCTCCGGAGAGGCTCCGGGTTGGTCGGTCGAGGCTGAGGTAGGAGAGACCGACCTGGTCGAGATAGGAGAGGCGGGAATGGATTTGCTCGCGGAGGAGGGTGACGCTGGGGTCGTTTTTTTCTGCGGGAAATTTTTCGATAAGTGGGAGGAGGTCGCGGACGGGGAGGGCGGCGATTTCGGGCAGAGTGAGGCCGGGGCCTTTGGCGGTGGGGAGGCGAAAATTCAGGGTTTCGGGCTGGAAGCGTCCGCCGTTGCAGTCTTCGCAGCGGCGGTAGGAGCGGTAGCGGCTGAGGAGGACGCGGACGTGCATTTTGTAGGCTCGGGATTCGAGCCACTCGAAGTATCCTTTGACTCCATACCAGAGGTTGTCGCGCCAGATTTCTTCGGTGCTGGCAGCGGGGGTGCCTTCGCCGTTTATGATGAAGTCCTGTTCTTTTTTGGAGAGTTTTTCGAAGGGGACGTCGATGTCGATGTCGCGTTCGTAGGCGTGGCGGAGAAGGTCGCGCTGGCATTCCTGGGAGAAGCCGGTTTGGAAGGGGCGGACGACTCCATCGGCGATGCTGAGGGAGCGGTCGGGGAGAGCTCGCATGTAGTCGATGCCGATGCTGCGTCCAAAGCCACGGCAACTCGGGCAGGCGCCGAGGGGGTTATTAAAAGAAAAGAGGCCGGGAGAGGGGGGGCGGATGTCGATGTCGCAATGAGCGCAGTGCCAGCCCTGGGAGGCGGGGTGAAAGGTGGGGGGAGTGGCTTCGGTTTCGACGAGGTTGATTTTTCCTTTGCCGAGGCGGAGGGCAGTTTCGATGGCTTCCTGGAGGCGGCCCTGGTTTTTTTTATCGCAGGTGATGCGGTCGTGGATGACTTCGATGCGCTCGGGGAGGCTGCGGCGTTTGGTCGGTTCGTCGGTGCGAACGATCTCGCCGTAGAAGAGGATGCGCAGGTAGCCCTGGGACTGGAGGAAGGAGAAAAAATCGACGGGTTTTTTGCGGGTGCTTTCGGGGACGTCGAGGGGGAAGGTGATGAGGATTTTTTTTCCGTTGAGTTCTTTTAAGGCCCGTTTGCAGATGCTTTGGGAGTGCTCGGGAGCGATGGGGCGCTGGCAGTTTGGGCATTGGGCCTCGGCGACCCGGGGCATGAGGAGCTTGAGGTAGTCGTTAATCTCGGTGATGGTACCGACTGTGGAGCGGGTGCTTTTTACGTGATTGCTTTGTTCGATGGCGATGGCGGGGGGGATGCCTTCGATGAGATCGACCTGGGGTTTGTCCATGCGGTCGAAGAACTGCCGCGTGTAGGGGCTGAACGTTTCGACGTAGCGGCGCTGGCCTTCGGCGTAGATTGTGTCGAAGGCGAGGGAAGATTTTCCACTGCCGCTGGGACCGGTGACGACGATGAGTTCGCCTACCGGCAGGTCGAGATCGAAGCCGGTGAGGTTGTTGTGTCGTGCACCCCGAATGCGGATGCTGCGCTGTTTGGTCAAGAGGGGGGTTGGGCTTAGGCTTGTTTGGCCTGGTCTGCGTTTTTGAGTTCTTCCGTGCGGAGGAGGGTGCGCTGGCGCATGGTTTTGCCCGATTTGAATTTGACGGTTGCTCGTGCGGGAATGACGACGTCTTTTTCGGGTTTATTGGGGTTTCTGCCGACGCGGGCTTTGGTGAGGCGGACTTCAAAGACTCCGAAGTTTCGGAGTTCGACGTTTTGGCCGTTGGCGAGGGCGTCGGTGATATAGTCGAGAGTTTTTTGGATTACGGAGAAGACATCTTGTTGGACGATGCCGGTTTCGTTGCTGATGCGCACTACGAGGTCGCGTTTGGTAAGGTTTGGCATGAAGAAAAGAAAGAAGAGTTAATATGTCGCAGGGGAGTCGAAGCTAAAGGAAATTTCGAATATTGCAACAATTAGTCGTATAATAAGCTAACATACAACCTGTTGTATTGACTGATATTCTTTTTAGTTCAGTTTCTGTTAGCTTTGCTGCTGCGGATTGGTCGTTTTGTAGAATCGATAAAATACCTGCTCTTTATTTGCTTTAAATATTTTTCACTTTGGTATTACAGCTACAGTTCTCCGGAGTTTTTTTTGTTCTTCAGCGTTCTTTGAGCGGTTTACTCTTTTCTAATTGTGCAGAAAGGGTTTTGATGCGGGGTTTCAGAATTTTAGGATACGACAAATGATTAATTGGATAATTAAGAAGATAATTGGTTCGAGTAAGCAGCGTGAGATTAAGCGGATGATGCCGCTGGTCCGACAGGTCAATGAGATCGAGGAGTCTTTGCAGCGTGAGGGAGAGGATGCTTTGCGGAAGCGCACGGCGGACTGGAAGGAGGCTTTATCGAAGATTAAGGACTATGATGAGCTGCAGGCGGAGTTGGATAAAATTTTACCGGAGGCTTTTGCTGTGGTTAAAAATGCGGCGCGTCGAATGGAGGGGATGGATTTTAATGTCTGTGATCAGCCGATGACGTGGGCTATGGTGCACTTTGATGTGCAGGTCGTTGGCGGGATTGCTTTGCATCGCGGACGTATTGCGGAAATGGCAACGGGTGAGGGGAAGACGCTGGTGGCAACTCTTCCGGTTTATTTAAATGCCCTGACCGGACGTGGTGTGCATGTGGTTACTGTCAATGATTACCTGGCTCGTCGTGACTCGGACTGGATGGGGCAGCTTTACCAGTTTCTGGGGCTGACGGTTGGGTGTATTCAGGAGGCGCAGTCGCCGGAGGAGCGTCGGGAACAATATAATTGTGATATTACTTATGGGACGAATGCGCAGTTTGGTTTTGATTATTTGCGCGATAATGGCATGGCGACCAGTCGGGAGCAGCAGGTGCAGCGCGGACATTACTATGCGATTGTGGATGAGGTGGATTCGATTCTGATCGATGAGGCACGGACACCGCTGATTATCAGTGGTCCGGCTACGGTTTCGACGCATCAGTATGATCGTTTTAAGCCGCTGGTGGAGCAGTTGGTTCGTAAGCAGACGATGCTTTGTAATCGTCTGGCGAGCGAGGCTAAGGAGGATGTCGAAGCGGGTAAGCTGGGGGATGCCGGGTTAAAGATGCTGAAGGTGCGGCTTGGGCAGCCCAGGAATAAAGTGCTGATGCGTCTGATGGAAAATGCAGAGGCGCGTAAGCAAATCGAAAAAACGGAGCTGGAATTTTATCGTGATAATGACAGTCGCAAACTTTTGATCGATCTGAAGGAAGAGTTGTTTTTCAGCATTGAGGAGCGGTCTCATGATGCGGATCTGACGCAGAAGGGACGGGATTTTTTAAACCCTGATGATCCGGATGCTTTTGTGTTGCCTGATTTGCTGACGGAGTTTGCGGATATCGAGAATGATGCTTCGCTGAGTGATGAGGACAAGACGAAAAAGAAAAATGAGAGGCAGACTTATTGTGATTCGCAGGGCGAGCGGATTCATAATATCAGCCAGCTTTTGAAGGCATATTGTCTTTATGAAAAGGATGTCGAGTATGTGGTGGAGGAAAATAAGGTCGTTATCGTCGATACTTATACAGGGCGCAAAATGCCGGGGCGTCGCTGGAGTGACGGACTGCACCAGGCGGTCGAAGCGAAAGAAGGTGTGCAGATCGACCGGGAGACACAGACGCTGGCAACCATTACGATTCAGAATTATTTCCGGCTCTATGAAAAGCTGGCAGGTATGACGGGAACGGCGGAGACGGAGGCCAATGAATTCAATGACATCTATCGACTTGATGTTGCGGTGATCCCGACGAATCGTCCTATCCGGAGAAAGGATCTCAATGATCGTATTTATAAAACACGGCGTGAGAAATATAATGCAGTGGTGCAGGATATTCGGGAGGCTTTTGCGCGGACGCAGCCGGTGCTTGTCGGAACGGCCAGCGTCGAGTCTTCGGAGTTGCTGAGTCGTATGCTCAAGCGAGAAAAAATTCCTCATAGTGTGTTGAATGCGAAGTATCACATGCAGGAGGCGGAGATTGTTTCCCGTGCCGGTCATAAGGGGGCGGTGACGATCGCGACAAACATGGCGGGGCGCGGCACGGACATTAAGCTTGGCCAGGAGGTCGAGGATATGGGGGGGCTTTTTGTGATCGGAACGGATCGGCATGAGAGTCGACGTATCGACAGGCAGCTTCGCGGACGTTGTGCCCGGCAGGGGGACTCGGGGCTGACTCGCTTTTATGTGAGCTTTGAAGATGATCTGATGCGGAACTTTGGTGCTGCTGATCGGATGACAAAAATCATGGAGACTTTCGGGATGAAAGAGGGCGAGGAACTCGAGCATCGCTGGCTGAATAAAAGTGTGGAAACCGCACAAAAGCGTGTTGAGCAGCGGAACTATCAGATGCGTCGTCGGACGCTGGAGTTTGATGACGTGATGAATCAACAGCGTGAAGTGCTCTACGGTTATCGCAATGATGTGATCGATGGCGAGCAGCCGCGTGATATGATTTTTGAAGCAATCGATGAGGCTCTTCCTAAAAAAATCGCTGAGTTTCTGGAGGTGGAGGAAAGCGACGGAGCACCGGATTATGATGGGCTTCTTCAGTGGTTGAATATGACCTTTCCGCTGGGCTTGTCGCGCCAGGCTTCCGGGCTTGAGAATCGCAGCAACGAGGAAAATACGGAGTTTATTATTAAGACAGTCAAAGAGGCCTACGAACGAAAAGTTGGCATCGAATTACCTGAAGTTGTGCCCAACCTTGAACGTTATATCATGCTCAATGCCGTGGATCGCCTTTGGCAGGAGCATCTCTATGCGATGGATGGGTTGAGGGAGGCTGTTTATTTGCGTTCCTTTGGTCAGAAGGATCCGCTCGTCGAGTATAAAAATGATGCTTACGTCATGTTTGTCGAGCTGATGGAAAATATAAAGCTTGAGATTCTGAACAACCTCTTCCGGGGCACGACCAACCTGCAGGCTTTTGAGCAGCTTCTCTCTCAATTGCCACAGATGCTGCGGCATGGAGAGGATGCTCCTGCCGATGCTGTTTCCGGGAAGCCCGCTGTCGGGCTTTCGGTGACGGACTCTCCTGCAAAGTCGGCTATTGATGAAGCTCTGCAGTCCGAGCCTCCGCTAAAGCGCGAGCAACCCCGGGTGGGGCGCAATGAACCCTGTCCCTGCGGCAGCGGGAAAAAATTTAAGCAGTGCTGCGGACGAAAGGCATGAAGGTAATCGTAACCTGCGGCCCGTCTTTTGAACCGATTGACGAGGTGCGGCGGATTACAAATTTTGCAACCGGGGAAATCGGGACTCTTTTAAGTAATGCGCTGGCGGCTGCCGGGCACGAGGTTATTTGTTTTCGCGGCAGCGGAAGTAATTTTCCGGCTCCGTTGTCGGCTGCGGTCCGGGTTGAGACGTTTACGACCAATCAGTCGCTTTTGGATGCTTTGCGAGCGGAGAGCAAAGGCACTTCGGTTGGAGCGGTATTTCATGCGGCGGCTCTGTCTGACTTTTCAGTTTCATCCGTTGAAACAGAATCTTTTGGAGAAAAACAATCTGCGGGAGATGTTGGCAGGGGGAAAATTTCCAGTTCGGAGAAAAGTGTTTTGCTGCGTCTGAAACCAGCCCCTAAGCTGCTGAGTTTTTTTCGGGAATTTTTTCCGCAGGCCTTTTTGGTTGCCTGGAAATATGAGGTCGAGGGAGGGGAGGCGACTGCGGAAAAATCTGCGAGAGAGCAGTTGAGACGCTACGATACGGACGCCTGTGTTTTAAATGGTCCGGCAGTCGGAGTTGCCTTTCGTTTGTTTTTAAAAGAACGAAAAACGATCAGGGAGTTTGCTGATAAGGCAGAGCTTGTAACGGCTCTGACGGGGGAAACAAAGGAACAAAATGCGCGGTTTGATTGAAATTTTTTGAATGGAAAATTGGCTCTCCTAAAAATTTCACTCGCTATTAGCCAATTGATTACTAATTTGAAATCTGATCTATGAACGATGATTTGAAGCAAGCCGTAGAAACTGGAACCGTCACTGAAGAAATTGCAACTCGCCTGGAATCACTCGAACCAGGAACTTACTGCCGCCACAAAAGCTGGGGCTTTGGGCAGGTTGCTGAATGGAGCCTGCCAACCGGTCAGGTCCTGATCGATTTCGAGAGCAAAAAAAACCATGCCATGGAAATTGAGTATGCTTTGGAGAGCCTGGAGATTTTTCCTCCGGAGCATATCAATGCACGTGTGCGCAGCGATGCTGAAGCTGTAAAGGCACAGGCAAAAGAAGACCCGGTTAGCCTTGTCAGACAAATTCTCGGAGACCTGGGTGGATCGGCAACACTGGAAAAAATCCAGGGCACACTTGTTCCGGTTCTTTATAAGCAGCCCGCTTTCAAAAAATGGTGGGATGCAGCGAAGAAAAAACTTAAATCCGACGGTCACTTTCAGCTTCCGGCAAAAAAGACGGAAAAGGTTGTTTTGCTGGAGGCACCTGTGGCGGCTCATACCGGCTTGCTGACTAAATTTCGTGCTGCACGTCACCTCAAAGACCAGGTGGCAGCTCTCGATCAGTTGATGAAAGATGTAAGCGACTTTTCTGACGAGCCGGAGGAACTCGAAAAACTGGTTCGCCAGATCGAAGATGTCGCGACGAAGGGGCAGCGTCTCGATTCAAGCAGGGCACTGGAGCTTCTCCTGGCACGCGATGTAATCTGCGAACGCTACAAGGAGATATCTGTTGGTGAAGGTGCTCCGGTTATCGCAGATATTCTTCGCGACGAGCAGAATGGTTTACCGGAGCTTTTCTCCGAACTGCCGGCCTCAAAGCATCGTCAGGTCCTCGAGTCTTTTGAGGAAGCATTCGGCGAACGCTGGTCCGTCAAAGCAATTTCTCTGATGCAAAAAAGTCAGTCCCGCCTGGTGGCCGACGTTCATAAACTCTTTCAGAAAAAAAATCAGGCCGGCGAATTTAAGGCGGCCCTTGAGCGCTCCATTGCGGATCGCTCGATTTCTTCTGAGGTTCTCATCTGGTTTTGTAAAGAGCGGGGTGGGCCCTTTCCTGAGCTTTTCACGGCAGATATTTTCAGTGCGGTTCTCAGCGCCCTTGAAATGGATCAACTCTCGGAAAGAAAGACCTCGCGACTTCGTGACCTGCTTTTGGATGATAAAAATCTTATTGCCGATTTCTTTGCCAAAGCGGACCGGGAGGCTGTGCGCGACTCGATGCGTCGCCTCCTGATGACCACAGTTTTTGATGACCTGAGCCGTCGCTCCATGCTGGGACGCATTATCAAGCTGCATCCGGAAATTCAGAGTATGGTCAGCGGAGACTCTGTTGAAGAAGAAGATCGTTCTCTCACCGTTTCCTGGGCCAGTCTGGAACGTCGCAAGCTTGAGCTGGACGAACTCATCAATAAAAAAATCCCGCAAAATGTTCGCGATATACAAATTGCCCGCGACTACGGCGATCTCAGGGAAAATTTTGAATTCAAATCCGCGAAGGAGCAGCAGGCCGTTCTCGCACGGCAAAAACTCGAGCTTGAAAGCATGCTGGCAAATGCCCGTGGTACCAATTTTGAAAACGCAGAGACCTCTGCAGTTTCGATTGGCAGTGTGGTCACACTCTCAAATCTTGCTGACGGAAGCACTGAAACTTTCAGCGTCCTGGGTGCCTGGGACTCGGCTCCCGAACACGGAGTTATTTCTTACAAAACAGCCATTGGCCAGGCTCTGATGGGTAAAGCTGTCGGCGACGAGCTTGAGGTTTCGAAGGACGATATAGCACATCGCGTGCGTATCGACAAAATCGAACGCTTCACCAACCTGGACCTCCTGCAAAAAACAGGTGCCCCAACTGCATCATAAAATTAATTTTAACACCTCAACCCTGATATAAAAAATATGGATACTATTATTGTTGCTCTGCGTTCGCGTGAAATTCTCGACTCACGTGGTAACCCGACTGTGGAAGTTGATGTCGAATTAGCCGGTGGTGGCTTTGGCCGCGCAGCCGTTCCCAGCGGCGCATCCACGGGCGAACACGAGGCATGTGAACTTCGCGATGGCACGAAAAGTCGTTACCTCGGCAAAGGGGTTTCCAAAGCCGTTGCTAATGTACACAATCTCCTCGCTCCGGAAATCGTGGGACTCGATGCACTCGACCAAATGGGTATTGACAAAACGATGCTCGCCATTGACGGCACGGCAAACAAAAAAAAGGTCGGAGCCAATGCGATTCTGGGCGTTTCGCTTGCTGTGGCAAAAGCAGCCGCTTCGCAGTTAGGGCAGCCACTTTACCGTTACCTCGGTGGCCCGAATGCAAAGGTCCTGCCCGTTCCGATGATGAATATTCTCAACGGCGGTGCTCACTCCGATGCGCCGATCGACTTTCAGGAATTCATGATTGTGCCTAAAGGTCTCCCAACTTTTTCGGAAGCACTTCGTTGCGGCACAGAGGTTTTTCATGCTCTCAAAAGCGAACTGAAATCCCGGAATCTTTCTACAGCGATTGGTGACGAAGGCGGTTTTGCTCCGGCACTTTCTTCTGCCGAAGATGCCCTGGACTCTATCGCCGTTGCAGTCAAAAAAGCAGGTTATAAATTTGGAACGCAGGTAATGATCGCCCTCGATTGTGCTTCCAGTGAATTTTATGATGCAAAAAGCAAGCGCTATATTTTCAAAAAATCCGACGGCTCCAAACACACAGCCTCCGATCTGGTTTCCTACTACAAAGGACTCTGCAAAAAATATCCCATCATTTCTATCGAAGACGGTTGCGACGAAAATGACTGGAAGGGCTGGAAAGCTCTCACTGACACGCTCGGTGACAAAGTGCAGCTCGTTGGCGACGATCTTTTCGTAACCAATGTGGACTTCCTGCGCAAAGGCATCGACAAGGGAGTCGCTAACTCGATTCTTGTAAAAGTAAACCAAATCGGCTCGCTCACGGAAACTCTCGACGCCATCGAACTCGCAAAAGAAAACAGCTATACTGCCGTCATCAGTCATCGCTCCGGCGAGACAGAGGATACGACGATTGCTGACATCGCCGTGGCGACCAACGCCGGACAAATAAAAACCGGCTCTCTCTGCCGGACCGACCGTGTCGCCAAATACAACCAACTCCTCCGCATCGAGGAAGAGCTGGGCAGCGACGCCATTTACGGCGGAAAATTTTAAGAGCCTGCAAAAATAAAATATCCCTGATTCTATGAGAAGCGCCGCCGCTGACAAAAAAAGGAGGCGGCGTGCTCCCTTAATGATGGGAGCTCTGAATCGATTAATTATTTTTCTGATCGTCGGAGCACTCAGCCTGCTTCTCTTTTTTCTTTTTCGGCCTCAACTGCAAAGACTGGAGCACATGGAATCGCGTTACGAAGAACTTGAGCGTGAAAAAAAAGCGGCCGAGCTGCGCAAGCTCCGCCTCAGGCGCGAAATCTCTCTGCTGCAAACCGATCCCGAATACATGGAAAATATCGCTCGCGATAAGCTGGACCTCATGAAAAACGGAGAAACCATCTATCGCCTGGACAATAAACATAAAAATGCTGATCAAAAAACCCCAGTTTCGACACCGGAAGATGATGGGGTGAAGAAAAAATAATTTTAAAGTGCTTGGGGGTTGTTATTTTTTCCGAATCAGTCAAATGTCTTCGCGTTTATGAGTATTGACTTTGACACACTTGACACCTCCGGATTGGCCAAACGGGTTGGCGAATTGCGGAGGTATCTTTGACTTACCTAAATTAGAAACACGTTTGCAGGAGCTGGATGCTCTGATGGCGGCACCCGACTTTTGGGACAGTCGTGAAAAAGCACAGGGGCTGGTGGAGGAGGCTGCGGATTTACGAAATAAAGTGGAGCCTTTTCGTAAACTGGAATCTCGTGTTGGCGACCTCGATGTTTTGAAAGAACTGGCCGCACAGGAGCCGGAAGGGGAGGCCAGAAATCAGGCCTGCGATGAGGTGGTCTCTGAAAAAAATAGCATTGAGGAGGACCTGGGGCAGTTTGAGCTTCGACAGCTTCTCTCCGGTCCTTTTGATAAAAATGCGGCCTATCTGACGATTCACTCGGGTGCGGGTGGCACGGAGGCTTGCGACTGGGCGGATATGCTGCTGCGTATGTATCAGCGCTGGCTGGAGCAAAATGGCTTTCAGTATCAGCTTATGGACATTCAGCAGGGGGATGAAGCGGGTATCAAATATGCGACCCTGGAGGTGAGAGGAGATCATGCTTTTGGTTACCTGCAGACAGAGCGCGGGGTACATCGCCTGGTCAGAATTTCGCCCTTTGATTCCAACAAACGTCGGCACACATCCTTTGCGAGTATCGATGTGGTTCCCGAAATCGATGATGATGAGCCCATCGAAATCAACGAGGCAGATTTAAAAATGGATACTTACCGCAGTGGCGGTAAGGGCGGACAAAATGTAAATAAAGTGGAGACGGCCGTGCGCCTGACTCACCTGCCAACGGGGCTTGTTGTTGCCTGTCAGGCTGAGCGCAGTCAGCTAAAAAACCGCAACCTTGCAATGAAAATTCTCAAGGCAAAAATTTATCAGTTGGAGGCGGATAAGAAGCGTGCGGAGGCGGAGCGTCAATATAGTGCAAAGGGGGAGATCGCCTGGGGAAGCCAGATTCGTTCCTACGTTTTTCAGCCTTATCAGATGGTGAAGGATCTACGGACAGGGGTGCAGACCAGCGACATCCAGGGGGTCATGGATGGCGCACTGACACCTTTTATCGAGGGAAAACTGCGTGGACTGACCGCTAAAAAAGGAGCTGGGGAGGATGATCTCGACGATTAAAAAAGCACTGTGATTGCTTATCTGATACGTCGTCTTTTCGCCCTGGTTATGGTGCTTTTTTGCGTCGTAACAATCACCTTTTTTTTGGTGCGGCTTTCGCCGGGTGGGCCTTTTGATACGGAGCGAAATTTGCCTCCGGCGATTGAGAAGGCATTGCTGGCGAAGTATAAGCTCGATGGTTCGCTTTGGCAGCAATACAGCGGTTACCTGGCTGATTTGCTGAGGGGAGACCTGCGGCTCTCGACGAAATATCGGAATCGGACCGTGAATGAAATCCTCGCGCAGACTTTGCCGGTGACCTTTACACTCGGTGGGGTTGCTTTTTTCCTGGCAGCGGGCATGGGTATCTGGCTCGGAACGCTGGCAGCGGTGAAGCACGGCACCTGGGGAGATACGCTGGCTATGCTGGCAGCACTGCTGGCGATTTCGCTTCCGGCTTTTATTGTGGGGCCGCTTTTGATTCTGGTTTTTGGTTTTTACATTCCGATTTTTCCTGTTGGCGGGTGGGGGAGTTTTTCGCAGCTTGTGTTGCCGGCGGTGACTTTGGCGGCACCTTACGTTGCTTATATCGCGAGGTTAATGCGGGGGAGTATGCTGGAGACTTTGGGGCAGGGATTTGTTCGCACGGCGCAGGCAAAGGGGCTGTCGGAGCGGGTGGTGGTTTATAAACATGCTCTGCGGGTGGCGATTTTGCCGGTGGTTAGTTTCCTGGGGCCGCTGGCAGCGCATTTGCTGACGGGGTCTATTGTGGTGGAGACAATTTTTAATATTCCGGGTGCAGGTGGTTTTTTTGTAAATTCGATTTTGAATCGCGACGGTTTTTTGCTGGGGGGCGTAGTGATTGTTTATTGCTGTTTGCTCGTTGTTTTTAATCTGCTGGTCGATGTGAGCTACACCTTTCTGGACAGGAGGATTCGGAT
>JBKEBM010000030.1:0-3141 GCA_047973165.1 Chthoniobacterales bacterium
AGCGGTGGGAGTATCCCTTCGGCAGGCTGTGTTGTTTTGTGCCTGAGCAAGATGAATCGTATTCTGGAAGTCGATGAGGCGAACCTGACTTTGCGTGCGCAGGCCGGAGCGACGACCCTGCAAATTGCAGAGGCTGCGAGTGCAGCGGGGTTGTTTTATCCGCCCGATCCGGGATCAATGAAAATTTCGACCATCGGTGGAAATGTTGCGGAAAACTCCGGTGGCCTGCGCGGTTTGAAATACGGAGTCACGCGGGATTACGTGATGGGGCTGGAGGTTATTCTGGCCAGCGGAGAACGTTTTTTTACCGGAAACAAATGTGTGAAAGATGTTGCGGGATACAGTTTGCGAGATCTTTTTATCGGCTCGGAGGGAACGCTGGGAGTCGTGACCGAAGTGCTGCTGAAGCTGATTCCGGCACCGGCCTCACGAAAAACTCTCCTGGCACTTTTTGATAAAATGGAGGATGCGGCGGAGACGGTTTCGGACATTATTGCCTCAAAAATTATTCCCTGCACTTTGGAATTTCTGGATCACGTAACGATCAATGCGGTGGAGGATTTTGCAAAAATCGGTTTACCCAGAGAGGCTGCAGCGGTGCTCCTGATCGAGACCGACGGACATCCCGCTGCAGTTGAAGATGAAGCGCAAGCGATGGAAGAGATCGCGAAAAAACATCATGCACGGGAGGTGAAAGTTGCCGCCTCGGCAGAGGAATCAGAAAAACTCGCGACAGCGCGGCGAGCGGCCTTTTCTGCGCTCGCCAGGGTTGCGCCGACGACGATTCTCGAAGACGCCACGGTACCCCGGAGCTACCTTGCGGACATGGTACGCTTTTGTCAGGCGACTGCGGATAAGTATAAACTCAGGATCGGAACTTTCGGTCACATGGGAGACGGAAATTTGCACCCGACCTTTTTGACGAATGAAAAAAACGAAGAGGAAATGCATCGGGTGGAAGGGGCAATGAAAGAAATTTTTGACTATGCAGTCGGACTCGGAGGGACGATTACCGGAGAGCACGGTGTCGGCCTGGCTAAAAAGGAGTTTCTTCCGAAAGCGGTGGGAGAGTTGAATCTTGAAGCCATGCGCCGGATGAAGGCTGCATTTGATCCAACGGGAATTTTAAATCCGGGAAAAATTTTTGATCCCGCTTTTTCGAGCGATAAAAAATGACCTCTCCGAATACCTCGAAGCCGTTGCTTCAACAGATCGATTACGCCGACATTCAGCAATGCATGCACTGCGGAATGTGCCTGCCGACCTGTCCGACCTATGACGATACGAAGCTCGAGCGCAACAGCCCGCGTGGCCGTATCGCACTGATGCGCGGGATTGCCGACGGGCGTATCGACGTGAGCGAGGAGTTTGCAAAAGAGATGTATTTTTGCCTGGGCTGCCTGGCCTGCGAGACGGCTTGCCCGGCAGGTGTAAAATACTCGCATCTTTTCGAAACTTCCCGGGCCGATGCGGAGCTTTCCGGAAAACTCGCCTCGCCGAAGCGCAATCTGATTCGCTCCACAGTTTTGCGCGGGATTTTTACCCGACCACGGCTGCTGCGTTTTATAGGGCGTCTTTTGTGGCTTTACCAGGCCTCGGGCGGACAAAAAATTTTCCGGTTCTTACGGCTTAATAAACTGCTTTCGGATCACTTTCAAATACTCGAGGCACAGACGCCAACAGCGAAACGGCATTTCTCGCATGAGCTGATTAGCCCAATTGAAAAACCGAACACTTCGCACTCCGGAAACACAGAAAAAAAACCTTATCGCGTCGCTTTGCTGACAGGCTGTGTGCAGGATATTCTTTTCTCGGACATCAATCGCGATACGGTAGATGTCCTCCTTGCAAATAACTGCGAAGTGCACACGCCGCCGCTGCAGTCCTGCTGCGGCTCTCTCCACGGTCACAACGGCGAGGTCGATACCGCTAAACTCCTCGCCCGCCGAAATATCGATACGATTCCGCCTGGAGAATACGACGCAATCATCACAAACGCTGCGGGCTGCGGTTCCCATCTGAAAAATTATGATCACCTGCTTCACGGTGATCCCGCCTACACCGACCGTGCCCGGGAATGGTCCACGAAGCTCAAAGACATCCACGAATGGCTTGCGGAAATCGGCGTGCGCACTCCAAAAGCTAACCCCAAAAAAGTGTCTGAGAAGGTCACTTACCACGAAGCCTGCCATCTTTGCCACGGCCAAAAAATTACCCGTCAGCCCCGAGAGGTTCTCAAAGCGATTCCGGGTCTTGAGCTGATCGAACTGAACGAATCCACCTGGTGCTGCGGCAGTGCCGGGATTTACAATATCACCCAACCCGAAATGGCTGAGAAACTCCAAAAACGCAAAGTTAAAAACATTTTGGAAACAAAAGCCGAAACTGTTGCCACCGCAAACCCAGGCTGTCATTTACAAGTTCAAAACGGACTTGGTCAAAGTTGCAAAGTTCGCCATCCAGTAACCCTTTTAGCACAAGCCTACCGCAACGAATCATGACAACACCAATATCTCTCCCCAAAATTTCCCGCCCGGCTTCGCGGGACTGGGATGTCATTTTAACTGCTTTTTCAAATGCACCAAAGTGGTCTTACAAGCAACACTGGCTCCCCGCGCAGGAGGAAACCTTTCGCCCGGCCACTGTTTCCCTGGCCCATGATGGCGAGCGTATTCTGATCTTTGCCGATTTGAGCGACGATGATCTTTTTACCAAAGTTACTGCCAACGGCCAGGAACTATGGAACCTGGGAGACGTATTCGAAATTTTTTGTCGCGACGTTTCGGGAGATCGTTATTACGAGTTCCACGTTTCGCCGAATGCTTTTAATCTTCAGCTTCGCTGGCCCTCGGCAGAGTTTTTTCAGGACAAAGGTTCCTACACTCTCGACGATGTGAGAGTTTCAGAGCCACTTTTTGATTATCAGGTCCGCGAAACTCCCACTGGCTGGCAGGTCTTAGCGGAACTTTCCGCAGCGACGCTTTTTGATAATGCTGCACCGCTTGAGGGGCAAACCTGGGCGCTTTCTTTCGGACGCTATGATGTGAGTTCCGACTCAGAAAAACAGACCCTGTCCTCCACCTCTCCGCACCAGCGTCCACTCAGCTACCACAACCAACAATACTGGGAAGCCGTCCGCTT
>JBKEBM010000082.1:0-8630 GCA_047973165.1 Chthoniobacterales bacterium
AAGAATCGGGCCTTCGGCTTCACCGGATTTCGCTGTATTGTCAACGCAGCGAAACTCGACTCAAAGAAGAAGCTTAATTAAGACAAAAAGTGGAGCGGGTGATGGGATTCGAACCCACGACATCAACCTTGGCAAGGTTGCACTCTACCCCTGAGTTACACCCGCAGAGAAGAGAAGGGGCTATATTCGTTTCCTAAAAAATTTCGTCAACTCCTTTTTCACTTCTTTACAAAAAATCACCGCTTCCGCATCGCAACGGGATATGTCGGACGCAGGTAAGCTACTGCCACAAAAGCCAGGCCCAGCAAAATGAGAAACAATGACAAAAACTGCCCCCGGCTCAGACTTGCAATCAACGGGGCATCCGGCTCACGAAAAAGCTCGGTCACAATACGAATCAGAGCGTAAAAAATAAAGAAGAGGCCGGTCAGCACACCATTGGGCAGACGGCAGCGCGTGCGCAGAAAAAAAAGTGCGATAAAAAGCAGAATCCCCTGGCCAAAGGCTTCGTAAAGCTGAGAGGGATGTCGCAAAGTCAGAAACTCCGCCATGATGTTATGAACTTCCGGATTCGTTCCCACGAGTTGAATCGCTTGATCGTCTGATACGGGCTGACCAAAAAGATTCTGAACAGCGGTTAAAATTTTAAAGCGAATCTCATCCACATCGTAAATTTCTTTTGGAAATTGCATCGCCCAGGAGACGTTCGTTGCTCTTCCGTAAAGCTCACCGTTGATAAAATTTGCACAGCGACCAAAAAAGAGCCCAATAGGAGCAGTGACGACGAGGTTATCACCAACATTAAGCCAGCTTAACCGGTATTTTTTTGCATACAGCCAGGTTGCCGCAACAAGCCCGAGCATCCCTCCGTGGGCTGACATTCCCCCTCTCCAGACATAAAAAATCTGTAGCGGATTTTGCGTAAAATTTTCCCAGTCATAGAATAGAGTATAGCCGATTCGACCACCCAGAACCGTTCCCAGGACAACCCAAAAAAGAATAAAATCACCGACTTGTCTCTGCGGCATATCCGCATAGCCCTTGCGTGCCAGCCACTGATATAAAAAATAGCCACATACAAAAGCCGCTGCATAGGCCATGCCATACCAGCGGATTCCAAAGTTCTCACCAAACTGAATGATAAAGGGATTCAGATTATGGACATAAGCAAGCATGTAAAATATATATCAACGGTTCAGGCAGAGGCCTCTTCACTTGCTTGCGACTTAATACGCTTCTGCCAACGAACAACACCAAAGCGAAAAATAAAATAAGTAATAATACTTGGAGGCAGAGCAACAAGGATCGAACCCACGATCATAGGTGGTCCAAGGTCAATAATAGTCTGCCACTTCATAAAATGTGAGGGAGAGAACGTATTGACATCCAGTTTCGGAGGCAGGCGATGCGGAGAGCTCAGAATCCAAAAACCGACCTGATATTGCAGACGAATTAAAAATGGAAGCACGGGTAACAGGATATCAAAAAGACAAACCACTATAAAAGCGGTGACTGTATTAACCCTGCCTAATAAAGCTGCTCCAATAGTCAAAACCGACTTCAAACCATACAGCGGAATAATACCAAAGAAAGTGCCGACTGCCACCCCGCCAGCCAGTGAATGCGGGCTACCTTCTTCTTTGAGAAGACGACTAAACAGGTCGCGAAAATATTTTATCAATCTCTTCATTTATTTTGTGAACGTTCCGTTCGATACAGCTTCCGTGCGCATTCGCTTCCTGTATCCAAAAACGGAAGTGACCATAGCCACCAGCAAAATGAAAAGCAAACAGAGTATGGAAAAAAGCTCACCCACACGCGTGTAAATTGTCCGGACAGGATTCTCCTGAATCGTTATTTCATCAACCAGCACGCCTTCGATAAAAGTATTTCCGGACTCCGAGGAAAGCCTCTCAGTGATACGCCCATAAGAATCTATGATGCATGTAATCCCCGTATTCGCAGCACGCACCATCGGAATTTTATTTTCCACACATCGAAAAACCGCATGCGTAGTGTGTTGAAAAGAGCCCGCCGACTCCAGAAACCATCCATCATTTGTGATCGTCGCAAAAAAGTTTGCACCTTCCAAAACAAAGTGCCGGGCCAAATCTCCAAGCGTATCCTCAAAACAAATCAGCGCGGCAATCCTGCCATCCTTACGATCCATTTTGAGAACACTATACTTCGCGCCCCGGTCAAAATCCTCGGGTACAAGGTCTCCAATAATCCAGGCAAAAACCGGAAAAGAATATCGAAAGGGAACAAACTCTCCAAACGGCACAAGGTGCATTTTATGATAGGTCTGAAAGTCCACGCCCTCTTCGTTAAATAAAAGAGCCGAGTTAAAATCTCCCTCCTCTGTGAAAAGCACGGACCCCAGCAAAAAATCTCCCTCCCATTTTTCGCGAAGTTCCTGCACGAAATTCCAGGTCTCTTCATTCGAAGTAACGGGCCGGCTCGTTGCTGCTTCAGGCCACAGTAGCAGGTCCGGCTTCATACTCGCAGCATACTCCGTGAGCTGAGCATAAGTATTTTCAATCGACTCCTGAAATTCCTTATTCCATTTCTGATACTGCGGAATGTTTGGCTGCACCGCACCTATACGAATCGTCCTGAGATTTTCTTTTGGCACATCGCTCACCCGTTTGACTCCGTAAACAAAAACGAGACCGATCAAAGCAATTGCAAAACCAAAATCCCAGTGGATACGCAAACGCCCCGCACGAATTTCCTCACGAAAACGTATCAGCGTAAAGGCTCCAACCGCATTGGTAAACGCAATGAGAAAAGACACCCCACCTACTCCCGTAATATCTGCAATCTGAATAAGCAGGATATTATTATATAAAGCAATCCCCAGGGCATCCCAGCCAAAGCCTGTAAAAACAACGCCACGCAGCCACTCCGTCGCCACCCAGGCACCCGCGAGCAAAGCTGCTAAAATCAAATTATGCCGCGAACTCGCCCAGGGAGAACCAATAGGATTTTTGGAAAAAGCTGATTTTGCCCGGCAACACAAACCCACAAAAAGAGTCCAGAGAGCCGGATAAATCGCAAGGTAGGCACAAAGTGCGATATAGCCCGGCAGCGTAACATTATGAATCCAAAAAAAGCAGATCAAAAAATAAATAAACCCCGTCAAATACCCCAGCGATAAATAATACCAGGCTCCACTCCCCGAAGAGCCGGAAGGACGGCCACAATAAACAGCTAAAATCAACGGAATAATGCCCACCCATATACTCCAGGTCCAGCCAAACGGAGCAAACGAGCAGCCCAGCAAAACCCCACTCAGCACACTGGCCAGATACGGCCACAGTGCTTTTAGATTTTTATTTTTGAAATTTTCGCTCATCGTAAGGCAGTGCTTTTAGCCTTCCGGGCGACAGAATGCAAAGCCGCTTTTTTAGAGGGCACACCCGGAAACCTCATTTTCAACACAGAGTTGTTCAAAATTTCGGAGACAGCGTTGAAAAGATGCCTGTTGGGACAAGGCCAGCGGTTATCTTTTCGCCTTGTCTCCGGAATTTTGTCCGACCTCTCTACCGAAAAGCAGGTTTTTTGGGTGTGCCCTTAATTGAAAAAGCTATTGCTGCTTCTCTTCTGCAACAATCGGAGGAAAGGGCTGTTTCCTCATACGTTGCGGGCGCTCCTCCAAAGTTCCCAGAAAAGCCATAATCGCAGTTATTTCATCGGGAGATAAATTCAGGGGTTTTAAAAGAGGAGACTTCGTTGGAAAGAGCGGATCATTTTCCTGTCCAGGCTTGCGTTTCAATGTCGGCATTCCGGCATTATATAAATTCATTACACCTCTTAGCGGAAATAAACCTACATGCATATAAGGAGCCGTGCGAGTCACATTTCTTAAACCAGGAGTTTTAAACTTTCCCGAATCCTCCGGATTTTTTGTTATATGATAGCGGCCAAGATCCTCCAGCGAACGCCCAAAATAACTAAGTCCCAAATCATGAAAACTATCATCCGTAAAATAAGGACCAGAGTGACAGTTCATACAACCCGCTTTTGTTCTGAAAAGATGTAACCCGAGAACTTCCTGATCAGAAAGCTGCTTCTGATCTCCTGCCACAAAACGGTCGAACCGACTTTTCCCGCGCGATTGGATCGTTTTTAAAAACTCTGCTACCACCTCTCCTATTTTTTGTGCAGATATATCTTCGGCACCATAGATATTTTTAAAGTCTTTTTGATAGACCTCCTGTTTCTGAATACGCTGTATGATATCGCCATAGCTTCCATGCATCTCATCCCTGTTGCCTATTACAGCAAGCACCAGAGAAGAAAGTGAATCAACCCGACCGTCCCAAAAAAAATGCTTCTGATGTGCTACATTTAAAAGCGGAGGCGTATTTCGTTTGAGTTGCTTGCGGTGATTTCCACGCGGCAGCCCCAGGCCGTCACTCCAGGCAAGCTCAGGAGCATGGCAGCTCGCACAGGACATTTGCTGGCTTCCTGAGAGGCGAGGATCAAAAAACAGTTTAATACCCAGAGCGGCTTTTGCTTTATCAAACTTCATCGGTTCAGGAAGCGGTGCGATTTCACGAACCTTTACAGATGCATCCGCTTCGGCGGGCGGCCATTTTTCAGGAGGCATGGAATACTGCTCTCTAAGACTAAGTTCTTTTTTCGTTTCGGCTGAAAAAAGATATGTATAACTATTAAAAACAAACGCTGTAATTAAGAAACAGATCAAAACCCGAGCAGAAACGTATTTATTTAATATAAGCATTTTCGATATCCCTGTATTATTCTAACGCGTCTCAACATGACCGTCGGCATAGACCCAGTTTGCTTTTGCAAGCTCATTATGTGGTCGGCGGTGAAATTTTGAACGCAGTGCTCGCGGTCCGATACTGCCATTCCCGCGGTAGTCATCGGAAGCCCCATGCATACTTGGGAGAGAATAGATAAAGGCATCGTAAAACAAAACGATTTTGGCTAATGAGCTTTTACGTGCAAATAAAGAAACGCCATCATCTTTTTTAGACGGAAGCCAGCAGTAATTGTTGCCGAATTTCGTAAGCGAATTACGGCCAGCCGGACAAAGCCAGGCTTTCGGATTTGAAACATAATCTTTTAAAATCTGAGGAACCCCCAGCGGATCCTCATACATACGAAACCGGGAATACCCTATTTCCTTCAGAGTCCAAAGCACGCCATTGCGTTCCCCGGCAAAAGCCATTGCGCCAGTTGCCAAAGTCCTCAGATTAGCAATACATTGAACCGATTGGGACTTATCTTTGAGTTTATTAAAAAAACCGATCCCCAAAAATCCTAATATAAATATAATAGCAGTGACTGACGATAACTCTATCAGAGTAAATGCTGATATATTATTAGCGGTATATTTTTTTCTCTGCATCGCTCTATCAGATATTTTTTCGGTGACGGACAAACCTGCACGCAAAAGCTGCTGATCCAACCAAAGTCAGCAAAAGAAAAGACGACGGCTCGGGAATGGGTGAAATTCCTAAACGGAAGAGTGCGCCCATCCCGTTCTTTCCGGGGATTGCTCCACCAGCATTAGTCAGAAAATACAGATAAGAAATTCCATCTTCCATTACGATACTGAAGGAACCTGACTGGCTGCTGGCATATCCATCATATCCAATAAGGTCGCTGAGGTGAATAAGCTCTTCACTCTCCAGGTCATAACGAAAAAGTTGCCCTCCCGTTGTTGAAGAGGCTTGTTTGATATAATAGATCGACTCACCGAATAAAATCGGATCAGCAAAGTTGCTACCTGTAAGATCGACTTCCGAACCAGGAAGTATAGATTGCGTCCCGGTTGTGATATCCCATTTCAAAATGCCTCCCTGGAGACTGACTGAATAGATAGCGTTACGAGTCGAATCATAGATTGGCGTGCTATAGGATCCAGTCTGAGAACCGCTGCTGCGTGTGGTGCTCCATGTTGTCGATAGAACGGTGCGCGTATCTGTCACCGTATCGATAGACTGTAAACTAATGGCGGCACCGCTGGCACCACTTCCCGTAGTATAATACAGCTTATCTCCCACCAGAAGCATTCCTCCCTGCGGCTGGCGTGTGGAAGGACTATCACCCCAAAAGTCCACAATCTGGCTGGAGCTGACCAGGCTGCCATTATCAATAACAGCTTTCTGCACCGTGCCCCGCGAATTTGTTCCTCCGGAATTTGTTAAAATATACAGAGACTCTGTCGTGCCATTATTGACATACACCGCTTCATTAATAAGTCTGCGCGGTTCAGTCCCCGTTGTTCCACCACTCCATACGACATTAACTCCATCGACCGCCACCGTCGCAGGGTTAAACCAACCGACTGCACCACCATTGCTTTGTGAGGTATTACTCTCACCACCATATTGTGTGGTATAATAAACTCGTCCGTCGGCATCCTGAAAAAGAGTCGCCTTCCAGGGGGAGTTACCATCATATCGTGCGGTGGTCGGATTCATCGGATCCGTCAATCCAAACGAATGGTGGGTTGAAAATGTTTTGCTCGACAAATTATAGCTGACAACCGCCCCGAGGCTGTTCTCCCCCCCTTCGTTGGTCATAAACCAAAGATCATTCCCCATTTGCAAAATACCCCCACGAGGACTTTGAGGAGATATGCCTGGATCCCCACCGACAACCGGCAGGTCAGCAACTTTTTCCACCTGCACCGAGACCTGTTCGGAATATGCAAATGACAAACACAGGGTTAAAATTAGAACGATATTGATACTGAGTCGCAATTTCATAACGTATTGCTTTTAATGACTTGGCAAAACTTTGCTAACGCCTGCTTGCAATTTTCTGGCTTAAAATTGCGAAAACTCTCAAAAAAATACCTTTTACGACTTCCGCCATCTTTATTTTTTTACAAAGAGTCCGTTTATCGACTAGTTTCTTAAAAAATGAAATCTGCTCTCGATTGGAAATCCGCCCGTGACTTTGAAGACATCCGCTATGAAAAAGCGGAAGGAATCGCAAAAATAACCATCAACCGCCCCGAGGTCCGAAATGCCTTTCGCCCCCTGACTGTTCGCGAAATGATGACCGCCCTCGACGACGCCCGCGACGATGCAGACATCGGCGTTGTCATTTTAACCGGCGAAGGAAAAGACGCATTTTGTTCCGGTGGCGACATCCGAATCCGGGGCGAAGCGGGTTACACAGACACGGATAAAAAAAATACCGAACGGCTGAACGTCCTCGATTTTCAACGTCAGATTCGCACCTGCCCAAAGCCGATCATCGCCATGGTCGCAGGCTGGGCCGTCGGAGGCGGCCACGTCCTGCATGTGATGTGCGACCTTACCATCGCTGCTGATAATGCAAAATTCGGTCAGGCTGGTCCGCGTGTAGGCTCCTTCGACGGCGGCTACGGCGCAAGTTATCTCGCACGAATTGTAGGACAAAAAAAAGCCCGCGAAATCTGGTTTCTCTGCCGAACCTACGATGCCCACGAAGCCGAAAAAATGGGCCTTGTAAACACCGTCGTCCCTTACGAAGAACTCGAACTCGAAACCGTCAAATGGTGCAAAGAAATGCTCGAAAAATCCCCGCTCGCCCTCCGCTGTCTGAAGGCCGCAATGAATGCAGACTGCGACGGCCAGGCCGGCCTCCAGGAGCTCGCCGGAAACGCAACCTTGCTCTACTACATGACCGAAGAAGGCCAGGAAGGCCGCAACGCCTTTCAGGAAAAACGCCGTCCAAACTTCTCCCAATTCCCCCGACACCCATGACCGCACCTGCGGGCACAACCATAACCAAACGTCCCGCCCTCTGGCGATGCTGGCTCCATGCGATTCGTCCACGCACTTTATTTGCCGCCGTCAATCCGGTCGTTCTGGGAAGTGCTGTCGCCATTCACCGGGAAGTTTTTTCCCCGCTTCCCGCCCTGCTCGCCCTGCTCTGCGCACTTCTGATACAGATCGGAACCAACTTCGCCAACGACTACTGGGACTGGAAAAAAGGAGCCGACCGCACAAATCGAAAAGGCCCCCCGCGCATCACCTCACTCGGCTGGGTCCACCCGGGCACCATGCTCGGAGCCGTAATAGCCACCTTCGCACTGGCCGCCCTGCTCGGTGTCTGGCTGGTCTGGCACGCAGGCTGGCCGATTCTCATCATCGGAATCCTTTCCATCCTTTGCGGAATCCTTTACACCGCCGGCCCCTTCGCCCTGGCCTACCTCGGACTGGGAGAAATTTTCGTCATCCTCTTTTTTGGTCCTGTCGCCTGCGCCGGGACTTTCTATGTCCAGGCATTCGCACTCGATACGAGCTGTATTTTACTTGGCTTTGCCATCGGCAGCTACTCGACTGCTCTGCTAGCGGTGAATAACCTTCGCGACATTCACGACGACATCGCTTCGAAAAAAATCACTCTCGCTGCGCGTTTCGGCGAGAGCTTTGCGCGTTACGAATTTCTTTTTTTTCTTATCCTCCCCGCCCTGCTCACGCCAGTTGCCGCCTGGCAGGATGGTTATACGATTTTGTGGACAGCATTACTTTTCGGACTCCCGATTTTCTGGGCCTGGCGCACGGGTAAACGTTTCATGGAAACGCAAATCGGCCCTGTTTTAAATCGCTTTCTCGGCGAGACTGGCGGGGTCTCTATTGCCTTCACGCTGCTCG
>JBKEBM010000097.1:0-8507 GCA_047973165.1 Chthoniobacterales bacterium
GATCTGCGGCAACACATTCTTCAGAACATCATCACCCGCAGCCTTAGCGCGTTCATAAAATTTATCGAGAGGCAGCAGCATCCCCTCACGAACAAAACTGTCCATGCTCCGAAAATTCAGCGTAAGGATATCGGGGGCAATTCCTCCAGCCACCATCATTGCCGTCGTAGCCTGCCGATTGAGAGTCTGAATTCGCAAACCTTGTGCGGATACGAGGCCGATGTGCGGAAAGCGTTTTTGAAAAACCTCCAGGACCCTTATATCCGCAACACTCGCAGGAGTCGTCGAAGCCGGATTGGGCAAACCTTGCACGCGCAAAGTAACAGTCTCTTTTGTTGCATCACTTTCCTGTGCTGCAACAAAAGTTACCGTCAAGAAACAGAGAAATAATATCTTTATAAACAAGATCTTACTTAAATCTGAGCGATACTTCTGAGGAGTTGTTGAAATCACAAACTCCCGTAGTTTCCAGATTTTTCTACTCTATGCAAGCTCTTAAAAAATATTCACCCTGGCTTGACCCCGCACGGATTTTAAACTCCAATCAGCACGGATGAGCCGATCTCTCCTTCGCCGTATGCGACGCAACCGTTCCACGGAGGCAATCCGCAGACTGACCACCGAAACCAGAGTTACCAGAGATAATCTGATCTGGCCCCTCTTCCATCACGCTGGCACGGATTCTGAAAACATTGATTCCATGCCAGGTATCCACCGCAACAGTCTCAGCGATTTAAAAAACCAGGCCATTCGCGCCTGCGAACTCGGTATTCCGGCTATCGCCCTCTTTCCCTGCATCGAAAGCTCTCTTAAAAACCCCACCGGCAGCCACGCCTGCGCCGACTCCAACATCCTCTTCACCGCCATTCGCGAAATTAAAAAGACAACCCCCGACCTCCTTCTCATCGCCGACGTCGCCCTTGACCCCTACACCTCCCACGGACACGACGGCATCCTGGACTCCGACGGAAAAAAAATTCTCAACGACGAAACCGTCGATGCCCTCTGCCGACTTGCCCTGGCTCTGGCAAACGCCGGTGCCGACATTGTGGCACCCTCGGACATGATGGACGGGCGCATCCGCACCATCCGCCAGTCCCTCGATGCGGAGGGGCACCAGGACACAATCATCCTCTCATACGCCGCCAAATACGCCTCTGCTTTTTACGGTCCCTTTCGTGACGCCGTGGGCAGCCAGTCAAAAACTGCCCCGCTCGATAAAAGCACTTATCAGCTCAACCCGGCAAATGTCCGCGAAGCTCTTCTCGAAGCGAAGCTCGACGAAGACGAAGGAGCCGACATCCTGATGGTAAAACCCGCCGGACCTTACCTCGACATCATCCGCGCCGTCCGCGAACAAACCCCCCTCCCCCTCGCCGCCTACCAGGTCTCCGGCGAATACGCCCAAATCCACGCCGCCGCACAACTCGGCTGGCTGGATTACGAAAAAACCCGCGACGAAAGTCTCCTTGCGATCAAACGCGCCGGTGCCGACATGATCCTGACCTACTTCGCCCCCGAAGTCGCAGCCGGGTGTAATTGAAAATAAAAGGCACACCCTAAAATCTTCCTACGGGTTGTCCGGAAGATATTGCTCCGTATTTTTAAACGGTTGATTTTCGCCGGAATTATCCGCATGGTGGAAAGCGATTCTCAGCACGCTCGCCGTCGCAAAAAACAACAACCCTTTAACTATGAATATCGAACTCACCCCCTTTGCAAACTGGAGCAAAACCCTCCGCCTCTCGAACGCAACCCACGAACTTTTTGTCAGCCTCGAGGTTGGCCCGCGCGTCCTCTGCTACCGCGAAATCGACGGCGACAACGTCTTTAAACTCTACGCAGCACAACTCGGAACCTCCGGCGAAAACGAATTTATGATTCGCGGCGGACACCGCCTCTGGGCCGCCCCCGAGGAGCACACTCTCACCTACCACGCCGACAACGAAGAAGTAGAATACAAGGGCAACCCCGACAAATCCGTTCTCTTCACCAGCCAGCAGTCCAACCCCCGCCTTTGCAAGGAGCTGACCGTCGGGCTGGACAAAAAGACCTCAAAAGTCACCCTGCGCCACGCCATTCGCAACGAGGGGGAGACATCTCTCACGCTCGCAACCTGGGGACTCAGCATGATGGACTCGGGCGGCATGGCGATCATCCCCCAGCCTCCCTTTGCCCCACATACTGAAAATTTCACCGTCAATCGCAACCTCTCTCTCTGGAGTTACACCGACCTCGGCGACCCTCGATACATCTGGGGGCAACGCTTCTTTCTTGTGCAGCAGGACGAGCAGTCCGGGCCGACAAAGATCGGTCTTTCGCTAACCGAAGGCTGGGTCGCCTACCTGCTTGCCGATTACCTTTTTATCAAAAGCATCGCCTGGACCCCCTCGGAAACCTACCCCGACCGCGACACCAACTTTCAGCTCTTTACCGACCAAAGCATGATGGAACTTGAGTCCCTCGGCCCACTTGATAGTCTGCGTCCCGGTGCGACCGCATCACACGAGGAAACCTGGCACCTGTTCCGACTCAACGAACCGGCTGAACTAACTTCGGAAGACCAGATCGCCGAATGGATCGCACCCTTCCTGGAAAAAGCCGGACTGACTTCCTGATTCTCAAGCACCCGATATGAATTTTTTAAAAATCTCCGTCTCAGCTTATCTCGCCCTTATTTTTACAGCACTGGCCTTCCTGACAGGCTGCGAAACAACCGCTGTATTTTCACCGGTCGCGCAGGCAAAACGCGATGCCATGCTGGCGGCGATCCCACAGGAACCCCTCGGAAATTACTACATCGGGCGCCGTTTTTTCAAACGTGAATATAAAATCTGGGGCTGGATTCGCAAACCGCGTCAATCCTGGAACCAGGCACAACTCGTGATGCTCAACGAACAACAAAAACTCGCTCCGGATCGTGCACAAAACCGTATCGGCTCTGACAACGATTACGAATATAAACTCTCCGGATTCTTCAGCGGCGACCGTGTTTACGAGCCCTCCAGCAACCGCATCTATCCTGAGTTTGTCCTGACAGGCTATGAGTTACTAAGCACAAATCCCGCCCGTATTTTCGCCGACCCTCGCTCCACGGACCCGAAAATTCGTCTCCTGGCTCCGCCAATGTAGGGGAATGGAATTCCGCCTCCAGTCAGACTACAAACCGCAGGGCGATCAGGAGCAGGCGATTGAAAAACTGAGTCGCTCGATTGCGCTCGACAACCGCCATCAGTCCCTGCTTGGTGTCACCGGATCGGGGAAGACTTTTACGATGGCCAATGTCATTCAGCATACTGGTCGTCCGACGCTCATAATGTCTCACAATAAGACTCTGGCGGCACAGCTTTACAGCGAGTTTAAACAATTTTTTCCGCAAAATGCGGTGGAGTATTTTGTGAGCTATTTCGATTACTACCAGCCCGAGGCGTATATCCCACGCTCGGATACGTATATCGAAAAGGACTCAGCAATTAACGAAGAGATCGAGCGACTGCGACTCTCGACGGTGAGTTCACTGCTTTCCCGCCGCGACACGATCGTGGTTGCCAGCGTATCCTGCATTTACGGCCTGGCGTCACCCGAAGATTTTTTGCAAATGATGCTATCAGTAAAACAGGGTCAGCAGATCACACGGGAAGCCGTGCTCACACAGCTCGTGGACATGCTTTATGAGCGAAACGATATTGCCTTCACGCGAGGGAAATTTCGCGTCCGGGGCGATGTTGTGGAAATTTTCCCGGCCCAGGAAGAAGAGATCGGAATCCGGGTGGAGTTTTTCGGAGACGAAATCGAACGAATCAGCCGCTTCGATCCGCTGACCGGTGACGTGCAGGACCGCCTCACGACCCTCACGCTTTTTCCGGCAAAGCAGTTTGTGACACCTTTTGCAAAATTAAACAAAGCCATGCAGGCAATTCGCGACGAGATGGACGAACGCGTGGTCTGGTTTGAAAAACACGGGCAACTCATCGAGGCGCAGCGTATCAAAATGCGCACGGAGTTTGATCTCGAAATGATGCAGGAAATGGGATTCTGCGCAGGAATCGAGAATTATTCGCGTCACCTGAGCGGACGCGCACCAGGCTCCCGACCTTACACACTGATGGATTTTTTACCCAAGGACTCGCTTTTAATCATCGACGAATCCCACGCGACAGTCCCGCAAATCGGCGGGATGTATGCCGGGGATCGTTCGCGTAAATCGGTGCTGGTAAATTACGGATTTCGCCTGCCGAGTGCGCTGGATAATCGTCCGCTGAATTTTGGAGAGTTTATGGAGGTCACGAACCAGATCGTTTATGTCAGTGCAACTCCGGGACCCTTTGAAATCCAAAACAGCATTGTCGGAAATAAAGATTATATCCCCCTCCCTGATAAGGATACCAAGGCAAAAGCGGCCAAACAAAAACTAAGCAACGGGATGAATGGCCGCATGACTGCCGCTCCGACCTTCGACCCCGTCACACCTGGCTCACCACTCATTGCCGAGCAAATCATTCGCCCCACCGGACTGCTGGACCCGGAAATCAGCATCTTTCCGCTCAAAGGGCAAATTGATAAAACCATCGAGCTTTGTCGCGGGCGCATCGAAAAGGGCGAGCGAGTCCTGGTAACGACCCTGACGAAACGAACAGCGGAGGATTTATCGGACTACCTGCGGGATGTTGATTTACGTGTGCGCTACCTGCACAGCGATATCGATACGGTCGAGCGGGTGGAGATTTTGCGAGCACTGCGCCAGGGTGAGTTTGATATTCTGGTTGGGATCAACCTTCTGCGAGAGGGGCTGGACCTGCCCGAAGTCAGCCTGGTGTGTATTCTGGATGCCGACAAGGAGGGATACCTGCGCAGCCAGACTTCCCTGATTCAGACGGCAGGACGCGCTGCCCGACACGTAAACGGTGAAGTTACTTTGTTTGCCGACACCGTGACATCCAGCATGCAGGCTTTACTCGATGTTACGGAGTATCGACGTGCCCGGCAGATAGCCTACAACGAAGAGCACGGCATCACACCACAAAGCGTCAAACGAGGTGTGCAGGAAAGCCTGCACGTTATCCTGAAAGGAAAAGAAGTGGAAAAGTCCATCCTCCAGGAAGATGGGGAAACTTATAACATCGGAGAGATGATTCGCGAGCTGGAAGCCGAAATGACAACTGCTGCCGGAAATCTGGAATACGAAAAAGCCGCCCTGCTCCGGGATCAGATTCAGGAACTCAAAAAGGGTAAAGACGACAGCTCAACTCCCGAAAATACTCCTGTAAAAGCCAGACGCCCTCTCAAAAAATACACCCTGTCCAAACGCCGGGGACCTTCCAAAAAAACGAAACTGGTTCGGAAGTAGAGACGGCAGGCTTTATCGCTCAGGTATTTCGACGACGCCTGACCCAGGCCAGGGCACAAAAACTGAGGGTCAGCAAGCTGGCAGTTCCGGGTTCAGGTATGGCGAGAACTGAGATATTATCAACGCCGATGTGAGCGTTTCCGCCAGTACCTACCCCACTGCGGAAGCCCCAGCCAAAAAGGATTCCTTCACCGTTAGCCAATGGAACAGCCAGATCGACTGTAACGGATTTGGCATCCACGAGGGGGTCAGATAGATTAGCAGTTGTGGCATTGGTTGTGGCTGTGGACGAAAGACTGCCTGTAATACCCGTGGTTGTCCATCCCGTGTTATTTGGATTGTAATTAAAAGACAAGGTGGTGGCACGACCAGACTCAGAAAACTGCTTAAAGTCCCAGGAAACCTGAAACGATGTGATGTCTGCTCCGGTGTTGTTTGTAAAAGACCAGTTCAGAAAGTCCGTTCCGCTCGTCGGTCCTTTTTGGCCAAAGGAAAAGTCGGTTGAAGAAACAGCAGAGGAAAAAAGCGCATAGCTGCTGTTAGAATTATTATAGGACGCGGCACTGTTGTAATACCCACCTGGGGTAAAATCACTATCAGAAAACGTAAAGTTAGCAGGTAATGTTGAAGTTCCGTTGTAAGAATTAAAGTTTTCGATGTAAGCAACACCGGGAGCATTTATAAGTTGAGCCGCATTCAGACCCAGTGTTGTCAGTATTACGAGGCTTATCGTGAGGAGATATTTTTTCATGTTCATAGTTGGGGGTTGGTTGATGAGTTATGGAGTGACTCTCAGATGCCCACACTGAAACACTCAAAGCATTTTGTCAAAAAAATTTGATGTAACAAAAACGTGACTCTTGAAAAGTTATTCCAGCGAATCGGCACCGACTCCTTCACTTCTTTTGTGCAGCGTCCAGGCTTTCGAGCGGCAGGGCTTCGTCCCAGCGGAGCCAGGAGTGTTTCGGGCCTTTGTGGAGTTCGAAGGTATGTCCGGCTTTTACGATCTCAGCCATATCACGTCCGCCGGGCGTCGAGAACTGCACGCGTCCGACGCTGGCCATCAGGTCGTCCGTGCGAATTCGGAATTTCATAAAACCGAGAGTCGCAGTCAGGCCACCCGCATTCCAAAAGCGCGAATTTTTGCGAACCAGTGGTGAAAAGCGGTTTTCGATTTCTACCGTTAGGATAACTTTTGAGCCATCCTCTGAGAGCACCTTATCTGAAACCACACCAATTTGTAATTCGCGATAGAGGACAGGAGCACCCGGTTTTACAGTGGTTGACGAGGATGTGAGGTAAAATGTAAAACCAGCCTCTTCAGTAATGACCTGCTGGCGGTTGCTAATGACTGTCCCACTGAACTCATAGCCATGCTGCTTCGCAAAAGAAGGTGCGCAGTCGATATAAATGCCGCCAAACAAAGTATCCAGCCCCGTTACGCCCTGGAGCGAGATCGTCGGGTGGACCAGTGAAAAGTGAGAACCCTTGCCACGCAGAAACTCAAAGCCGGGATAAAAACGCGCCGTGACTGTAACCTTCGATTTTTGCACCTCGACGGTTTCCACAAGTCCGACCGGCTGGCCGAGATAGCGCATTTGTGATTGTCCGGCAATGAGACCGCGTGCCGTTTCAAAAACGATTTTGATCGGTGAGGAAGTCACACGCGCCGCTGCCTCGCTGGCAAAATACGGGTAGCTTTTTATCACTTTGTTCCCCGTGTTGTCACCTGCTGCTGGCTCTGCTTTCAGCGGTTCAGCACCAGCAAAGGTATCAAAAGTAAGGCCTCCTTCGAGAAGAGATTTAAAACCAAATAGTTCCAGTTTTACACTACCAGGTCCGGCTGAAATTTCCGTTGCCGGAACCCGCCAGAAACGAGTCGAGGGCTTTAAAAGATCGGCATGTTCTTCCCACAGCACGCCAAGCAGTTGAGGTTTGCCGTCCGCGCTGAGCTTCTTGTTTTCGATGCGTCCGACTGGCAGGCCGCGATAGATAATCGGTGCTCCTTTGATAAGCGGAGGGAGTTTGTCCGCCTCGACATAAAAATGCAGCCCGCGCTTCGCTTTCAGATTTTCTTCCCAGAGTTCGCTCGTCGCTGTATTGCCGGAAAACTGTCTGCTCTCCGGAGGAAGAGCCGCTGTCCCATCCGGAGAAAAAGGATGGTTCAACTCGATATAAGCACCGGTGACAAGCGTCTCAAGTCCCGTTACCCCCTGGAGTGAAATCTCGGGTTTCACGAGGGTAAAATTCGTTCCCTGCACCAGCAAAGCCTCGTATTCGGGATACAAACGGGCCGTCGCACTCAGTATGCCGGTATTAAGCTCAGGCTTGACCGCCACAACCAAACCCACCGGAACTCCCAAATAGCAAACCGGCGTAACGTCGGGTATAATCGTCCGCCCGTCATCAAACTGAATCTCAAATGGCTCACCCACCGCACGCGCTTCAGCTTCATTTTTCGCCAGCCTGAAACTTGCTGTTCCTTCCAATGGTTTTCCGGGATGTCCAAAATCATCGAAAGTAATACTGCCCTGCACAAGCGCATTGATGCCTGCCATGGAAATCGTCAGCCCGCTGGGTCCGGCACTGATGCTGCCGGCAGGATTCATCCAGAAAACACTTGCTGAGTTGACGAGCGGAGCCTGCTCTTTTTCCAGAATAACCTGGATGAAAGGCTCCTCTTTTTTTGGAACTTTCGGACGATCGACGCGCCCGACAAGCATCCCGCGAAAGTAAACCGGTGCTCCGCGCACAATCGGCGGGAGCGGGTCTGCGTAAAGACGAATCGTATTTCCCTGCACGACGCCGGTATTGAAAACCGGTGCTGTTTCGAGAGCGGTAAAGTAGGTGGCATAGGGTCCACCACCAGCCTGAGCGCGAATTGAGTTTCCCTGGATCAGTGAATCCAGCCCCGAAGTCCCCTCCAGAGAAATTACGGGTTGGTCGATCCAGAATTTTGTTTCCTCTCGTGCCAGGCCTTCGGCAAAAGCCTTGAGACGCACAGTTACGGCTACCCGCTGCAGCTTCTCGTCCAGGTCCACGCCCGTAACGCGCCCCGCCTCGACACCGCGAAAAATCAGATTAGTTTTTCCCGGTTCCATACCCGGAGCATCTTGAAAAGAAATCACAATCTCTGGTCCCCGAGACTGCCATTGCTGGT
>JBKEBM010000107.1:0-3776 GCA_047973165.1 Chthoniobacterales bacterium
TAAACCTCTCCCCCTGCGCCTCATTGCTGCAAATCGCTACCAGGCCGAAATTCCTCTTTCCAACACGCAGGAAAGCCAGCTCTTTTTTCTTCCCGGCCAGGATGCCCCGCTCATCACCCCAGCCCGAACCCGTAAACTTCCCGCAACAAATGAGAAAATCCGCCAGCGCCTGCAAAAGCTTGCCACAGCCAGTGGCGGAACCTTTTTCAAAAACCCCGAAGAAATTTCTGAAAAAATCCATCAGATAAACAGCGAACAGAAAGACGAAAAAAGCACGCCTCTCGCCCCCTTCCTCCTGATTCTCGCTATCCTCCTTTTCAGTTCAGAAATCCTCCACCGTCACCTCCGCAGCGCATGATTGAGGTGCAGGCAGAAAATTTAAATATCCAACCATGAGTTTACGGAGGGCGTGGAATAAGCGGGGCACTATTGCTCGTAAAATTCTCGCGGAGAAATAATCCTGACAGGAAGTCGGCTGGCCACATCCGGAAGGTCGCAATCTCAGGGGATCAAAATATCTGCCTCCACGGCAATCGCAAAGAGCCATTTCAGGGAAATGACTGTTAACGACCGCGTAGTGTGACGCTCGCAACCTTCCGCGGTCGTTTTGTCACCACGACCCTCCCGGATTCAGTTTTTGCCTCACCATCTTTCAATCTCACCCTTTCTTTCCATACACACGAACTTCCCGGATGGAGCATTTTTTTGCTTTTTTGCGATTTTTACGCAATTTGCAAAAAATGCCTGGGATGCCTTTGCATTCTGTGGCTTAATTCTGCGGGTTAGCTCTCACTAAACGTCGCCTTCGTCCGGAGGGTCCGGAACACACCCCTCTCAAGGCTGGAACACGGGTTCGAATCCCGCACGCAATACCATTTTTTATTTTAAAAACCCTATGCAATCGAACAAAGAAAAACGGGCACTGCAATTTGTGCAGGCAAAAGAAACTTATTCAGAAATCGGTGTGGATGTTGAAAAAGCACTGGAGATTTTAGCTCAGACACCGATTTCGCTGCACTGCTGGCAGGGAGACGATGTTGTCGGCTTTGAGGAGGGAGCAGGAGCTCTGGGGAGCGGCCTGGCAGTAACCGGAAATTATCCGGGGAAGGCCCGCACGATTAAGGAATTGCGTGCTGATCTGGAGAAAGTTTTATCGCTTGTTCCGGGCACCCATCGCTTAAATCTGCATGCGATGTATGGAGATTTCGGAGGTCAAAAAGTGGATCGCGACGCTATCGAAGTTAATCATTTTCAAAGCTGGATCGACTGGGCAAAGCTCAATAATCTCGGCCTGGATTTTAACCCGACCTGTTTTTCTCACAGTAAATCAGACAGTGGTTTTACCCTGAGCCACCCCGATACGGCGATTCGCGATTTCTGGATCGAGCACTGCAAGCGCAGCCGCATAATCAGCGCAGCTTTTGGTGAGCAGTTGGGAACCCCCAGCGCCATGAATGTATGGGTGCCCGATGGAATGAAGGATACTCCTGTGGACAGACTGGCATTTCGCCAGCGACTGGCGGACAGCCTGGACAAAATTTTTTCGGATAAACTTCCGACTTCGAAACACATTGATGCCGTGGAGTGCAAGCTGTTCGGGATTGGTTCAGAAAGTATGGTCGTCGGTTCGCATGAGTTTTACATGGGATATGCCGTAAAGAACCAGACGGCACTTTGCCTGGATGCCGGACACTTTCATCCAACCGAGGGAGTAGCGGATAAAATTTCCTCGATCCTGATGTATGTTCCCGAGTTGCTGCTTCACGTTTCGCGTGGTGTGCGCTGGGACAGCGATCATGTCGTTTTGTTCGATGATCCGACTCAGGCAATCATGCAGGAGCTTGTGCGCTGTGAAGCTTTACCACGCACGCACATCGGACTTGATTTTTTCGATGCCTCGATCAACAGGATTGCCGCCTGGGCAACCGGAACACGGGCTGCGCAAAAATCTCTCCTGTGTGCCTTACTCGAACCCCGGGAAAAACTTCGTGAGGCAGAGCTTGCGGAAGATTATACGTCGCGACTTGTTTTGCTTGAGCAGCTTAAAGCAATGCCCTGGGGTATTATCTGGGCCGAATTTTGCGAGCGGAATGAAACTCCCGATGAATTACAACTCCTCAGTGAGATCAAGACTTACGAGGAAGAAGTCCTGTCCGGACGTGTTTAAAATATATACCTGCGCCCGGAGCAAACCATCACGACAAACGCACCAGGTCACGCAGGTATTGGAACCACAAAAAGAACCATCCGCGAACGGTGTAACGGATGAATTGTTTGTCCTCACGGATAAGAAGTCCTCGATCAATGTTGTGAAGGAGCTGCTCCTTCATTTCGCTTTCGATGGATTCCCGAAGGTTGTCCGGATCCTGTTCCTTCATATCTTCAGACGAGTAGCCGTTATTTAAAAGAAAGAGCTGGTGGTTATCCAGAATATCACCAAAGGGTCCTTCCTGCGGATAACGGTTGAAGCGAATCCCGGGAGAGAGCTTCAGGCCGTAAGAAAAAGGGTAATTCCAGGTGGTAAGACTGCGATCATTTTTATCAATAGAAGTCAGTGAGATGTAAAAAAAAGCCATGTCGTCCTGTTCAATGAGGCAAATTGCGGCCTGACTGCGATGTTCTTTGGAGTAGAAAAGACGAAAAAAATGGCGATGGCCTTCATGCTGCCAGCCAGTATCTTCCACGTAGTCAAACCCCTCCGCTTCGACCTCCTCAGTAATCTCCTGGAAGTTGTAAAACAGATTTCGAGAGGGAGGCGTCATTGATTGCAGGCGACGTTCAAGAGGGAGGCGCAGGTGGCGTATGCGTGTCAGTATTTCCAGCCAGGGCAGAAACAACCAAAGGCTTGCAAAGAAAATACCAATCCATACCGAGCTGCAAATAAGCCAGCCTACTAAGAAAGAGGTAAGGAAAATTCCAATTGTGCCAAGACGATGAACAAAAGAATTGGTAACGGAACGCAGAGCGAGACTCATGACTCCCACGCCGAGCACTATAAGAATATCAAACAACATTACCCGAACATGTTATGCTGTTTTAAAAACTTCTCAAGCTGCTTTGTATCGAAGTCTGCCAGAACAACCCCATTGTCAAGCTCCAGCGTCGGGGTTTTACTCTGCCCGGAAATTTTACGCATCCTCTGAAAGGCTGCTTCATCTGCCAGCACGTCGAGGGTGCTAAATTCAAAACCGTGCTGTTCCAGCCAGCTAACGGCATCAATGCACCAGGGGCACCAGACTTTGATATACAGATTCATAATGGCAGACAGCATCAGTCATTTTTCACAGCTTTCATAACGAAAACTTCCGACTGGCAGGAACGCTACTATTCGATTTCGACACGCCTTAAAAATTATTTCTTAACTTTTCTGTCTACTTTATTTTTTCAAAAGTCCCTCCCGGCAGAACACGCTCGTTGCTTTTTGGAGTCTCTTTCCCGCTTTCGATGCGCGGGCCGCTGAATACGAAGACAGGGCGAAGAAGACCTCCGGTCAGTGCTTCATTTATATTGGAGAGACGGGAAATTTTTATCACCAAAAGATTTTTATCGGTGCTAACAAATTCCGTGAGATCGAAAACAGCAGGTCTGCTGAACTTTCGTCCGCTGTCACCCACGTATTTTCCGTTCAGCCACACTTCAGCCCGATCATCGAAGCCACCGAGAAAAAGTCCCATACCCTGGCCGGAGTCAAGCGCAGGCAGATCGATGCGTGTGCGATACCAAACGGCCCCTTCACGATAAAATCCGAGTCCCTGTGCATCCCAGTTGCTGGAGTA
>JBKEBM010000126.1:0-14355 GCA_047973165.1 Chthoniobacterales bacterium
ATTTGCAGCAATATTGGTTTCATTCTGCAAGGATTCATGGTGCGCTTAGTGACTCATCCGCAGCATGATTCAAAAAAGGACTATCAAGGAACGAATGCACGAAAGGCCACGCGATGTCTCCGTAGCATTTCTGCTGTCGCTGTTGATTCATTTCCTGCTCGTTCTCCTCATTGCTTTTTTCATCGCATTTGAAATCCCCGCGCCCAAACCCGAGGACGAAATGATAGAACTCACCATCTTACCGCCGCCGGAAGAGGAAACTCCGCCATCTGAGCCGCGCTATGCGCCGACGAGTCCGGACCAGGCGGTCGATGCCGCGCCAGAGAATCCTCTTTTTGAATCGGACAATAATACGATGGCCACATCGGAAGAGGCACCGCAGGATTCCTCATCTCCGCTTCCGTCTGTGGACGGAGAAGAAATGTCTGTAATGGATTTCTGGACTCAGATGCAAAATGTGGGAGAAAAACTCTCCTCAACACTTTCGCCCGAACCCTCTCCTCCCGCTACGCCTGAGCCGCAGACCTCACCAACCCAGAAACCCACTCCGACTCCTGAACCGATACTCGATGCACTGGTGCTGAAGCCAAAGACTCCGAAAGAGAAACCCACTCCGAGGCCTGTTAAAAAAGCTGAGCCCGTTTCGCCGCCTGCTGAAAACCAGGCTGCTGATTCTGCGAGCTATCAGCCCCTGCGGCGGGTGACACGCATCCGCGGTGGCATCAGCACGCGGGGACGTGCCTCCGTGGCGGCTGCCTCCACACCACTGGGAAAATTTAAAAAACAACTCTCGGATGCAATAGGGTCTCGCTGGTATTACTATGTTCAAAACGAGATAGGCCTTTTTAATATTGGCACCGTCGTCATTCGTTTTACGGTTTACGCCGACGGCACCGTGAAAGGCGTTAAAGTTTTGACAAATACCTCCAACGAAAGTTTTGCGACTTGCAGCATTCGAGCCATTATCGATGCTGAAATCCCACCTATTCCTGCTGAGTTGTCGGCTGTCCTCGAAGGTGAACGCATTGAGGTCGATTACACTTTTACCATCCTGTCCAACTAAATGATATATTCCGAATTCTTTACCACTGTTCTCGACTTTTTCCGCCAGGGAGGAGTCTTCATGATCTTTCTTGTCTTCCTGAGCATAGTTTCTCTCACGGTCATTATCCTGCGCGGAAACGCACTTCGTTACGAAACGGTGCTGCCGGCAAAGTTGCAAAATGCGATTACTGCTCTGCGCCCGGGTCAGGACATTCGCTCCGTTCAAACCACCGTAAAAAGAAGTAATTCTCCACTTTCTAGAATCGTGGATGTCCTGCTGGCACATCGTCGCAACAAACGCTCCGAAACTCTGGAAGCCGTTCAGACAAAAGCGCGCCATGAAGTCGCCAGGATGGAAACCGGTCTCGTGATTCTGGAAATCGCAACCGGTGTGGCACCTCTCTTTGGCCTGCTGGGAACGCTCTCGGGCCTGATCGGAATTTTTTCAAATCTGAGTGGCAGTGGCGATCCGACCCTCGTGGCACGAGGCATTGCCGAGGCTCTGAGCACAACGATTGTCGGCCTGGGCGTCGCGGCTCCCTCGCTCATTGCTTACAATTACTTTATGAGAAAGATAGAAGTTATGTCAGTTGAGATGGAATCGCTCACCGCTGACCTACTGGAAAAAATTTATACAAAATCGAAGTCTTCATTTGAAGACAGAGAGGATTAAAGTATGCGCTTCTACTCAAAAAAACGCCGTAACCCGACGCTGAACATTCTGCCCCTGCTGGACATTCTCGCTATCCTGCTGATCTTTTTCATCGTCACGACAACCTTTAAGAAAAATCTCCCACAGTTGCAGATCAACCTGCCGGAATCAAAAACGGCACAGCCGCAGGCAGGCGAACAACAGGAGCCGCTTGTCCTCCGCGTGCTCGACGCAGAAAATATCGCTCTCGACGATCAGGAACTGACACTGGACACGCTGGCCGCTACGCTCCAGGAGCAACTCGTATTAACCCCGGATCGCGCCCTGGCCCTGCAGGCTGACCGGGTGGCGGAGTTTGGCGTCATCATCCAGGTCCTCGATATTTTAAAAGAGGCAGGAATCAAAAACATCCCCGCTTTTGCTCAGCCTGTCGAAGACACAAACAAATCAGACACACCATAACCCTGAGAAATTTTTAAAAAAATGATTCTGGAAATTGTAAAATACGGACATCCCACCCTTCGATCGAAGGGACGACGCATCGAAAAAATCGATGAGAAACTGGCAAAGCTTGCCAACGACATGCTTGAAACAATGCACGAAGCCAACGGTATCGGCCTGGCTGCTCAGCAGATAGGGCGTCCCGTTCAGCTCTGTGTGATCCATCTCGAAGACGACAGCGACAGCGAAAACGGAAGCATGTGGGTTGATGGAAAAAAGGTGAACTTTGCCGATTACATGCCGCTGATTCTGATCAATCCCGAAGTTGAGCGCAGCGGCGAACCCGAGCTTGCCAGTGAGGGTTGTCTGAGTTTTCCAGGAATAAGCGGGGAGGTCGAGCGTCCGCCCCGCGTGTCTGTGAAGACTCAGTTGCCGGACGGCAGCACGCTGGAATTTGAGGCCGACGGCCTGCTTGCGCGTGCGGTCCAACACGAGCACGACCACCTGCACGGGGTTTTATTTATCGATAAAATGCCCCCGGAAGAGCTGGCGGGAATCCAGGCAGAAGTGAATGCGCTGCTTAGCTGAGCCTGCTCCCCCCTTAAGAGCTTATATCAGTCCCCAGATTTATCCCCGGCAGGTCACTTCAATAAGGAGTCATTTTGGAAAAATGACTGGTAGTGACCGTGCGAGTGGCGTTTCTCATACGAGGCGGTCGCTTTATCAAAACGACCCTACCGGAGTAGGGGGCATCCACAGAGAAGAAACCTGCAAACCCTGCCGCTTCGCCTACTCAGCCAGGTTTTCTGTCAGCCACTGATTGCACTTTTCATTGAGGCCGCTTGTTGCCCAGTTGCCCTGGAGTTGAGCCACGAAAATCTGGTCTTTGGCACCGATGTGCGGCTTGAGTGCATCTCTTATATCTGCGGTTGAAAATTTTGTATCCACAATCCATATCGCTTCGATGCAGTGCCACCATGAACCAAGTTTTTTAATACCTTGCTGCAGCTTGGTATAATCGTGCCCTTGTGTCGCGCGGCTGCAGTTGATGAGTTGGACAGACATAAATGAGAGGGTTAAATTCGGCTTTTAGCAATTTTTTCAGCGCAAGTGTGTGCTGTTATGACAAACTTTGTCGATTAAGAAACGGTGTGCTGCGGCACTTTTAACAAAATATTTATGGCTTGCGCTGCGGCAGGTGACGGCAGATGATTTACGGGAATTTTCCCTCCGGACTTTTACCTGGTCTGACTGAGGGCTGATTAGCAATTTTTTTAATATTATGAAATGGAGAGGCAGACGTGAGAGTGCAAATGTGCGGGATGCTCGTGGCGATCGTGTCGGTGGGTTTGGTGGCGGACGGAGAAATCTCAGTTCCAATCTGCTATCCTTTATCGGCCAGCGCTTTGGTTTTAAAGGAATCATAATAGCCGTGGTTCTTTTCCTGCTGGGATGGAAACTGGGACTAATAAATCCGCAGCATTTTCTCGGGGATGGAGCGGTTTCGCAAAGCTCCGGCCCGGTGCAGGTGAGTCCGGAGGAACAGGAGCGTTTCCAGTTTGTGAAGGTGGTTCTGGCAGATAATGAGGATGTGTGGACACGGGAATTTCAACGCCTGGGAAAAAACTATGTGTTGCCGAAAATGGTCATCTATCGTGGCCGGGTAAATACAGGCTGTGGTATGGGAAGTGCTCAGATGGGGCCTTTTTACTGCCCGGCAGATCAGACGATCTATATTGATTTGGGGTTTTATGATGAGCTGGCAAAAACCTTTCGCTCGCCGGGAGATTTTGCCCAGGCTTACGTCGTGGCGCATGAGGTCGGGCATCATATCCAGAAGCTGCTGGGGATTTCAGACCAGGTCTCCGCGATGCGCGGGAGGCCGGATTACAATCAATACTCGGTGCGCCTGGAGTTGCAGGCGGACTATCTGGCCGGCGTCTGGACTCACCATTCGCAGAAGTATCTCGAACAGGGCGATATTGAGGAGGCAATGCGTGCAGCGAATGCAATCGGCGACGACGCCATTCAGTCAAAAACCCAGGGGCGGGTGGTGCCCCATGCCTTTACTCACGGGACTTCGGAGCAGCGTATGCGTTGGTTTAATAAAGGTCTGCAGAGCGGCAAAATCGAGGGGGGAGATACTTTTTCGATGCCCTATGAGCAGCTCTGACTGAAGGCGACAAGTTTACCTTCAGGTCGCAGGTCCGCCTGTTTTTTTATTTCCCCTGCGGCGATTGAAACGGCGCTTGTGTGTGGGTTTATTGCCGGGCTGACTGCTGCGAGGTTTCTCGTTTCTTTGCCCGTCTTTGCTGCGGCTGGCGCTTTGTCTGCGACGGGGACGGCTTCGGCTGCGCCTGCGTGGGCCGCTGCCATCACGTCCACTTTGGTAAGCCTCCAGAGCTTTTTCGGAATGGTATTTATGGGTTGCTTCTACGTTAATTTTTTGTCGGATGAAGCGCTCGATTTGTCGCAATAAGGGAAGTTCTTCGTTGGAACAAAAGGAGATGGCGTAACCGCTGTTACCAGCGCGGGCGGTGCGTCCGATACGGTGGACATAATTGTCGGCTTCCATTGGGAGGTCGAAATTTACGACAAGGGTAATATTTTTGACATCCAGGCCGCGAGCCGCGACATCAGTTGCTACAAGAACGTGGATGCGTCCGTCGCGAAAGCTGTCGATGGTTTTCTGGCGTGCAGCCTGGGTTTTATCGCCGTGAATGGCATCGACGGAGATACCGGCACGCTTGATTTTTTCGGCGAGTCGGCGTGCACCGTGGCGTGTGCGACTGAAGACGAGTGTGCGTTCGCCCGCAGCATTTTCGGCGCGATCTTTAATGAGGTCTAGCAGCAGGTTTTGTTTGTCGTCTTTTTCTATAAAGAGGACACGATGGTCCACACGCTCGGCCGTTGTTGCATCGGGAGCGATGCTGATGTTTTCGGGTTCGTGCAGGAGGTCTGCAGCGAGCTTTTTAATTTCCGGTGCAAAGGTTGCTGAGAAAAGAAGTGTCTGGCGATCTTTCGGAAGGTGCCCGGCAATGCGACGAATGTCACCGATAAAGCCCATGTCGAGCATGCGGTCGGCTTCGTCGAGAACAAAAAACTCAACAGCAGAAAAATCGACATATCCCTGCTCGTGCAGATCGAGCAGGCGACCTGGTGTGGCGACGAGGATATCGAGTCCCTTTTGGAGATTGCGGATCTGGGGATTTTGCGAAACGCCTCCGTAAACGAGGCCGACCTGCAGGCGGATGTTGCTACCGTAGGTTTTAAAACTCTCTGCAACCTGCACGGCGAGTTCGCGAGTCGGAGTCAGAATGAGAGCTCGAATTTCATGACTTTGAGGACGTCGGCGCAGACCCGAGATTTGATGTAAAATGGGCAGGGCAAAGGCGGCCGTCTTGCCTGTTCCGGTTTGGGCACAGGCCATGAGATCGTGGCCTTCGAGAAGGACGGGAATGGCTTGTGCCTGGATGGGCGACATTTCGGTGTAGCCTTTTTTGGCGAGTGCTTTTTGGATGGGTGCGGCAAGAGCCACGGCCTCAAATGTAGTCGTATTCATGGTCTTCGACAGCGCTGTGAGATTTTTTGGTTTTGGAATTTTGCTGCGCTGAGCAATCGATGAGATGGTTTTTTGTTGGTATCCCGAAGGAAATCGCTCATCGAAAACCAGGCGAAAATTCAGGACCGTTATCCGTTTCGGTGCGAGGCGTTTTTTAAGTCTGTCTCGTCACTCCTCATGTGGAGAAAAGCGAATGAACGGAAGGACTGATGACAGGTTTTTCCGGTTTGGCAAAAGGTTTTTAGCAATTATTTTTGCCGATGGATCAGTTTCCAAAGGATTGGCAGCAGGAAGAGGGAAAGGAATGCGTCGATGGTCAGGCCGAGAGCACAGGTAATGCCAAGGCTGGCGAGGCCCTGGTGGTTTGCCCAACTGATGCTGCTGAAACCGGCGACAGCGGATATGGCGCAGATGCAGATGATGAGACCGAGAGAACCCCGGGCTTCGGAAAGGTTGCCGTTGTTTTCTTTTAATCTCAGAAGTAAGAGGATGCCGTAGTCGATTCCTGTCCCGAGGAGAAGGAGGATGGCGGCAATGTTAAATAAATTCCATGTCATGCCGAGAGCACTCATCGTCCCGGTGAGTGTGAGAAAGACGCAGAGGAGTGTCAGCAACAGGATAACGATCTCGCGAAAGCTGCGAAAGCCAATCCAGAGCAAAATGATTACGAGGCCCAGCAGTCCGGAGACGACCAGGTAAAGTTCGCGGGGTATCATTTTCATCAACTCATCGGAGAGGGACTGCCAACTGATTAAGTAGATATCGGCGTTTTCCGGTGACTCGATGAAGATGTCGGATAGTTCCTGATCGGAGGTGTCTTTGCCGGGAAAAATAAATCCGCAGGCGAGAAAAGTTTCGGCGTTTTCTGAATTATGTCGGATGCTGCGCCGGGTAATCCACTCGGAGACTTCTCCCGTCGGCCAGAGTAGGGAGGGGGTTTTTGCAAGTATCCATTGATCGAGGATTTTTGAAGTGAGTGTAAACGCGTCGTCGGTGAATCCGGCTTGTTTTAAAGTGAGAGCCAGGCGGGGCTTTTCAGCGGCGATATCCTGCGCCAGAGAGCGGTTGGCGGATTGGTTATTTTTTGATGGCCAGAGAGAGAGCGGGAGTTGGTATTCCCTGATGATTTTTCGGGAGCGGGCGTCGGCGAGAAGATTGTCTGCGTGGTGGAGTTTTTGCAGAACCTGATCTTCGTTTGTGCCTGAAATGAGAAGATTAAGAGTACTCTGATTTTCGGTAATCCGGGAGTAAATTCGGTCCATTGCATCGTAAGCATAGCTTTTATTTGGGCGGAGCTTATCAAGAGAGGAGTCGATGCCCGGCCAGCCGTTAATTAGTAATACTGCGAGTGAAGCGGCGACGAGCAGGATAGCGAGAGCGGAGCCGATACGGTGAATTTTTTCTGAGTAAAAAAGCCGGTGTATTTTATTTGTGGATGGCGGAAGCGCGTTGCCGGATCTTTGATGCCAGCGGAGAGCAAGCGGCGCAAAAATTAAAATCATAATACCGGCGGCGACCAAAACACCGATGGCAACGAGGCTTCCAAGTTGAGAGAGACCTGGCAGGCTGCTCAGATTCAGAGCAAAAAAAGCAGCGGAGGTGGTTCCGGCGGTCCACATGATGTTGCGGATGCATTCCACCTGGAACTCACGTAAAGTCCCCTCGTGATGCAGGGATTTTTGATAAATAAAATATCCGTAATCAACACTGAGTCCGATCATCACAGCCGCAAAGCCGATACTCATGACCGTGAGTTCCTGGAGAAAAATTCCGGCCAGACCCAGGGAGATAATAAAGGTCAGCGTCAGCATGAGGAGGAGAACAAACAGCGGTTTTAAGCGGCGATAGCAAATCCAGAACAGGAGCGAAATGACAGAGAGCGTCGCTGCAACTGAAGTGATCGTATCGAACTCCAGGGTTTCTGAAATACTTGCAACAAAGGCGGGTTCGCCGGTGAATCCAAACTGCAGGTCCGGCAGGGATTGGTTGTCGCGCCAGGTGTCGCAAATGTTTTGAATCCTGGCGATCCAGTCGGCAGTTTCCCGGTAGTTTTTGAAGGGCTGAGCTGCAGTAACATAGATTATTCGGAAGAGTCCGTCGGAGGAGGAAAACTCGGAGCGTTCGCCGTCTGAAAAAAATGTGGTGGTTTCGGACTCCAGCAGAGAGCGGGTCAGGCGGTAGGGATCGTAGCTGCTGAGTGCGATGGTTTGCGGGGAGAAGGAAGAGGCGAGTTCGTCAAGTGTGGCTTGCAGGGTTTCCGGTGCCTGCTTGGCAGAGAGTTGCTTGCTCAGGGCGGTGAATTTATCGCTGGGTTGGTTGAGAAGCAGATAAGCAAGGAGGTTACCAAGGCCGGTAGTATCGCTCTCCCAGGGAGACTGATCGACGACGCGAGCGATGATGTCGGGATGGGAGCGAAGCTCCTTTGCAAGGGAGCGGATCGCAGCGTCCATGTCTTCAGCGCTGGCCAGCGTGGAGAGAGAGCTTACTTTTTCGTCGGCTGGTTTTTGCTCCAGAGTGATAATAAATTCTTCGGACTGGCCAAAATTTTTCAGAAAGAGTGAGAGTCCCTGAACCTGCTTCAAATGCTGCGGGAGCAGACTCAGAATATCGACATTGAAAGTGATTTTCGTCAGTCCGATGAAAACGAAAAGGGATAATAAAACAAGACTCGCCGATTTAATCGTTCGCATGGATGAGCTTGTAACCCGTAAAGTCAAAATCAAAGGTCGTGTCAGAAACAGGCTTATTTTTCACTACGTTGGAGAAGGTGTTGCCGAGTAAGGAGCCGTCGCGAAAAAGGATTTCTATACTTATTAAATCGTGGTTTCCGGAATCAAAGACAATACTGATTTCACGCAGATATTTGCGAGATCGAGCGTCCCGGGGGAGGACTTTTAAATTATATTGAGTCCCTTTTTGTGTCAGGTCGAGGATGAGGAATTTGTCTTTAAAATCGGAATAGTCAAGACCGAGTGGAAGCTCGACCATAGCTTGTGCAGGATGCCTGATGTTGGGTTGGTCAGGATCAATGGAGAAGGATTTGGCCTGTCTTTTTTTGGGATCGATAAGGTAGAGTGTCTGGTGATGACGGAGGACGATGGAGTCTGCTAACTGCTTAGTAGTGCCGTCGTTTGATCCAATTTCCCAAAGAAAATCGGAGGGGGATTTAAAGTAAAATCGACCGGATTTTATGATAGGTTTGCGAAGTGTTTTCAGTGATCGCGACTGAGTAATATCGGCAGAAAGTGTCTTTAGGTTGCGACAAGCTTCCATCCACTCTTTTACCGGGCGCATATCTACCATACGCTCTGCTGCGGAAGCATTTGCAGCACAAGTCAAACCCATCGTAAGCAGGAGAACCAGGAGCAGTAAAGTTCGTGTCATTTCAGAGAGATAGACACAGGAAGCGAATGTGGAAGCAATGTTATTTTCCACAGCTATCGCATAAGATTTCCAAAAATTTGAAAGTGGCTGGCGGTCGCCCCATCTTAGGATCGGCCTGATGAAGAAAAAGAAATATCTGTTTTAGTGTCGTAACATGACAGCATCCCAAAGTCCGGGGGTTGAGAAGCTGCTTCCGGTTGTTTTTTGAACTTAGCCCAACGGACTTCTATCCATCCCGGGCAGGATACTAAACGAGAAAAGCTACATCGAACAAGGAAAGCAGGAAGACAGGCAAAAGAGAGAAAATCATCCGGGAATCCCGTAAAAGCGAAGTGCGTTTACCGGAACACCCAGGTCTTTCAGGGGATAAACCCCCTTTGCGCCGGCGGAGCCAGGATCGAGGATCAAATAATCCCAGCCGTCCTTTCCGACGATGACGACAAAATGCGTAATTCCGTTTTTTAAGCGGACACGAGCAATCACCGGATTCCCACGAATGAGATTCATGTCGATGAGTGCGTGGCTTGCCCCTGCCTCGTAGTGCGGCAGTAGTCCGGCACTTTTTTCGGGCGATAATTCCGCTGCTTTTTCCCAGTAAATCCACCCCTCCGGAGTGTAGCCACCCGGTAATTTTGTGAGGAAAGAATTTAACTCTCCCGGGTCCGTTTTAATCCCGTGAAAATCGAGGACCATTGCGGCAGAGGTTACTGCACAGCCCACTTGCGTGAGAGTATCTTTTGTCGGCCCGAGAAAGTCTTCTCCCCAGCGTGAGTCGCCCTGTAAAAAGGAGCGGACCGAAAGCTCGTGCTTCACCGGAAACCAAACCCCGCCACTCCCTGCCACGGGATGAATACTCAGCCAGCCGTATGCAGCCCGGACTGCCCAGACCAGACAGCACAAAAGCAAAAATAATATGATGATTCTTTTTTTCATATTCTTTTCTCTCCTAACAAAACGAAAACTCAGCGACGTATATCCTTTGGTCGTGCAACCATGATTCCGGCGTGCTTGTCGTAACGATAAAGATAATCCGTAATCGTATCGTCGAGGATCACTTTCCGCTCATCCCGCGAAGCGTGGAGGAAACGAACGCGACCGTTGGGCTGCTTCACCGCGAGGCCAACATGCGAGGTATAAGTCCCGTGCCAGTTTGTGACGATGCAGATCACATCGCCGTTTTGGAGATATTTTTCGATCGATTTAACCCGATTTTTGGGCACGTAATAAATTCCCCGTCGCGAGAGATCTCTCTCAAGTTTTTGAAAAAACGGTATCAGGCTTCGATCAGCTTTTAACTGACGGAAGTTTTTCCACTTCGTTCCCATATACTCCATATTTCGCTTCACATGGGTAGCACCCGGCAGTTTCGGAGTGATGTCTTCGACAAGTCCTCGACGTTTATTATCGCGAATCCAGTCTTCGAGATGGTGCAGTCGCGAATCGAAACGCCCGGTGCATTTGCCGCCGCGGTAGCGGTCCAGCTCGATCATTTTTAAAAGATCGGTGGAAGTCGGCCTGGGCGACAATGAAAAGGCGCGTGCTGTTCCCAAAGCGATTTCGAAAAGTGTCCAGCAATCCATGCCGCGCATGTTCACGCTGGGAGCTTCGATACGGTCGTCGAGTTCGAGGGTAAAGTTTTCATACGGCGTCCCGACAAGAGCCAGGCCCAGCCGCACGGTCCTGTCGCCGAGTGGCAACGTCGGGATATTTTTTCGCTTCGCCTGATCGACAAGAGTATTGAAACGATCCTTACCTACGAACACCACCGAGGGCGGCAGGGTCGCCCCGGATAAAAATGAGGTTCCGGAAATTCCCATAAAAAAGAAAACAAATAAAGAGTGATAAAATTTCACAAAGCCATAAACTAGCCGCCCCTGGTGCGTCTGGCAAATTCAAATCCAGGCTCTGCTTTCCTGAAAATATATTAATAAATCTGTTATGGAAAATTCATCACCTAATCTGCCACCTGAGCAAATACCGCAACCTCAAAACAACCCCGACAACCACCCCTGGCTCGTCGCCGTGCCCCTGAGCGCATTGCTGGGACTTGGGGTACCAACTTTGGGAAATCTGATCGGCCCACTCGTGATCTGGCTGCTCAAACGACAGGAATCTCCCCGACTCGATCAGGTTGGAAAAGACACGCTCAACTTTCAGATATCCATGACGATTTACGGAATCATCTCGACCATTCTTTGCGCAGTTCTGATCGGTATCCCGATGCTCCTTATTGTTTTCTGCGTCTGGCTTTACGGAACCATTCGTGGGTCGATGCGTGTCAGCGAAGGCCATGCTCCCGACTACCCTTTCAGTATCAAATTCATGTCCTGATACTTTCTGATGACTTCAAAAAACATCGTCGTTCTTGACGGCTTCACTCTCAATCCTGGCGACAATCCATGGACTGAAGTCGAAGCCTGTGGACCTCTCAAAGTCTATGATCGCACCGCAGCAGAGGAAATTTTTCACCGTGCCGAAAACGCTGAAATTATCCTCACAAACAAAGTTCCTCTTCGCAAAGAGACTCTTGAAAAACTGCCCAACCTCCGCTTCATCAGCACCCTGGCGACGGGTTACGACACCATCGACATCGCTGTGGCGCGGGAACGCGGCATTCCTGTTTCAAACATCCCGGCCTACAGCACCGAATCTGTCGCACAGTTTGTCTTTGCGCTCATACTGGAACTCGCCTCACACGTCGGCAAACACGCTGTTGCCGTCGAAAAAGGAGGCTGGATACGCTGCCCCGATTTCTCTTTTACAACCTCTCCGCTGATCGAGCTGCATGGAAAAACTCTCGGCATCATCGGCTACGGACGTATCGGACGCCGCGTCGCCGAAATCGCAAACGCCTTTGGAATGCGTGTCCTCGCCTCCTCCCGCTCTCACAAAAATCCTCTCCCGGTCGGCCCGGAAAAATTTACCTGGGCCGAAACCGATACGATTTTCAAAGAGGCGGATTTTGTCAGCCTGCACTGCCCGCTGACGCCGGAAACCAAAGACCTCGTCAATGCCGAACGCCTGGCAGGCATGAAACCATCAGCCTTCCTCATCAACACCGGACGTGGTCCGCTCATCGTCGAAGAAGACCTGGCCCAGGCTCTGCACACTGGCAGTATCGCCGGAGCCGGACTTGATGTGATTTCCGGCGAACCCATGCGGCCCGACCATCCACTGATCGGCTGTCCACGCCTGCTCATCACACCGCACATTGCCTGGGCCAGCCTCGAAGCACGAAAGCGACTCATGAGTCAGACTGCAAAAAACATATCGGCCTTCCTCGCAGGCTCCCCGATCAACCTTGTGAATTAGCAGCAACTACCTTTTCCGCAATTTCCTCTGCGGGGTAGGTCCAGATTTCGCTCAGGGTCGGGTGGTAATGCGGGATGGCCGCAAACTGCGAAACACCAGCGCGAAAATTCATTGCGACAACGACTTCGTGGATGAGTTCGCTTGCTTCGGGGCCGATGACCGAAGCTCCGATAATCTCGCCGCTATCCTGCCGGGCAAGCAGTTTTACAAAGCCTTCCTCTTCCCCGAGAACAAGCGATTTACCGTGGTCGTCGAAGGGGTAACATGCGCTGAAAAAAGGAATCCCGGCAGCCTCAGCCTCGGCCTCGCTGAGTCCGACGGTGGCCACCTGGGGTTCGGTAAAGGTGGCAAAAAGCTTGAGTCGGTAGTCCGTTTTTTCCAGGGCATCCGTGCGACGCCTGAGGATACGAGCGGCGTTGCGGGCAGCGATTTCTCCCTGGGCGACAGCGATATGCACGACCTCGTGGGGGCCGCAGACATCACCGGCTGCAAAGATGTGAGGGCAGCTTGTTTGCTGCGTCTCCAAAGTTTCGAGTTGGCCACCCGGAGCTATTTTTACTGAGGCGGCAGAGGGATTCAGGCTTTCGGTGTTGGGCTTTCGGCCCAGTGCATTCAGGACAAAATCTGCCTGGACGGTTTTGTTTTGCCCCTCGTGCCGATAAGTAATTTGCCATTTTTCCTCGAAGTGCTCGACCTTTTGCAGAGCTGCATCGACAAAAATTTTCATACCCTGTTTTTCGAGTGCATGAAGAAGAGCCGTGGAGACATCGGGGTCCACACTTTTTAAAATTCGATTGCTGCGCTGGAGAAGTGTCACTTTGCAGCCCAACGCATTTAAAAAATAAGCTCCTTCCAAAGCGACCGGACCGGCACCAAGAACAATGGCAGAGTCCGGAATAAACTCTGTATTTAAAAGATCATCACTCGTCCGGATACCCTGCAAATCAAGGCCGGGAATTTTTGGAACGTTAATTGTCGAACCTGTCGCAATCAAAAAACTTTGGGCGGTAATTTTCTCGTTTTTTGAATCCGGGCCATGGATTTCGATTTCGTTTTGAGACAAAAAGCGGGCCTGCCCTCGCAGGAGGTCGAAGCTGCCGGAGCGGAGCTGCTCTGCCCGGTAGTCGGCAAATTCTTTGATGAGTATCCGCTTGCGATTTTGGATTGCGACGGCATCGTAAGAGATGTCTTTGGCTTGCAGCCCAAAGAGGGGGGCGGCTTGCAATTCGCGGAATCGATTGGCCGATTCCAGCAGGGTTTTGCTCGGCATACAGCCGCGCAGGATGCAGAGACCACCGAGTTCTTTTCCGCCTTCGACGACTGCGGTTTTAAGTCCCTCGTCTGCGGCGGTTCGTGCGGCGGCATAGCCTGCGCTGCCCCCTCCCAAAATGACAAAATCGTAATTTTTCATACTCGTATTCTGAATCTGTTACAGGTGGATGAAAAATAAAAGGCAGGATTAAAAGCGGGTAATATTTTTGCTTCATCCGGGAAGTTCATGTGTATGGAAAGAAAGGGTGAGATTAAAAGAGGATGAGGCGAAAACACAGACTCTGAAGGCGGAAAGCAGCTTTCCGGGTGTACCCATAATTCAGTCGTCACGATTTATTTTTTATATAAGGTCGCGGAATGGAGGCTGATTTCGAATACAAAAAAGTCGCAGAAAACATCAGGGGAAGTGAGGGGCCGTGCACCACAGAGGATGGGCGTATTTTTATGGTCGAGCCAGGCAAAGGCTCCATCCTGGAAATCGTGGATGGAGTTCCCGTCGAACGGGCAAATACGGGGGGAATCCCTGCCGGTCTGCAGACTTCCGCCGATCAGCGCATCTGGATTGCAGATATGAAATTGGGAATTTTGAGCATGGAGTTGGATGGCTCTGATCTGCGCTCGGAAGTGAGTGAATACGAGGGAGAAAAAATCCGAGGCTGTAATGATCTGTATTTTGATTCCGTGGGAA
>JBKEBM010000145.1:0-7381 GCA_047973165.1 Chthoniobacterales bacterium
TCCTCGAATTTTCCGATAAATCCCACGACATTTTTGACCTCGGCTTTGACAAAGGCACTCAGCGACCAGGGGCGAAGGCCGAAGAGGTGGCGCAGGGTGTTGTTGAGGCCGTTGAGTCGCATAAGTAGTTTGTAACCAATGTCTCCGAGATGTGCCAGCCAGCCGAGATGCTGCACGACGATGTCAAGTTCGTGCCCGTGGATAATGAGTAGTCGTTGCCCGTTGACAGAGGTGTGGATCGCATTTTTTTGGATGTGAACACTGGCGTAGTTTCCGATGAAGTCGGCGACAAATTCATCGTGATTTCCGGGGATATAGATAATTTTTGTTCCTTTACGGCCTTTGCGCAGGAGTTTTTGGATTACATCGTTGTGGGTTTGGGGCCAGTAGATTCCTCGTTTCAGGGCCCAGATGTCGATGATGTCGCCGACGAGGTAGAGAGTTTCGCAGTTGAGATCGCGTAAAAAATCGAGCAGGAGAGAGGCCTGGCATCCTTTTGTGCCGAGATGGAAGTCGGAAATCCAGCAGCTTCGGTAAGTTTTCATTTAAAAAGTCGGGCTTGCTTATGCACCGGGCTATTATTTGTCACTTCGGTATATGTGAAATTTTTGACACGTATGGGGTGGAAAATGAAATCAGAGCACTTGCACTGTATGGAGGGAAACACTATCAAGTCCGGAGTGGATTGGAATGAACTATTTGCACAGTGGCTGGAAATGATCCAGGGGCAGGGGCTCATCGGTTGGATACTTTTTATCATTTTATACAGCCTGGCCGGAATGACTTTTTTACCGGGTTCTGTGCTTTCGGTGGGGGCGGGAGCGATTTATGGCTTCTGGCTTGGGACGGTGCTGGTGTCGATCAGTTCGGCCATTGGGGCGATGGCGAGTTTTCTGGCGGGACGCTTTATTTTTCGTAAACTACTTTTGAGGAAGCTGGATCAGAGCCGGCGTTTTCTGGCTCTGGACCTTGCGATTGATAAAGAGGGGTGGAAAATTATTTTTCTGAGTCGTCTCTCGCCAATTTTGCCGCACAGTATCGTGAGCTATATTTCGGGGGTAACGCGAATTTCGGTTTTGCGCTATACGCTGGCTTCCTGGGCGGGTTTTATTCCGATCAGTGCGGCCTATTCCTATGTGGGTGCTTTGCTGGGGTCGATTGCCCGGTCGCAGGCAAATCTTGCTGAGGGGGAAACTTCCTGGGCTTTTTATGGGTTTGGGGCTGTTATTACCGTAGTTATTATTTGGCTTAGCGGGCGTGTGGCTAAACGGGCAATGCGTGAGAGCCTGGCCGAAATCGATGCAATGCTTGCCGGGCGAAAGAAAAAAATCGCTGCGGAAGAGTTTTTCGGTGAAGAAGCTTGAGGGTTTTTCCTGAAATGGTTTTTCTGAGGGATGCTTAAAATTTATTCGTATTCGGGTTGTGGGACTTGTCGGAAGGCGATCGCTTTTCTTAAAGAAAAAGGGATCAAATATAAGGAAGTCGCGATAAGAGAAACTCCCCCGTCGCTGCCGGAATTGCAACTGGCGCTGAAGGAAGTCGAAGGGGATCGTGGAAAATTATTTAATCGTTCGGGAAAAGACTATCGGGAGCTTGGTTTGTCAAAAACACTTCCGACTCTGAGTGATGATGCGGCATTGAAGCTCCTGGCCGGCAACGGAAATCTTGTGAAGCGGCCGTTTGTGCTGCTGAACGGACACAAAAAAACCGACCAGAAAGTTCTGATCGGTTTCAATGAAACGTCCTGGCAGGACATTTTCGAAAAACAGGGATTCTGAGTTTCTCTCGTCTTTACCAGGGAGTGCGTTGATAATCCCGAACGTAGTTGTAGCGGGTTTCAAATCCAAGCTCCGGCGGAAACTCTGCGTAGCCCGAGTAAATCCAGGGAATATCGCTGGGGTAGGGCTGCTCGTAAGTTCCTTTGTAATTTGGAGCGGCGAAGAGGACCACTTCGTAAAAACCATAGCCGAGGCGAGCAAAGGAGCGTCCAATGCCGCGAACAACTCCGTAGCTCCATGCGGCGGAGTTTCCTTCGGAGTAATTGATGCTGAAAATGGAGTCGGGAATCTCGCTCAGTCCGAAGGCAATGTTACCGATGCCGCGGCCAAGTTTGCGGGTCGGGCCGTAATCGGAGGCGGGAGGCGCCTGGATATCGGCAGTTACGATTGACGTTGTGAGAAGTAATCCAAGTAGGGTAACCAGGGGCTTTATCATAGTGTGTTCGCTTTTAGAGAGATTGGTAGGATTGTTCAATAAAAAAGAATCTTTATTATGGGTACACCCCAAAAGCTCATTTTCAACACAGTGTTGTTCAAAACCCTGGAGACGCGTTGAAAAGATGCACGTTGGGGCAAGGCCAGCGTGTATTTTTTCGCATTGTCTCCAAAATTTTGTCCGGCCTCTCTGCCGAAAAGCAGGTTTCCGGATGTGCTTTTATACTGGTATTAGTTTCTGCCGCCGGTCAGTTCGTTGATGATTTGCTCGTAGTTATCGCGAGCGTTGAGGGTTCGCAGGATGCCTTTTTGATCGTAAATCCAGACAGTGGGGATGGCATTGATCCCGTAGTCACGGGCGATTTTACCGTTCCAGCCTTTGCCGTCGAAGCCTACGGGGTAGGGGAGCTGCAGGGCGGAAATCATCTCCTCCAGATCGCTCCGGTTTTCATCAAGGCTGAAGGTGACAACCCGGCATTTACCTTTTTTTACGAGAGGAGCAATACGCTCTGAAAATTCCTTTATCCAGATGAGGCTGTGCGGTGAGCTGGCTGCCCAGAAGACCATAACGACAGCTTCTCCGCGATAAGCCGCCAGATCGAAATCGGCTCCTTTTAAAACCGGGAAGGTTAGCTTGCTCGGGCGGCCCAGGAGTGCGAGTCGCTTCAGGTCGTCGTAGATGCGCTGTTTAAGCTCGTCTTCGCGTGTTGCCTGGAGAGCCGTTTCCAGGAGTTCGCGTTTTAACTTCGGGTTGTCATCGCAAATTGTCGCGGCCTCGACGAGGACGCGAGGCGAACGCAGGTCGTCGGGGTAGGTGTGGTAAAAATGCCGAGCGGCAGCGACGACCGATTCCTGGAGTGCTTTATTGCGATGCCGGGCTTTTTGAAAAAGGATGGAGACGCGGGCAAACCCTGCATCGGCTGCCTGCCGGTGGGTGATTCCGGGGGAGTTTTCGAGTTTTCCGAGTTTGCCGTAGGCCTCATTGCGGGCATTGCGGTCGCCCTGGAAAGTACCGATGGCAGAGTGGGTTCGAATCAGTCGCAGCCTGGCCTCAAAGGTATGCTCACTTTTTGGAAAGTCAGCGAGGTAGTTTTTAAGTAATTTTTCCTGGAGTTGCAGGTGCTCGATGAAGTAGCGCTTGGCTTCTTCCCGGGATTTGGGTTGTTTTTCCGGGCCACTGTCGAGGGCGGTGACGGCAGCCCAGGCTTTTGCTGCCGGTGTATTTTTCTGAGCAGGTGCTGAGGTCGCTGCCTGGGACAAATTTGTCAGGAAAAAAATTCCGACCAGGGTGAAAAAGCGGACGAGGGAGTTTCGGCGAAAAATTTTCATTGTAAAAGGTGTAGAGGGGCGGGTTGCTATTTGGATTTTGTGATTTTAAAATTTGCAAAAATAGCTCGATGGTCACTGACGAGGTGAGCATCACGGGCGGCATCAATGCCGGATTTGCTGCGGACGACAGATGCTGCCAGCTCCGGCGAGGCTATTATGTAGTCGATTTTGGAATAAGTAGCAGCTTCTTTCCAGTAGTGCGTCCAGACTTCATTGCGTTTGTCCCGGAGAGAAATCGAGTGCAGATATCCCGGAGTTCCGCGTACGCCGAGGATTATTTTAAGTATTTCTTCGTTGGGAGTGCTGTTCAGATCGCCCGCGACGAGAAGAGGTAATTTTTCTTTTCCGGCAAAAATTTCGTCGAGATGTTCCCGGATTTTATGGGCTTCGCGAAGTCGAAAAGCTGCCTGATCAAAGTGGGCGGACTCGAGACGGGATTTGAGATGCAGGCCGATAAAGCGGAAGCGTGTTTCGTTGGGGGTTTCCAGAATCAGGTCGAGGATTCCACGTTCGAGTGCAAAGGCCTGGCCTCGAAGCGAAAAGGGGACGTGAGCCTGAGATGCGTCGGTGGTAATTTCGAAACGGGTCAGCAGAGCCGTTCGGCGTTCGGTGTCGGTTGCCTGGAGAACTTTGCTGTTTGGCAAATTTAATCCTGATTTTTTGAGTGCGCTTTGGAGGAGGGCAAGTTCCATGCTGCCACCGATTTCTGCCAGGAAAAGAACATCGGGACTCAGGCGTCGCAGCAGGCGGGTTGTTGCTGTGAATTTTTCAGAAGAGACGGCGGAGGGTGCTGTATAGCCTTTTTTGTTTTTTGTGTTGGAAACAGGTGGAGCCTCTTTTTCCGGTTCCAGGCGGAAATTATTCAGGTTTAAAACAACTACGCGAAACTCTGTTTTTTCCGCCTTTGCCATAAAAGCAAACGCACAGAAAAGAAGGAAAAATAAAAACTGCCGGGTCACTGCCGGAACTGACAGCATTCGCCACCCAAGGACCTGAGGCCGTAATAAAAAAAGCCTCGCGAGAAAAAACCGCAAAGTCAGAAAAACAAAGTCAGGTGGACTTGGGGGTCTGGTGGGTCTGTTTTTCCTCGGGTTCTTTAATTTTCAGGTCGTCGGCACTGCGATGCAGTTCGCGGTCAAATTCGTCTTTGGCTTTGCGAAATTCATTCATACTTTGCGCAATGCCTTTAGCCAGTTCGGGGAGTCGCTTCGCTCCGAAAATGAGGAGCACCAGAAACAGAATAACGAGTATCTCAGGCCAGCCGGGCATTGAAAAAGCGAGAAGCGGAGTTGTCATGGTCTCTCCTCAGTAGCACGAACAAGCCGATTTTGCAAAGAAAAGCTGAAATGATTTGTAAAAGTTTCGAGTCAGATCAGTCGAATCACGCATTCGATACTTGCGGTTTGGGGGAACATGTCGAGGACGCTGAGGGCTTCGATCCTGAATTTTTCCTGGAGCAGCGCACAGTCGCGTGCGAGGGTTGCCGGGTTGCAGGAGACGTAGGTGATGCTGGTGTCCGAAGCGTTCAGAAGGATGGGGATGAGCGAGGAATCCAGCCCTTCGCGTGGGGGATCGAGGATGAGTTCGGTGGGGATATCAGTATCGCTGAGATGATCCTGGAGAGCTTCGGATACGCTGGAACAGATGTAGGCTTCATTTTCCTGGGCGTCATTTTTTGCACTTTCGATTGCAGCTTCGCTCCAGTCGATGCCGAGGATGGAATCAAAGCAGTTACGAAATTTTTTTGAAAAAGCACCGCCCCCGCAGTAGGCGTCGATGAGGCGTTTGGCCGGGCTGTTTTTAAGAAATTTTTCGACTTCCTGCAGGAGCAGTTCGGCCACGCTGTCGTTGGTTTGGTAAAAGCCCTTGCGTCCGGGGCGTTCGCGAAGGGTGAGTTGTTCGCCTCCGAGGTAACGTTTTTGGAGCCTGGAGAGCTTTTCGTTAATCGCTTCGCTTGCGATCTCGCAGCGCCGGATGGGGACAAGTCCCCGTGCTGTTGTATCGGCAAAACAGGCTTTTCCATTGTGGATGCGAAGCTGGATGCGGTTGCGGTAATGCAGGGGGGCAGGGGCAGCGATGGAGGTGATCGGCGGCAGATTGTGAATTTTCCCAATGCGCTGAAAGGCGTCTTTGACCTGGGTGGCTTTCCAGCGAAGTTGTTCTTCATACTGAATGTGCTGGTAGCTGCAACCCCCGCAATTTGCAAAATGCTGGCAGGCGGCCTCGACGCGATGGGGGGAAGCTTCGAGGACTTTAATCAGTCGGGCCTGAACGAAGGATTTTTTGCTGCGGACGGCCAGGGCAGTAACGCGCTCGCCCGGGATGGTGAAGGGGACAAACCAGACCTTGCCCTCGTGTCGTGCGATGCCGCTGCCGCCAAAAGCGAGGCTTTCAATCAGCAGCGTGGTGGGCGTTTTTGTTTGGCGCATGGATGTTTTCATTGTGATCGGGCGATCTTGTGACAGGAGCAAAGCTTCCGTCAAATGATTGATGAACTTGCCTGATTCTCTTCCTGTCCTGGGCTGTGCCTGGGGCAGCACCCAAAAGGAATCTCAGAGGCTTTGCACTCCGAAGACCAGGGAGGCTATGAGCCATTGTTTTTTGGTCTCGCCGGTTTCTGATTTTGTTTCGACCTGGATGTAGCTGAAGATATCCACTCCGGTGCTGGTTTCCATGCCTTTGTAGAGTTCCCAAAAGACAACGGCGGCGGCGTAGTTTCCGCGTTGGGTGATCTGGATGTGAGTGGGTTTTTCTTTGAGCGGGACGGTGGCGGCGGCGTGTTGCTGGCGCTGCCCTTCGACGAAGGGATCGAGCGTGCCGCGCTGGAGCGTGCCTTGCGAGGTGAGCATCATGATGATGGCGTCGTGGTGAAAGCAGGCCTTATAGGCGGCCATGTCGGCATCGGACCAGACGGCGAAGTAATGCTCGACCGCTTTTTTGATAGCGGGGTCGGGAGGAGTGGTGGGAGAATTTTTTTCCTGTGAAAAAATTTGGCCGGTGGTGAAGGCGGAGATCAGGAGGCTGAGGAGGAGATGTTTCATGATGCGGGAGTTTCGCGGACGATGTAGTTTGCGACAAAATCTTTTCGATAGCTGTCGAAGGTGCCTGCGAGGAGGTGTTCACGAGCCTGGCGCATGAGGTTGAGGTAGAAGTGGAGGTTGTGGAGGCTGACCAGTCGGAGGCCGAGGATTTCGTTGGCTTTTACGAGGTGGCGGATGTAGGCGCGGGTGAAGTCTTTGCAGGCGGGGCAGGTGCAGCCGTCTTCGATGGGTACGGGGGAGCGGGTGTGCTCGGCGTTTTTTAAATTGATTGTGCCGCTGCGGGTGAAGGCGGTGCCGTTTCGTGCGAGACGGGTGGGGAGGACGCAGTCGAACATGTCGATTCCACGGGCGACCATTTCGAGCATCTGGGGTGGGGTGCCGAGGCCCATGGCGTAGCGGGGTTTGTCGGTCGGTAAATGCGGAGTGGCGCTTTCGATGGCGCAGAACATCTCGGGTTCGGGTTCGCCGACGCTGACTCCGCCTACAGCGTAACCGTCGAAACCGATTTCCTGCAGAGCTTCTGCGCTGCGTTTGCGGAGATCGGGGTAGCCGGAGCCCTGGACGATGCCGAAGACGAGAGGGCGTTCTTTTTCAGGAATTTTTTGCCACCAGTCGCGGCAGCGGGCAGCCCAGCGGAGGGTGAGGTCGAGGCTTTTTGCAGCGGCTTCGTGGGTGCAGGGGTGGGGGGGGCATTCGTCGAAGGCCATTACGATGTCGGAGCCGAGATGGTATTGAATCTCCATGGAGACTTCGGGGCTGATGAAGGTGGGGGTACCGTCGAGGTGATTTTGAAAGTGA
>JBKEBM010000164.1:0-10560 GCA_047973165.1 Chthoniobacterales bacterium
ATACCAGCGAGACCCTATTGCATCCGAGAGTTGTTTTTTAAATTTTCCCAGTGGTGTGGCGGCAGCCGCCACGGAGGCACGTCCCCGCGTGCTGATGCCACCGCGGATGCGTGTCACCCGCCGCAGGGGCTGATAGTTCGTAGAATCAGCAGCCTGGTTTTCAGCAGGTGGCGAAACGGGCTCAGCTTTTTTAACAGGCCTCGGAGTGGGTTTCTCTTTCGGAGTCTTTGGCTTCAGCACCAGTGCATCGAGTATCGGTTCAGGAGTCAGAGTGGGTTCCGGGGTTGGTGAGGTCTGCGGCTCAGGCGTAGCGGGAGGAGAGGGTTCGGGCGAAAATGTTGAGGAGAGTTTTTCTCCCACATTTTGCATCTGACTCCACAAATCCATTACAGAAATTTCTTCTCCGTCCACAGACTGAAGCGGAGATGAGGAATCATGCTGTGCCTCTTCCGATGAGGCCACCGTATTATTGTCAGATTCAAAAAGAGGGTTCTCTGGCTCGACATCGACCTCCTGGTCCTGACTTGTCTGCGCATAGCGCGGCTCAGATGGTGGAGCTTCCTCCTCCGGCGGCGGTAAGATGGTGAGTTCGATCATTTCGTCCTCGGGTTCGGGAGCGGGGATTTCAAATGCGATGAAAAAAGCAATGAGGAGAACGAGCAGGAAATGAATCAACAGCGACAGCAGAAATGCCACAGAGACATCGCGTGGCCTTTCGTGCATTCGTTCCTTGATAGTCCTTTTTTGAATCATGCTGCGGATGAGTCACTAAGCGCACCATGAATCCTTGCAGAATGAAACCAATATTGCTGCAAATAGCCCGCGTAGTCCCCAAGTGAGACAATAAATTTTTCGCGAGCTTTCTTTGTGAGTCTGGCGGTCTTTTTTTTATTGAGCCGGAGGCGGATCACCCGATCAATCCACACGTCTATCGGCACGCAGTCCAGGCGTTCATAAGCAAACAGCATGACACAAGCCGCAACCTTTGGGCCAATCCCGGGGAGTGCCTGAAGAGAGCGGTCAAGCTCAGGTGTGGAAAGTTTTTTCCACTCTTCGAGATCACACTTTTCACTGGCGACGGCAGCGGCAGTTGCTTTCAGGTTTGCTGCCCGGTAGCCCAGGCTGCAGGCGCGAAGATCGCTTTCGTCAAGATCCGCGATTCGTGCAGGTAAGGGGAATGCTTTGAGTGGAGAGGAGGGGACTTTTTCGCCATAGCGTTCACGCAGGGTGAGGGAGATATTGCGAATGTGAGCGACCTGCTTCATTGAGGAAAAAAGAAAGGTGGCCAGGCACTCCCACAAGGGCTGGCGGAGGATGCGCAGGCCGCGGCAGTTGAGCAAAGCCGTTTGCGAAAAGGCATCTGCGGGGAAAGTTTTATAAATAGCGGGGAGAGGATGATCCAAAGAAAAATACCGGGAAATCTCCTGCTCAGTTGCGCCCTGGGTGTGGAGAGTATTGCCGGTCTGCCACACTTTTACAGCGCGGTTCGAGACAAAGTTTTGTTGTTTGTCGGAGGCTGATTTTTTCGGAGACTTCCCGATCAGGCCGTGCCAGACTCCATCGGATTTTTCCCAGTGAAAAACCTGACCGCTTTGAAGTGTTTGGTCCAGGTTGAAGTCCGTGACTTCGATAGCACAGGGCTTCATTGGATAAAATAACCCAGGCTTTCCAGTTCGATCGCCAGGTTCACATTATTGACAGCGACCTCTTCGGGTACCTGGAGCACCAACGGTGCAAAATTTAAAACAGCCTGAATCCCTGCAGCAATAAGCTGATTGGCCGCATCCTGAGCGTCCGGAGCAGGCACACACAGGATCGCCATTTTTATTTTTTTAGTGCGAATAAAGGTCGAAAGTTCTGACATGGAATAAATAGCAATGTCGGAACCTTCGATACGATGATTTGGCCTCTCATCGAATGCAGCCACAATTTCAAATCCCTCACGGGCAAAGCCCGTATAGCGGAGCAGTGCACTCCCCAGGCTGCCTGCTCCCACCAGGATAACGGGCTGCAGAGTTGCCGTGCCCAAAGTGTGCGCCAGGTGCTGCCGCAACTGCTCCACATCATACCCCAGGCCACGTTTTCCAAAGTGTCCGCAGCAGGCCAGGTCTTTGCGAAGCTGCGTGGGCTTTACACCAGCAACCCGGGCCAGAACTTCGGATGAAACCGTCTCATTTGCCTCTCCGCCAAGGCGTTCCAAACAGCGACTGTAAAGCGAAAGCCGATAAACAGTTTTTTTTGGAATCCCTTCTTTCATGACCTTGTGAAAAATTTCACAAGAAATCGCAGAGCTGTCAATTCCACTGAATACAAAACATACAGAAATAAACGGAGAGGCCTTTTAAGTAAGCCTTCAATCCGGACGGAGAAGATTACTCCGATGTATTTTTGTATCTAATGGTGGCCTAAATTAATCTCCGCCGCTGCGGATTTTTTCCTGGCTGACGTAAGAGTTGCCGATGATGTCCAGGATGCGTTGCCCGGAGAGCACTTTTGTTCCGATGTAATCGAGGTTGCCATCACGTCCGATGACGGCGATTGCCGTTGTCGTGTTGGTGGCATCGCCGAGATTTGCCATGTAGGCGGCGGCTACGGAAGGTCCGTTCAGGGCGCGAACAAAGGGGATGTTTGTTTTAATGCGGGTTGTTTCGTCCTGGGTGAAGGCAGCGATGAAGATTGCCTGGGCTGAGCCGAGGCGCTCGTAGGCTTTTTGAATCTGTCCGACCTGGGAGCGAAATTTCCAGACTTGCGGTGATGGCGCAATGAGGAGGACCATTGGCTGACCCCGAAATTTTTTTACGGACTGCGTTTTTCTGGCGGCGTCGATCCAGCTAAAATCCGGTGCTGGCCGCACGACGTTTGCCACGCTGTCAACCGTCATGAGCAACGCAGAAGCAAGCAGTAGTGCCGCAAGGACACAGACGTTTTTTTTAAACCCGCATGATTTCCTGTTCTTTTGAATCCACATGTTCTTCGATTTGTTTGGTGTATGTATCAGTGATTTTTTGAATGTCATTTTCAGCAACCTTCAGGTCGTCTTCGGTTAGTTCTCCGGATTTTTGAGCTTTTTTGGCAGCATCCATAGCATCGCGTCGTCCGGCGCGGACACGCACTTTGGTTTCTTCGGAAATTTGCCTGATTGTTTTGACCAGTTCCAGGCGGCGCTCTTCGGAAAGTTCAGGAATCGGCAGGCGCAGGAGTTTTCCGTCAACAACCGGAGAGATTCCGACTTTGGAGGTGCTGATTGCGCGTTCGATTGCTTTGACCGTGGCAATATCAAAGGGTTGTATAACGAGCAGGCGTGGCTCGGGAGAGGAAATGAGAGCGAGCTGTTTAAGCTTCATCATGCCGTCGTAAGCCTCAACATCCAGGTTCTCCACAAGAGCGGGGGAGGCTTTACCGGTGCGAATCCCGGAAAATTCCTGCTGCATAAAGTCAACCGCTTTTTCCATGTTGGCTTCAGCTTCCAGTAATGCTTCTTCGTAGCTCATGTTATTCCTTGGATTAGTTTGATACACGGGTCCCGACGTCTTCTCCTTTGACTGCGCGGAGAATATTTTGTGGACGATTCATATCGAAGACGATGATAGGCATATTATTGTCCATGCAAAGGCTGAAAGCAGTCGAATCCATCACTTTGAGACGTCGGGTCAGTGCCTCTGCATAAGTAATTTGATCAAATTTTTTGGCATCAGGATTTTTAACCGGGTCTGCATCGTAGATGCCATCGACCTTTGTCGCTTTCAGAATAATCTCCGCACCAATCTCATTTGCTCGCAGGGCAGCAGTCGTATCTGTCGAGAAAAAGGGGCTGCCTGTTCCAGCAACAAAAATAACCACGCGTCCTACTTCGAGGTGACGAACGGCCCGACGAAGAATGAGCGGCTCCGCTACGTTGTGCATTTCAATCGCACTTTGAACCCGCGTTTGGACACCGACTTGCTCAAGTGCACTCATTAGTGCCATACCATTGATTACCGTGGCCAGCATCCCCATGTAGTCAGCCGTGGTTCGATTCATTCCGCGGTGGCTGGCCGCAAGACCACGCCAGATATTTCCTCCGCCGACGACGATTGCCACCTCGACCCCCAGGGCGCGAATTTCGGAAATCTGTTGAGCAATTTCGGCAGCAATTTTTGGAGATATCGTGTCCGTACTCCCCGGTGCGCGAAGTGCTTCCCCGCTGATTTTTAAAACAATGCGCTTATATGCTGCCTGAGATTCTGTCGGTTCGGATTCGGAATTTTGTGACATGCCGGACAACATCCAAAGCGCATTCCGGCACTCTTGAAAAGGAAGAATGATACAGAAAGTGCGACTTCTTTAAAAACGTTTCTCAAAACTGCTAAAGCAGCACCCTTAATAAAAAGACATTCCGGGCTTTATTAAATGCCCTCGCAGGAGTTCCGAAGAGTGCATCCAGCGGCGCCCTGGAAGCTGGACCTGCCCCAGCAAAAGTGCTCCCTCGCCACAGGCTACGGTAATCATATCGTGGTAAGGCGGCAAAATTTGTCCGGCTGGCCCCGTAAGTTTTTTGCTGATAATTGCCGAGCGGATTTTTAAAGCCGATGTTGCTGCATTCCCGCTCCCACCTGCCTCCGTCCAGGCACCTGGCCAGGGATTCATTCCCCGAATCAATCGCTCCACCTCGCGGGCCGGGCGAGTCCAGTCGATCCGGGCACTCTCCCGATCCAACTTGGGCGCATAGCTTGCCAGAGCTTCATTCTGAATCGTTCGCGGGATTTTTTCCGGATTGTTGATAAAAATTTCCAGAGCTTCGTCAAGAGCCTGCGGTGCGAGTTCCGCAAGGCGATCATGCAGAATGCCGACGGTTTCGCGCCGTCGAATTCGCAGCCTTTGCTGCAAAATGCAGTCCCCCGTATCCAGGCCCTCCGCCATATACATAATGGTGATGCCGGTTTCCTGATCCCCCGCGAGCAGAGCGGCATGGATCGGCGATGCTCCGCGATGCTTCGGCAAAAGCGAGGCATGCAGATTTAAACAGGCAAGCCTCGGCATTTCAAGAACACTGCGAGGAAGAATCTGCCCATAAGCCATAACGACAAAAACATCCGCCGGAAATTTTTTCAAAGCAGCAACCCCTTCCGTCGAACGAAGACGCTCCGGCTGCAGGACCGGGATATTTTCAGAAAGAGCGAGTTGTTTTATCTGCGAACTTTGCAGTTCAAGCTTACGTCCAGCCGGACGGTCAGGCTGGGTAACCACAGCAACAACTTCAAACTTCGACGACGAACAAAGATATCGAAAAGAAGGAAGCGCAATATCACCGGTCCCAAAAAAAACAATTCGCATAAGTAAACTCTGCCGCGAAATTTCCCGTCTGACAATCCCTCTGATCACTGCTTAGCTCTGACAAAGCAGTCCGGGGTTTCTGTCCTCTGTGAAGCGAGTTTTTTTATTAGGGTCTGTTAAGGTAACGAAAAAAGAGGATAAAGGTGGATTTTTGACTCCAAAATGGGGTGATAAAACGTGTTGAATCGAGATTCCACGAGTTGAAGGGCAGCTTTTGGGACAAAAAAGACACTTTTTAGCCGATTTAGAGAGTTACCTTTAATAGGCCCTAAGCAATAATTCCTTTCCGCAGATCCCGTAAAACTCGCAGATCTCCCCACTCCGCTCTGTGCATTCCACGTGCACCCGACATTCGTTTCGGACCATAGCGGTTCCTGTTTGCCTCGAAAACCTTTTCCACAAACCCCTTTCTTCCCAATATCGCCCCATCACAAAAATATCTCACCCGACACCTCAACACCTCTGTCAGACTCAACTTCCCTCCATTTGCTATCACCTCGCTCACTCGCTCACGAGCTATTCCACATCGCTTCTCTCTCGCATCTCCTGCTCCCTCCTTGCCGTAAAGCCGCTTTAATTCCTCCTTCAACTCCTCCAAAGAAAGTCGCCCAAGCTGCTCCTTATCCGGAACGCGAAGCAAAAGATGAAAGTGGTTCGATATCAAACAATAAGTCACAACCTCCACTCCCGAAAACCGCTCCAACCGCCGCATCCATTTATAAAAGTATTCCTTCCCCTCATCTCCAAAAATAAAACCAACCTGTCAACTTTTTTCATTAGATTACCTGTCCCTTAATTTTTGTGCCTTAATTTTCTTTGCTGTCTCCGCTGGTGTAGTAGTTGAAGGTGTTTTCTACGGTGACGCTGCGGCTGGTGGTGCTGGCGGTGGCGAATTGGCCGAGGCTGTTATAGGTGATTGTCAACTAATTTTAACCTGACACCTTTTTTACTTAGACGCTGTTGTCTCTTCCATCTTCCTCCATCTTCGAATCTTTCCAATCTCTATTATTTTCTTTTAGTAATTTTGTTATTTTAAATCCTAATGTTTTAAAAATTAACACAATGTTTTTATTTTTGTTAAATCGAAGATGAACGTATTCATTTTTTTTTCCTTTTTTGCTTTTTAATATAATTCTGATAAGCGTTATACTATCTTTTACCTTTAAATTTTTTTTTAATCAAACTTTGTTAAAAAATTTAGAATTAAAATTTCATTGATATCTGATATATTAATTATTCTTTTACAAAAGAGATAATAATCAATAATTAGAAAATTTTTATTTTCGTCAAAATAGAAATTTCGCGTACAGAGACACTTTAATATATCTAATTTGCACAAGCCTATTACTCTCATGAAATTAGGGTATTATTTTTTAACCTGACACCTATTTTATTTTCCCACTCGTCTCGCCCTTCGGGTTCCACATTTGCGGAATCTTCCCTGTCAGTTCCTAACTGCCAGTGATCTGCCAAAGGGCGGTCTATGCCGGGTTCGTAGGTCGTGCTGGTTTTGGGGATGGGACTCATGCTGTCGTAAGTGTAGGTCGTTACGGCTCCGTTGCCAAGCGTGCGTGTGGATAATCTGTCTGCGCTGTCGTAGGGGCGTAATAGATTACCTGTCCCTTAATTTTTTAAACTTCCCACTTATTGCTTTACCAATCAACGCAAGAACGACAGCAATGAAATAAGCAGGCAAAAATTTGAAAATTAGTATTGAAATGAATACCACCAAATTACTCTGATTGGGATAAGAGTTAATTTCATAAAGGCATACTATAAAATAACAAATAAAAAATGCGAAACTTATGCTTCCCACAAGCTTAATTGATTGAAAACTTGAGCCTAAAAATAGTCCGATAACTGAAAATAACATTCCACACATTACCCACCAAATTTCAGCATTGTGGCTCAACCAAAAATCGCGGAAGATTTTCAAGTGACTTAATTTATCTCCAGCCAACCAAAGGGCGAACATGATTAAAGTCCAAAAGACCAAAGAAATGTAAAGGCTGTTTTTCATTTGACTGTTAAGGCACATTTCTTTTATGCGGACGAGTTCCGGGCATACGACTTAGTGCATCAAATTGCTGATTTGGATGAGAAATACCAAGTTTGGTTTCTTCTGGAACATTAATGTTTCCCGCATTCATAATACCCGATGCAAGATCGTTGCAATTGTTGCGTATGAAGCTATAAGGAGTATTGAATTCTTTATTCGCAAAGTCTCGCATTTGTTGATCTTATTCAGGAGTGGTTGGAACAACAACTTGCCGATCATAGCGATCTGAAATTGAATCGTTATAAAAGTCATCTAAACTGTCGTAATGTTTTCGTATATTCTTAGCAGGTGGATAGCCATCCTTTGAGTAATAGTCATATCCAGTCTCATCATTCCCCACTAGAGAGCCGGAGTGTCCTTGACCACCAGCCGCGCTAGAATCGTTTAGAAATCGATAATCTAATCCTAATGGATCCCAGAGGTTAATGGGATTATTGGCAACATACCGATAGAGATTAACATCTCCAGCGGCGAATCCTATAGGATCGATTTGTTGGAATCTTCCCAGAGTTACATTATAGGCTCTGGCTCGGTAGTGATAGATTAGGCTTTCTTTATCATACTCCCTTGCCGTGTAGAGGAAGCGGGATTTTATATCATTTTTGGCTACGGCGGTGTTGCTGGCGTCCTTTACAGAGGGTTCTCCCCAGGCGGTGTAGGTGTAGGTTTCTAAGGTGGCTCCGGCGGCATTATAAACATACCGTTCGGTCCAGAGGCTTGTTCCTCCGCTTACTACGGTGATTTGCGTGAGGCGGCTCATGCTGTCGTAAGCGTAGGTCGTTATTACTCCGTTGCCAAGCGTGCGGGTGGATAATCTGCCGGCTGTGTCGTAGGCATAGCAGGCTAATGTGGTGGCTCCTTTTTTTGTTTCCCTTAGTTTTTTTCCCGCTAAAAAATGCGGGTTGACGTGTGTTGCGCTTGTGATACAGTCCTTGCATGTCTCAATCATCTGTAGTCCACGCAAGGATTGATCCTGCCACCAAAGCCGCAACCGAGAAGGTGCTTCATACTTTGGGGATGACTCCAACGGAAGCCATCAGGCTGTTTTACCGTCAAATTGCCATCAGAAAATCCTTTCCATTGGAATTGCACATTCCAAATAAGTTGACAGCTTCTGTGCTCGCAAAAAGTGATAAGAATCAGGATATTGAAAGATTTGATAGCCTCGCTGATCTTTATGACTCCTGGGACGCATGAGACTCAGTCAGACCAATCAATTTAAGAGAGATATTAAGCGGGTGCGGAAGCGAGGCAAAAACCTCACAAAAATGAAGATAGTCGTTGATCTGCTACTAGCCGGGGAAGCTCTTCCTTCCAAGTATCGAGACCACCAGCTTGGCGGAAATTGGAACGGACATCGTGACTGCCATATCGAGCCGGACTGGCTTCTGATTTACAAGATTTTTGATAACGAGCTTCGTTTGGAACGAACCGGAACTCATTCCGATCTATTTTAAAAAATCATTTAAAATTTCCCGTTTCATAGTTTTTCAACAGGCTCCTAACCGTTTCCAGCAGACGCGTTAAAATGTCTTTTTCCAATTACACCGTTCTGTCACGACGTTTGCTAATGCACGCACCGCGCCATCACTCACCTCAACCGCAGTCCACGCTCGCTCCCGCAGGGGACGGGTAGCTGACACCTGTTTTACGCTTTTTCTACTCCAGAGTACGAAGTATCACGACGCCGTTTGAATTTCGAAATTTCCTGTGCGGACTATTCATTTCCATTGATATTTCATTGCCTGAAATCAATTTGCTAACCGTGTTTTCAAGCTTTGCTCGATACCAGACGTAAGGATAATTCTTGAACAGCCGAGAAGGACTGGGACTTTTATAAAACGACAAAGGAATGACCTTTCCCTCATAAAGTATTGCAGCTCTTTCCAGGATGGCTGGATTGGTCACTGATGGAAGCCCGATCCAGAATTCAGATGCTCTACATTCAGGCATGTGAAAATTCACATTTCCGGGAATACCAAAGGAACCATCAATGACATATTCCTCTATTCTCTCAACACAGCTCACGAATTGGCTAAGTAGTGCAACTACGACTACCCAATAATTTAGCTTCTGCAACGCGATATTCACTTAGTTCTCTCTAAAACTGATCTCAACCTGACACTCTGTTTCTTTTAATAAGGGGAAGGAATTTTCTGAAAGTGTCCGGTGACATCACCACTTAAGGTAATATCATTCGGATCGAGTGCCATGACTGGTGCGCCGGGATCGAGGGAAAAATTGGCAAGTTTTGTCCAGATCACGTTGGGAGCCGTCGTTAATTCGAAGAAATACCAACCGTGCGTGAGGTCGGTCGCGGTGCGGTATTCTGTGTTGTAAAGACTGCCAGGCTTTTTATTCGGAGCTCCAAATGGAACCGAGACATTGCGTGCGATTGCGAGAATGGAAGCGATAGCTTCTCGCTCGCTTTTGGGTTCGGGCAAAGCCTTCAGGTAGTAGAAAGCCCGTATGAAGCGATCTTTAGGACTTACGTTTCCCGGCAAAGGAGTTTCGCGAGTGGCTCCTGTGAAATCAAATTGAGCGAGATGGGCGAGTTGCTCGTCGTAGGGCGGATCATTCGTCATTATCTGAAACTCTTTACCGTGATGCACCACCTGCTTGCCGCCGACATACTCGATGATGGCGGAATCTCCCGTTGTGTCTTCGATAGCGAGATGCACCGTGGTTCTCATGCCCTGAAACTCGAGCATGACGGGTTGTATTTTTTGCAGCAGAGCCAATGCCTCCTTCACGGAGGCGGCCTGGTCGAGCAGGAGTTGTGCCCATAGTCCGGCATGTACGCCAGATCGTGTCGTGTCACGTTCTCCAAAATCGGTCGTGGTGAGATACAGCATATGCACAGTGAGACCGCATTCATTGATGCCATCTGCCGCTCCGAGACCGTAGATTGTCGTGACCAAGCTGGCGTATTTGGAGGTCCACTCCGTAGGGCGTTCCGTCACAATCTCTGTTTCGCCAAGGCGACCGCCGTGGCGAAACTGCCCGCGCGGAAAAATGGTCAGTTTGGGTTCTGTCGAGATCGGCCAGTCCATTGAACGACCCGCGAAGACAGCCAGTTTATTATTATTCCAGAGAATTCGAGTGCACATAGAGCCTTCCAAAGTTACTGCGACAGGAGGTCGAGGCAATACAAAATAGGAGCGTCCATTTGCTTTCCCTTATCTCTT
>JBKEBM010000052.1:0-11598 GCA_047973165.1 Chthoniobacterales bacterium
GGGTTTACTCTCATAACTTGATCGATGATGTAGAGGGTAGATGAGACACCAGCACCAGGGTAGAGATCTCCAGTCCCATGAAAACGCCCTGTTGGGTCCTGCAGATCTATTTTTCCGGAAAACGCTCCGGTCGCGGTGTTATTCGGGATGGTATACATTAACGGCAGGGTTAGCGCCGCATCTGAGCTGGAATTTAGTGTTGAAGCGTCAAGCACTCCTGTAATTTTTTTATCCTGAATATTCACGGCTGTTTGTCCGCGATAAACGGAACCGTTGTAAAAAGTGACCCAGGAATTAGGGATGGGGGTGGTTGTTTGCGATCCGGAGCTGATTGCAAATGACAGGACACCGGCCAGGTTATCTCCCGTCATGGAAGCCTGGTAGGTTCCGTCGGTTCCGGTAGTAAGCGGAGAATTATTCTGAAAAGGAGCGGGACCTCCGAAGCCTCCGGCCAGGGATTGAGCGATGGCTGCGGCTGAAACAATAAGTGTGCAGGAGAGGAATCTCATAGTGCCTGTCTTTTTGGGCGGAAGGTGCTCTGAGGTCAAGACGAAAGATTTGTAAAATTAAAATTTTTGCTTAGGGGCACATCAGGAGCGATCTCAGGGATTTCGTTTATCAGAGAATATAAGCTTACAGGTCGATCTGCCAGTCGGGTTTGCCGGAATAAACCCAGCGGTAGTAGTCGCTGCGGTCGAGCCGGGAGGCGGCGGCTTCGTCCAGGATGATTTTTGCCGAGGGGTGAAATTGCAGAATTGAACCCGGTACATTGGCTGCGATGGGGCCTTCGACTGTGGCTGCGACGGCGTCGGCTTTGGATTCACCGAAGGCGAGCAGCAGGCACATTTTGCTGTCCATGATGGTTCCGATTCCCATAGTGATGACGTGGTGAGGGACGTCTTCCGGCTGGTTAAAAAAGCGGGCGTTGTCGCGTCGGGTGATTTCGGAGAGAGTTTTAATACGTGTCCGGGAAGAGAAGGAGGAAATGGGCTCGTTGAAGCCGATGTGTCCGTCGGAGCCGAGGCCGAGAAGCTGGAGGTCGATCCCGCCGGCCTGGGCAATTTTTTCTTCGTAGCTCTGACAGAAGGCGGGAATGTCATCGGTCATGCCGTCGGGGATGTGGATATTTTTTGCAGGAACATTGACGTGATCGAAAAAATTTTCCTGCATGAAGTAGTGGTAGGAGGCCTCATGTTCGGGAGCCAGCCCGACATACTCATCGAGGTTGAAGGTCGTGACTTTGCTGAAATCGAGAGAGGGAGTTCCTGCTTTGGGGTGTTTATGACGCTTAGCAAGGATTTCGTAGAGCCGGCAGGGCGTGCTGCCGGTTGCCAGTCCGAGGACAGAGTCGGGTTTGTTGGTGACTTGTTTAGCAACGAGGCGTGCGGCGATTTCGCTGGCGGCTTCGGCCGTGGGTTGGATGATGACTTCCATAAAATATTTTTCGGAATGCTTTGACTTGAACCAGATTCGACTTACTAAGAAAAGCCCTTTGTGGCCTGAAGGTTAAAGTAGCAGCTCGGATGGCGGGACTGAAACGGCTCGTGGAAATTTGACAGATTAAAAACAGAAATCCAGGCTGCGACTTCCGGCATTTTTATTTTTCATGATTAAAGCATCTCAACAGGTCGTGCTCTTAGTGGACCCCGAAAGCGATTTTCTGGAATGGGCGACGCAGCAAATTTCGGCACCAGAAGTGCGTGTGCTGAGCGCAAATTCGGCGGAGAAGGCTTATGAAATTTTTACAAAGGAAAAGCCTGACCTGACGATTACCGAGACGCACTTGCAGCCTTTTAGCGGGCAGGAATTGCTCACGCGAATCCGTAAACATTCGCCGAATGCGCTCGTTATAGTGACGAGTGCTTTTGGAACGACGCAGGCTGTGATCGAAACGATGCGGCTGGGGGCCTTTGATTTTGTGCGTAAGGAGCAACTTCCTTTTAATCTGCGTGCGGTTGTTGAGGCGGCTCTTAAATCGAGTGCTGAGTTGAGGAGGGCCGAGACTTTTGCCCCGGTCCTGACGGTCGAGCAGTATCAGGATGAAATTGTAGGCAAGTCAGATGCGATGCAGGAGGTTTTTAAAATGATTGGCCGCGTCTCCGGTAGTGAGGCAGCCGTGATGATCACCGGCGAGAGCGGCTCGGGTAAGGAAATCGTGGCTCGGGCGATTCATAATTACAGTGCGCGAAAGCAGAGCGGTTTTCTTGCGATCAATTGTGCTGCCATCCCGGACAACCTGCTGGAGAGTGAACTTTTCGGACACGAGAAGGGAGCCTTTACCGGAGCCTTTGCCCGGCGCATCGGTCGTTTTGAGCAGGCGGATGGCGGGACGCTTTTCCTGGATGAAATCGGTGAGATGCCACTGGCGACACAAAGTAAACTGCTCCGTGTTTTGCAGGAAGGGGAGGTGACGCGCCTGGGCAGCAACGAGAGCGTCCGTGTCGATGTGCGCATTCTTGCGGCGACAAATAAAAACCTAGAGGAGGAAATTACAGCGAAGACTTTTCGGGAGGATTTATTTTATCGTCTGAATGTGGTTCGCATCCATCTACCGCCTTTGCGTGAGCGTGTGGAGGATATACGTCCGCTTGCGGAGTATTTTTTGCGCAGAACGGCGCATCATCGCCATACGCCGATTCCCAAACTTTCGGAAGAGGCCGCGAAGACGCTTGAGAGACATTTTTGGCCGGGGAATGTGCGCGAGCTGGAAAATACGCTTGAGCGAGCCTGCGTCTTTGCAGCGACGGATGTGCTTTTGCCGAGTGATATTCCGTTCGGATCGATCGCGGAAAAAAAAGCTGCAGGTCGGTCTCCTGACACCGAGCAGACTTCCTCGGAAGACGAATTGATTGATGCGCTTTTTACTCGTGCGGAATCATCGGGGGCAGAGCTGCTGCCCTGGCTGGAGCGTGTTTTTACCATTCGCGCAATGGAAAAAACCGGGAATAATCAGCTTCAGGCCGCAAAGCTTTTGGGAATTACGAGAGCCACCCTGCGTAAGCGTCTGGAGCGCATCCGAGCTGAAGGGGGCTGATGTTTTTTATGGAAAATAATCTGACCCGGCAGTTTGACGGTGAAAGATGGCAGGACCGGGCGAGTGTTTCTCTGGCAGATCGGGGATTTCGATTCGGGATGCATGTTTTTGAAACGCTTGCTGTGCGTGCGGGGAAAATCCACCATCTGACGTATCATGCCGAGGCTTTGCAGGCGGCTGCGAGGACTCTTGGTGCAGAGACGGACTTTATTCTGAAGGCCCTTTTACAATTTGAAAAACAATCCCCGTTGCCGCGTCGTGACGGAACATTGCGGTTTTTTTTCACGGCAGGCCAGGGAGCACCGGCTTCGCCTGTTTGCGAACCCCACCTGCTTGCCTGGTTCGAGCCCGAAGATTTGCCTTCGGAACAGCCGGTGTTGAGGGTTGCTTTGAAGCAAATTTCCAGCGACCCGTTTTTTCTTGAGGGGATTAAGTCGGGGAATTATGCGTGGCGTTGTAAATTGGCGGCCGAAGCCTCGGCTGCGGGGCTGGCCGACTGGGTTCTTTTTGCGGGGCGGGATAAACGGCTTATTTCCTGCACAATGTCCAACCTGGCCATACGTTTGGGAAACCACTGGGTAACGCCGAATGCTGGCAGCGGCTGCCGGGCCGGGGTTGTGAGGCGGTATTTGTTGGAGCAGGGTTGGATTGCAGAGGGATGCGTTAAAGTTTCGGATATGGAAAATATTGAAGCTGCCATGCTTTTCAATAGTCGCAAAGGCTTATGTCCAATTGGAGAATGGGGTGGGAAGATTCTTGAAAGTGACGAACGGGTTTCCGGCTGGAACGAAATTTTTTGGAGAGAAGGCTATTGATGCCATGCTGGCAGCCTGTTGGACCTGGTGATGGCGAGTTTATTTTGTTAGCTGTTGGTGATGCGAAAAAATTTGCTTCGAGTTGCTTTGGGCAAAGGTGTAGGTTAACGTCTTGCCCTTCTTTTCATGCAAATCGACCCTCAACAACTCGCCATCTTTTCAGGGAGCCTTTTGATTTGCCTCTTTGGTGGTTTCCTGGTTGCCTGGTGGATTCAAAAATACCGCCTCATTGCCCGTGAAGAGGGCACTCAGCTAAATCAAAAACTCCAGGAGGCAGTTCGGAAACTTGCCCGCTTTGAAGGAAGCGAACAGCTACAGAATACGCTTCTCGGTGAGCAGGAAAACACCATCACCGAACTCCGTGACCTGCTTGCCAATTCTGAAAAACAACTCGCCACGAAAGAGTCGGAACACAAAAGCCTCGAACAACGGCTTCGGGAAAAGCAAAAAGAAATCGAAGACATGTATGAAAGCATGAAACAAAATTTCGAACTGCTCAGCCGAAAAATTCTCGATGACACCTCCAAAAAATTTACCGAGCAAAACTCCACACGCATACAGGAAATTGTCACCCCCCTTCAGCGCTCTATCCAGGACTTTCGAGGTAAGGTCGAGGAGTCCCAAAAAGATCAGGCCAGCTACCACGGACAACTCAAAAGCGAATTGCAGCACCTTCGCGAAGCGAACAAACGCATTACCAGCGAAGCCGAAAACCTCGTTCATGCTCTCAAAGGCGACAGTAAATCCCAGGGCGTCTGGGGCGAAATGATCCTTGAAACTCTCCTGGAAAAATCTGGTCTTACCAAAGGGATCGAATATGACACGCAGGTTTCCGTGAGCGATCAGCGCGAGGGTGGCGGCCAGCGTCTGCGACCGGACGTGCTTGTCTGGTATCCGCAGCAAAAAGGCTGCCTCGTCATCGATTCGAAGGTCTCTCTTACCGCTTACGAACGCTATTGCAGTGCCGAAACTCCCGAAGAAAAACAGCGTGCGCTGAGCGAACACATCACCTCCCTGCGAACGCATATTCGCGGACTCAGCAAAAAAAATTATCAGAATTTAAAAGGCTTCAATTCTCCGGACTTTGTCCTCCTCTTTATTCCCATTGAACCCGCTCTGGGAGTTGCCCAGGGGCACGATACAAAACTTTACGACGATGCTTTTGCCGCCAACATCGTGCTTATTACTCCCTCTACTCTGCTTGCTACCCTCCGTCTTATCCGGCACCTGTGGATACAGGAACGCCAAAACGAAAATGCACTGAAAATTGCTGAGCGCGGTGGAAAACTCTACGACAAATTCGTTACACTTTTCGAAGAAATCGAGAAACTCAGTCAGCAAATTGACAAAAGTGCTGACGCCTGTCGGAATGTCAAAAATCTAATCCGTGACGGACATGGCAACCTCTACGGACAAATGGAAAAAATTCGCTCTCTCGGTGCCAAAGCCCAAAAAGCTTTGCCGCCCGGTGAGGATGTTTCATAATTTTTTTCAGGTAAAACACAGGCGAATTTGCAAAAACACACTTGTCAGAAATCGAAGCATTGCTAGGGTCGGAAATCCTGACTCATGACTTTGGCAACTCTACTCTCGGTGTATCAAATAATACCCGAGATGAAATCAACGGAACGTTGGGATGCGATTACGGAAATCGTTGATCAGCTCGTCGCGCAAAAAAAAGTTTGCGTCGAGGAGCGGGATTCTGTGCTGGCTGCTTTGCGTCAGCGTGAAGAAACGATGAGCACCGGAATCGGTTTTGGAATTGCGATTCCACATGCTTCGTCGGATTGTGTTACGGAAGTTGTTGCCGGTTTCGGACGCAGCAAAGCGGGAATCGAGTTTGATTCTCTCGACAATGAACTCGTACATTTTCTGGTCCTTTTCATCGTTCCCAAAGACCAGTTTCAGACTCACTTGAGAACTCTTGCTGCCATTGCAAAGTTTCTGAATGATCGCAGCGTGCGGGAAGAACTTGCGCAGGCTGGTTCTGCTGCGGATATTTTACAGGTTTTTCAAAACCGCCAGGGGGCTGCAGACAAGTCAGCCACTCCGAAAGCCTGACTTTCCATACACCCTTTTTTGCTGTATTTGCTCGCCATTTGCCTGGCAAAACAAATCGAAAAAGGCGGAATATTTATTATAATTACCGATTACAAAATTATTTATGGGCGACCTTTCCACAACTTCGACTTTACCAACTATCCAGGCTCAACTTACCGAGCGTCTTCATAAAGCTCTGCTGGCTGAACAACTTCCCGTCGAAAGTATCCAGGTAAATGCAGCCGCCGACACACGTTTCGGCGATTATCAAACCAACGCGGCAATGGTTCTTGCCCGCTCCCAAAAAACAAATCCCCGTCAGCTTGCGCAGCGCATTCTTGATGCTCTGGAGGTCAGCGACCTTTGCGAAGAGCCGAGTATTGCAGGTGCGGGATTTTTAAATTTCCGTCTTCGTAATGATGCTCTTGCACAACACGCTCGTACGCTTAGTAAGGATCAACGACTTGGAGTGCCTGCCATTCCCAAAAAGAAAATTCTCATCGATTTCAGTTCTCCGAATGTCGCAAAGCCGATGCACGTCGGACACATCCGCAGCACGATCCTGGGGGACTGCCTGGCACGCATCGCTCGTTATCTCGGGCACGAAGTTATCACCGACAACCATATCGGCGACTGGGGCACCCAATTCGGAAAAGTCATCTACGGCTGGAAACACCTTCTTGATAAAAAAGCATTGGCTGAAAATCCTCTCGGCGAGTTGGTCCGCCTCTACCGCGAGGTTAACTCCCGTGAGGAAAATGATAATGAACTACGCGAAGCCGTTCGCCAGGAACTCGTAAAACTCCAGCAGGGTGACGAGGAAAACCGTGCGATCTGGCAGCAAACCATCGACATCTCGCTGGCGGAATTTAAACGCATCTACGCCCTGCTCGACGTGCATTTCGACGAGTGGCTGGGCGAGAGTTTTTACAACGATGCCCTCGCTCCGCTGGTCGAAAATTTTCAGGAAAAGGGCATCGCGAAACCCAGCGAAGGAGCCATCTGTATTTTCTTTGACGATATTCCGGAACTTGCAGACAGGCCCTGCCTTATTCGCAAAAGCGATGGAGGTTACCTCTACGCCACGACCGATCTTGCCACTCTCGAGTATCGAACGAAACACTGGGCGCCCGACGCGATCTGGTATATCACCGGCGCACCGCAGGCCCTGCATTTTCAGCAGGTCTTCGAGGCGGCTCACCGCTACGGTATTCAGGTTGCCGCCGAGCACATCCCCTTCGGAAGCATCCTTGGCAAAGACCGAAAAATCATGAAAACACGCTCGGGAGAAAATGTGCAGCTCGACGACGTTCTCAGCGAATCCATCGAACGCGCCCGAGCCATTGTAGCAGAAAAAAATCCTGCCCTGTCGGACGATGAAGCTCGGCAGGTTGCTACAGCAATCGGTCTGGGTGCCGTCAAATACGCTGAACTTTCCCAGCACCGGATGACAGATTATGTTTTCGACTGGGACAAAATGCTCTCCTTCCAGGGAAACACCGCACCTTACCTGCAAAATGCCTGTGTGCGCATTCGTTCCATTTTCCGAAAGCTCGAGACTCCATGGCCACCTGCCAAAGCACTGGAAATCCTCCTCGACTCCGATACCGAGCGCAAACTGGCTATCACTCTGGCTCAATTCGGGGAGATTTTACCAAACGTCCTCGATGACTTTCGCCCAAATTTGCTGGCCAACTATCTCTACACTCTGGCAACAACCTTTCACAGTTTTTACGAATCCTGTCCGGTGTTGAAAGCCGACAGTGAAGCGCAGCGCGACTCGCGCCTGCAACTCGCAGAACTAACCGCCCGGATACTGAAACAGGGACTTGCGCTCCTGGGAATCCAGACCCCTGAGCGGATGTGATACGGCTGAGCGATCTCAATCAGACACCATGGCCAACATTGAAATCTTTCAGACCTTTGGTGCCATTGTTATTGCGGCCACCGGAGTCGCTCTGATCACTCGTCTGATTCGTCTGCCCTCCATCGTGGCTTATTTGCTGGCGGGGCTTTTGCTCGGCCCTTTTACCGGATGGGTCCATCAGACCGAAGCCATTGATCTGATCTCCGAAATCGGGATTGTGCTCCTGCTTTTCATCGTCGGCCTGGAGCTGAGTATTGGAAAAATACGCGACGTTGGGCGTGTCGCCGTTATCGGTGGACTCGCGCAGGTCGGCCTGACTGCGGCCTGTGGATATGGTCTTTCCTTTTTGCTCGGTTTTTCCCTGGTTGATTCGCTGTTTATCGCTTTTGCCCTGACATTCAGCAGCACGGTTGTTGTCGTTAAAATCCTTTCCGATAAAGATGAGCTCAACTCGCTTTTCGGGCGCATTGCCGTCGGTATTTTTCTGATGCAGGACCTTGTAGTCATTATCGTCCTCACCGTTCTGAGTGGAATTAAAAGCGGAGGCGAAGGAATGGATACCGCCGAACTGGCAATCGGTATCGGCAAAGCCTTTGGCGGGATGTTGCTGCTCCTCGTCGGGGTTTTACTGGTTTCCCGCAGTCTTCTTCCCAGAGCTTTTGCCTGGGCTTCCCGTTCTCCGGCCACGGTTTTTATATGGAGCCTTTTCTGGTGTTTCGCCGTTGTTAATATCGCCGAACACCTGCATCTCTCTGTCGAGTTGGGCGCCTTTTTTGCAGGGCTCAGCCTGGCCCAACTGCCAAATACAAAAGACCTCCAGCATCGCATAAAACCGCTGATGAATTTCTTCGTCGCGATTTTTTTTGTCTCACTTGGACTCCAGATGACACCCGCACAGGCCGAAGGCCAGGGGTGGGTTATTCTTGCCCTGTCCGCCTTCGTCCTCCTGGGGAAACCTCTCATCCTGCTGCTTCTGGTACCTCGCTTTGGTTATGCGCAGCGCACTTCTTTTCTCACCAGTGTGACTCTTGCCCAGGTGAGTGAGTTTTCCTTTATCTTTATCGCTATGGGAGCCGCCGCCGGACTCCTGAAAAACGAACAAACCGTCACTCTCATCGGCATGGTTGGCATGATTACCATCGCAGTCAGTGCCTACATGATGATGTATAATGAATCCCTCTACCGACTATTCAAACGCTTTAATCTCCTGCGCTGGACACGTGCTCCGCAAAGCGAAGACGATACTGCAAAAACCGGTTTAAAAAACCACATCATCATCGTCGGCATGAATACTCTCGGGCGAAAATTAGCTCAAAAACTGTACGCCCAGGGCGAACTCGTTGTCGCTGTGGATACCGATCCCGGAAAACTTCACGGGCTGGAATGTCATAAAGAAATCGGCAATGTCGAATTTCAGGATGTCCTCGATGAACTCTGTCTGGACGATGCAAAACTCGTCATCAGTGCTCTCCAGATCGAGGAAGCAAACGATCTCCTGGCCTACCGCTGTCAGTGTGCCGGCATTCCCACCGCGATACATGCCGTCGATCTCTCCGTTGTCGAAAATCTCCTGGACCAGGGAGTAAAATACCTCATCCTGCCAAAAGTCGATGGAGTAAAATTGCAAACCGAAGTGCTCAAAGACAAAGGATATCTGCCCTCATGAACGAGTTGGCGATCCTTTTAATCATTGCCTCGGCAGGCTTTACCCTGTCCGTTCTGCTGCGTATTCCATCCGTTCCGCTTCTTATTGCAGGTGGATTTGCAGCGGCTCAGTTTGGCTTTGATCTCCAGTCAGAGGATGCCGTCATCATGCTCGAAGTCGGCGTTGCTTTTTTAGTCTTCACAGCAGGGCTGGAACTAAACCCCAGGCGATTCAAACACCAGACACGACAAGTCTTCTGGGTTGCTTTTTTACAATTTGTGATCTGCGGATTTGCCGCTTTCAGCGTAGCGCGAGTTCTGGGTTTCGAAACTCTCGCTGCGACCTACATGGGCTTTGCTGTATCCGCAAGCTCCACCCTCGTCGTCGTCGGACACCTGCGCAGTCAACGCCAGATGTTTCAACCCTTTGGACGGCTGGTGACCGGTGTGCTGCTACTCCAGGACTTTGCCGTTATATTTGTAATCGTCATCCTCACTGCAATTCCCAGGGGTGAGGGGCAAATCTGGATCAGCCTTGGCGGTTTCATCGTCGCTGCACTCATTGCCATCGTCGCGCACTACCGCCTTATTCCGTGGCTGGTCAAAAAACTCCAGGCCGACGATGAAGCTCTCCTGCTCCTGGGTATCTCTGTTTTTTTTCTCTTTCTTGCAGGTGCAGTCTGGCTAGACCTGCCCATTGTCGCCGGTGCTTTCTGTGCGGGTTTTTCTCTTGCTGCCTTCCCGGCAAATGGTCTTCTGCGCGGCACCCTCGGCTCACTTTCCGGATTTTTTCAGGCAGTCTTTTTTACCGCGCTCGGCATGATCCTGATCGTTCCGAATTTTGAAATCCTTTTACAGACCAGCATACTGACTCTCCTGGTTTTGATATTAACGCCCATTTTAGTCGCCGGTATTTTTGAATTTTCCGGTCAAAGCGCACGCACCGGAATTTCCAGCGGTCTCTATCTTGCTCAGGTTAGCGAACTCGGTATCGTCCTCGCTGGCACCGGTATCGTCAGCGGAATTTTAAGCCTGAGCCAATTTTCCGTCCTCGCCCTGGTCGCCGGAATCACGATGTCTCTCACCCCTTTTCTCGCAACCGATAAAGTGGCCTGGAAACTCATGCACTGGCATCCGGGAAAAAGAAATCTCAGTGCCATGAGCAAATTCCAGGAACACATTTTACTCCTTGGTTTCGGAAACAGCGGTATGTGGATCGTAAAACCTCTCCAACAAGCCGGACATCGTATCCTCGTTGTGGACGACGATGGTGCCGTCATCGAAGAGCTCGCCCTCACGGGAGTCCCCTGTCTGCGTGGCGATGCCTCCGACCAGGGAGTTCTGAAATTTGCCGGAGCCGATAAGGCAAAAATGATCCTCGTCTCGATTCCGCGGCTCTCCGACATCCTGAAAATTATTCAAATGGTCCCGGACGTGCCGGTTGTGGCCCGTGTTTTTGAAGAAGCAGAAGCCATCGCTATCAAAAAAGCCGGCGGCATCCCTATCCTCAACTCCGATGCCGCCTGCGATACCTTCCTGGAGTGGTTTGAAAACTTTAGTCCACCGGCATAAAATCCGGATCAGTCGTCAGCATGATCCGGTCCACTGCCGGCGGATGAGCGGTAATGCGCTCGCCGCGAAAAGTCCCTTCAAAGGCGATTGTCGGAGGTGTGATAAGTTCGATTTTTTATAGAGCCTGAAAGAAGAGTCCATTTGCTCTGTCATATTCGTCACAGAGCTAAAAGACCGCCCCTTTGAAGCCGAAAGTCTGCTTCGCCTGAAGGCCGAGGCTTCTCTTTTTAATATAAAAGTCCACGCTGTGGAAACCAGGCCCGATTTTTCCTGTTTAAGCAGAGCCGTCGCCGATGCGGCTTCCCTCCTGACTCTTGCATCTTCACCCTGGAATATCACTGCGCCGAAGCCTGCGTAAAAGGATTCCAAAACACAAATATCAAACTACCCAAAATATTCTTCATTATCGCAGCCCCCCCCGAAGCTAAAGAACCTAAATTACGATACATATAAGATAGGTCTCAAAGCCTGTGGACGACTTGCCGTGTTACGACTTATCGAAATCCATCGAACCCCCTCCATACCTGTAAACACCTCTTCAATCGTAAGCCCCGGATGGATATTCTGAGAAAAGGCAGATACTTTCGCATTTAGGAAAGAATTTGCCTTGCAAGTATCAGTGGACT
>JBKEBM010000161.1:0-6564 GCA_047973165.1 Chthoniobacterales bacterium
ACCGATGCAACTCCCGGGCAGGTCACTTCTCTTTTCAAAAAAACCATCCAGGTCGGTGCCCATTTTGGTGTCGTGGTGGTCGTGGAAAACAACATTGAATACGAAGTAGCAACTTTCCGAAGTGATGGAGACTACACAGACGGACGCCGCCCGGAGAGCGTTACTTTCACCGATGCCAGAGGCGATGCACTGCGACGCGATTTCACGATCAATGGACTTTTTCTCCAACCTGAAACCGGAGAAATTCTCGATTTTGTAAACGGAAAAAAAGACCTGGAAAAGAAACTCATCCGAGCAATTGGCAACCCAGCCGAGCGCTTTCAGGAAGACAAGCTACGCCTTCTGAGAGCCATACGTTTTGCAACGACTCTCGGTTTCGACATTGAAAAAAACACCTGGACCGCCCTTCGCAAACTGGCTCCGGAAATACACGCCGTAAGTCCCGAGCGGATTCGCGATGAGCTGATAAAAATTTTTCTCTCCCCTGCTCGCGTTCGGGGTTTTGATCTTCTGGACCGCAGCGGCCTGCTGGAAATACTTTTACCCGAAGTCGCCGCTCTGAAAGGCTGCGAACAACCCCCGGAGTTTCATCCCGAGGGCGATGTCTTTGTGCACACCCGCCTCATGCTCACCCTCCTGCACGACACGGTTTCTCTCCCGCTTGTTCTGGGTGTCCTGCTCCACGACATCGGTAAAGTCCCAACTCAATCCGTCGATCCTACCGGACGAATTCGCTTCAACGGACACGAAGGAGAAAGTGCCAAAATGGGTTTCGATATTCTCAAACGTCTGCGCTTCTCAAATGCCGTCATCGAGCCAACCCTCACGCTCGTCCGCTACCACATGGCCTTCAAAGACGTTCAGCAAATGCGCACCGCAAAGCTCAAGCGCTTCCTGGCTCGCGAAACCATGCCCGACGAAATGGAACTCCACCGCGTGGATTGCCTCGGTAGCCACGGCCTGATCGACAACCTCGACTTTCTCGAAAGCAAAATCGAGGAATTTGCAAACGAACCGCTTGTCCCGCCCCCGCTTGTCACTGGTCACGACCTTATCGAACTGGGCCTCCGACCCGGTCCGCTTTTTAAAGAAATACTGACAAACGTCGAGACCGCCCAATTGGAAAAAGAAGTCACAGACCGAGAGTCCGCTCTGCAGCTACTCGGGCAACTCGCAGAGAAGGCAGCGTCGAAATAGGTTTAATACCAAACTTTAGTCACCTTGGTATAAAATGCTCTAATCGCATCCGGGGCCACTCAGGACTTATTACTTTTTAGCTGCAGTAAGTGCGTCAGAGGCTCGGTTGAGAGCTTCGTCAATATCGGCTTCGGTGTGCACGGCGCTTATGAAGCAGAGTCCGCGCTCGGTAGTGCGCACGCCACGGATATTCAACTCTGTGCGGAATTTGGCCCAGGTTTCGCGATCATTGCAGCTAAAGTATTCGCGGTAGTTTTTCGGTGATTTCGCTTCGGTAATCAGGATGTGAAAATTTGCCCCCTTGCCCGTGGCGAGGACGGGGATTCCTTTTTCACGGCCCAGCTCGTTGAGACCTTTCATCATGCGCTGGCCGAGAGACTGCAGACGGTCCACGTAGGAGTGATCGTTTTTCAGCGTTGTAAGAGTCGCCCGACTTGCCGCGAGACACAGCGGATTGGAATTTAATGTGCCGGCGTGGATCACCTCGCCTCGTGAAATGACGTCCATGAACTCCGCCTGTCCACCAATCAATGCGAAGGGAACTCCTCCACCCACGGCTTTGCCCATCACGAAAAGGTCGGGGCGCACGCCGCTCCAGCCCTCAGCACCTGCCAGGCCGAAACGCACACCGGTGATTGTTTCGTCAAAAACCAGGACAGCTCCGTTTTCGTCACATAGTTTTCGCAGTCCTTCCAGGAAGCCTGGTTCCGGCGGGATCGCTCCGTTGTTGCAGGAAACGGGTTCGAGAATCAATGCTGCGATCTCGCCTTTGTGCTGCTCAAAACGGCGAGCTACACTTTCCAGGTCGTTAAACTGAGCAAGCACCTGGTAGGGTTGCAAGTCGGGCAAAATGCCTCCGCTTGGGTGCACGGGTTTGGTTCCGTTTTCATCATCCCAGGTGTCCGGTGCGGGGGCGTAGCCGAAGAGGCCCTCGTCGTTCCAGCCGTGATAGTGCCCCTCGAAACGTAGTAATTTTTTGCGACCTGTTTTGTGACGGACGAGGCGTGTCACGGCAATCAGAGCTTCGGTTGCGGAGTTGTTAAAACGCAGCAAATCACAGGCGGGAACGGATTCGCAGAGGATTTTTGCTACGTCGATTTCGAGTTTGCTTTGCGCTGTCCAGTGCGTGCCCAGAGCGGCCTGCTCGGCGAGTGCCTGTGCGATTGCCGGATGTGCGTGCCCGAGGATAAGTGCACCCTGGCCGAGCTGAAAATCGATGTGTTCATTGCCATCGGCATCCCACAGACGGGCGCCACTGCCTTTTTCAAAAAATACGGGCACCGGAGTCTCCAGCCCCCGAATACCGGAATTTACACCACCGGCAATGTAGCGGCGTGTTTTGTTTAGTAAATCCTGTGAGCGTTCAAAAGTGTAAGTAGACATAAGCGTTTGTAGGGTTGAGAGACTGTTAAAAAACAGAGCCGCCAAGCGTGCGTTTTTTTTCTGACGGTCACAATGCCGAAAAAGCCGAAACGCGTATCGAGGGCGGCTCTCATTTCATTTTTTGAAATGCCCGTTTCGCTCCCTGTTTTTTTTAACCCGGATTATGTAATAGAATAATGGAAAGGAGGAGGCTGCCAGGGTAAACCTCGCTGGGGTAACGAGAGAGTAATCAATCCCCGGCAAGTGACGCTCTCATTTGCGCGAAGAAATCCTCCACTTCTTCTTCGTCCATCGGCTCGTTGTCGATTTCGGTCTGGGAGGTTTGCTCGACTCCGTCGCCGAGTATTTCTTTGAGGAAGGAGCTTTGCAGGCAGAAAGTTTTTGTTCCAAAGCGCATGCGTGCCTGGCAGTGGGTGATCATGAGGCTCTTCATCGCCCGGGTTATGCCGACGTAAAACAGGCGTCGCTCTTCGTCCACCGTTCCCTCTTGCTTTGAGCGTTCGTGGGGCAGGATTCCCTCCTCGGCGCCGACCAGATAGACATTTGGAAACTCCAGGCCTTTGCTGGCGTGCATCGTGATCAGCGTAACTCCTCGGCCCTGTTCGTCTTTGTCTTCTTCGCGCTCGCGATGCAGTGCCATCTCGTCGAGAAATTCGTGAATCTCCTTTTTGTTCTTTTTCTGAAATTCGTCGAGGTCGTTGAGGATATCGTAAACGGCGGTTTCGCGACGCTGTGCTTCTTCGGGAGTTTTGCAGCTTCGTCGCATGTGGTCGAAGTAGTTGCAGTCGTTCAGATAAGTTTTTATTTCGCTGGCCGCTCGTGCTCCGGGGGTTGCCAGGCGGATTTTTAAGACTTCCAGTTCTTCGGCAAATTTTTTAATGGATTCACGTGCCCGTGTTGCGAGTCCGCTGGTGTAAGCCGGGTCTGTGAGGGATTCGAAAAGGCTTTTGTTGTCTTTGCGGCTTTGTTCGAGAGCGTTTTCGACCGTGACGGCTCCGATGCCACGAGGTGGGGTTTGGATGATTCGCAGTAGTGCCTGGTCGTCCTGCGGATTGAAGATGACGCTCAAATAGGCGAGGATGTCTTTCACTTCCCGTCGATCAAAAAAACTGCGTCCGCCGATGAGGCGGTAGGGAATTTTCATGCGGCGCAGGTTTTCCTCCAGCAGACGCGCCTGGGCATTCATGCGATAAATGATTGCAAAATGCTCCCAGGGGACTCGTTCCAGTTCCCGTCGGGCGGCCATTTCGCTTACGACAAAGTCCGCCTCTGTTCGGTCGTCAGTTACAGCGACAATTCGGACACTCTCTGTTGCCTCGCGCTGACTCCACAGTTTTTTACTGCGTCGTTTTTGGTTGTTTGCGATGAGGCGGTTTGCTGCGCCGAGAATCTGATTGGTGCTGCGGTAGTTTTGCTCCAGCTTGAAAATTGCCGGGTTCGGATAATGGCTTTCAAACTCCAGAATGTTGGAAATATCTGCCCCACGCCAGCCGTAGATACTCTGGTCGTCGTCGCCGACCACACAGACGTTTGGCCTTTTGCCGGAGGCCAGCAGGGCGACTAACTGCATTTGCAAATTGTTCGTGTCCTGAAATTCATCGACCAGGAGGTGGCGGTATTGCTCCTGAAGCATCTGCTGGACATCCGGAAATTCATTTAAAATCCGCACAGCCAAAACAAGCAGGTCGTCGAAGTCCACGGCATTGAGGTTTTTCAGTTCCTGCTGATACCGCGCATAGACCGCTCCGACGAGAGTTTCGTCGTCCTGCGGCGGACCCAGGCCCTGATTTTTTGCCTTGCTGATCAGGGCTCTGGCGACGTTGTGGTCGAGTTTTTCATCGGAGGCGGAGAGACGGTTGATGATTTTTTTTATCAGGCCGCTTTGATCACCGTCGTCGTAAATGGTGAAGTTCAGTTTGTATCCGAGGCGGTCGATGTAGCGGCGTAAAATCCGCACGCACAAGGCATGAAAGGTGCAGACAGTGATCAGGCTTGCGGCACTGCTCTCGACCATGCCGCCGACGCGTTCTTTCATTTCGCGGGCTGCTTTGTTGGTAAAAGTAACGGCCAGAATCGAGTCTGGAGTCACATCCTGGGAGACGAGCCAGGCGATGCGTGAAGTAATCACTCTTGTCTTCCCTGTTCCGGCTCCGGCCAGGATGAGCATCGGACCACCCTCGTGAGTCGCTGCACCGTATTGCTCCGGATTTAAATCAAAAAGGCGGAAGTTGCTCATGAGAGATTTTGCAAAAATTGTCGTAGTGTTTCGGGGTAGAGACGGTGCTCCTGGACCTGGATTCGTGCATGCAAACTTTCGGCGGTATCATCCGGCAGCACGGGCACGCGAGCCTGTGCGAGGATGCGGCCCGTGTCGATTCCCTCATCGACGAGGTGCACGGTGCAGCCCGCTTCGTTTTCTCCGGCTTCCAGAGCTTGTCGCCAGGCTTCGAGGCCGCGAAATTTTGGCAGAAGCGAGGGGTGGATATTTATAATTTTTCCGGCAAAGGCTTCAAGCGTCGGAGCTTTGATCACGCGCATGTATCCTGCGAGGACCAGGACTTCGACGCCGGCGTTTTGCATCTGCTCGACGAGTTTGCGCTCCACATTTTCGGAGAGGCGCGTTTTAAATTTCGTCTCCTCGATTACGTAAGTCGGCAGTCCGGCTGCAGATGCTTTTTTTAAAATTCCTGCGTTGGCATGATCGGAGGCTACGAAAACAATTTCCGCCGCCAGTTTTTTTTCTGAAACGGCTTCCAGGATCGCAGAAAAATTTGAGCCCTTGCCGGAGCCGAGCACGCCGAGACGAGGCAAGGGTAGCCGTTTTTTATGATCCGGACCGGATTCTGAATACGAAGAGTGAGTAAAATTCATACTTTAGCAAAATTGGACTTCAGGAACTACCCCTGACCCGCGCTAACTCCCATCCTCTTTTTCTGATGGTCTGTGCGAGCTCTCTGCCGGAAACCTGTTTCAAACAGCCAACTCCAGAATCTCGTCGGTCTGATTATTTACCTCTTCCGGATTGCCTGCTTCGAGCCAGAGTTCAACAGTCTCGCGGAGGTTGAAACGAAGCTTCTCTTCGGTTTTACCCTGGGTGACACAGCCCGACAAAGCAGGGGCTTCTGCCCGGAAACCACCTTCTTCGGCTTTGTGAATAATCGCCTTAATTGTCATACCCAAAGACTAATTCCAAAACGTGATGGAGCAATCATCTTCTTGTCAGGTCGCAATACTTCCCTCAGGGAATCGGAAACTTACTCGTGAGTTGAAGCACTTTTGAACGAACTCCGGCAAGTGCTGCAGAGTCTGCCCGCGCTTCCAGTGCGGCATTGAGCAGGTCGGCTACTTCGATCATTTCCTTCTCTGTGAGACCGCGAGTTGTCATCGCCGGGGTACCCACGCGGATACCGCCCGTTTTGGAAATCGGCTCTGTGTCAAATGGGATCGCGTTTTTATTAACCGTGATGGCCGCGTGGTCCAGGGCTTCCTGAGCCTCGACTCCGGTGAGATTTTTTGGACGCAGGTCCACGAGCATGACGTGGTTGTCTGTGCCCGAGGAAACGATTCGAAAACCGTGATCGGTGAGGCGGCTGGCGAGTGTCCGGGCATTTGTGACGACTTGTTTTGCGTAGCTTTTAAATTCCGGCTGGAGTGCAGCATGGAAGCAAACTGCTTTTGCCGCAATCACATGCATAAGGGGGCCGCCCTGCACGCCGGGGAAGGTTTGCGAATTGATTTTTTTTGCAAATTCTTCTTTGCAAAGAACGATTCCGCCGCGTGGCCCGCGCAGACTTTTGTGTGTCGTACTCGTAACAAAATGTGCGTGTGGAACCGGGCTCGGATGCACGCCTCCGGCGACGAGTCCGGCGATGTGCGCCATATCGACGAAGAGAAAAGCACCCACGGAATCCGCAATCTCGCGCATCTTTGCAAAATCAATCGTGCGCGAATAGGCCGAGGCACCGGCGGTGATCATCTGCGGTT
>JBKEBM010000180.1:0-3663 GCA_047973165.1 Chthoniobacterales bacterium
GCAATCCCAAAAATCGGAGAAAATTTTGGCAAAAAGACATGGCAAACAACAGTCTCGTTTGGCTCTGGAAAAATATTACAAAAAAACTCTCGCTGCCGCTCGATCGCAACGCCCTGACATATCGGTTTTTCACAATGCAGGCCATATTCCCCGTGGTCGGCACGATATTCTTCCCAGTTTCAGCCATCTCACACCCCAGCGATTTGAACGAAAGAGGTTGTTTTTGCTTTGAAGTGCTTTCAGGAAAAAATCAGACAATCTTATCCGACGCAATAAGCCTGCGGACTTTTGCGTGATAGGTCGGATCTTTGCGGCACTTTTCGATAAAGGCTTCGATTTCGCTTGGTCACCAAAAGGCGATGTTTAGAGAAATGAAAGCCCTATCAATCAATCCGACGTCGGCTAACCGGTGGAGAGTCTTGCTTGGGATACCAGTGATTTTCATTGCCTCACCTGTAGCCGCTCTATGAACCGGTTTGCCTGGTGTAACAAGCCAGCGTCCGTCTGCCAGCCACACGGTGTTGGTAGGAAATGCAAAGTGTGGTGTTGGGCTATCTTTCATCATCTTTCACTTATCAGTGAAGGCTACAAGCATCACAGGGCTCAGCATCATAAGAACGAGTTTGTGAGAGGGAAAAATTCGTCCTGCATCTGAAGGAAAGTGCTTGGCGCTTTAACCGCAGACAAGAACCAACCAATCTCCTTCGCCTCAAAATCTTACGTAAAAATCCCCTATAATCTACCTAAGACCCAAATAAATTCGGCAATACCCGTGAGGATAAAATCTGCCCAGGAAATTGTTTAAAAAAACTGCGACGTGGGAAGCTGCAGGCAGGCTATATAAACAGCAGGCAAATACAAGACTGAATAATCCAGGTGGAATATGGTATGATCGGATAATTTCGCTCCGAACAAATACAAGCCGCAAAGCGTAATCTTTGCTGGACGATTCTCCTTTCCGAATATATCCAGCTAGTTCGACATAAAGGCCTGCCTCCTGCCTTCAATTGGTAAGGCGGCTGGCTTTTGAGGCTGAATTACTTACTATGATCCTGAATTTTTTAAAACTCCTCTCCATCCGGATAAATCCTCCTCTTTATTAATTCAAAAAGAATGTTCGATAACTTTTCTCGCAGGAGGGCTTTTATTAGGTGTAATGATCCTTCTGCTTGGAGCTGCCGGTTTTGTCTGGATTAAACAACCGTTTTATAATCAGGAGCTGCCGGCTAACTATTCGCGAGCCTTGGATTTCTTTAAGGGTTTTTCCGAAACGGGCAGCTTTCCATGGTGGTCCCCCCATTTTCTCACAGGGTTTCCCCTGAGCTATCAGATGACGATTTTTTTCTCCAATGTTCTGCTTGGCGTTTTCTCTATGGCTTTCGGTTACCTGGCAGGACCCAAAATAATAATACTGATTTGTTTTGGTTTTGCCGCCTTTGGAATGGGATTTTTCATGTTGCAGATAACGAAGGATCGTTGGGTTGCTCTGACTGCTGCAATTTTAACTCTCGGCCTACCCTCCTGGATAACCCGACTTGCCGGAGTCGAGCATTTTGTCGTAATAGCCTCTCTGGCAGTACTGCCCTGGTGTTTTTCAGCTTTCTTTTATTTTTTTAAGTCTCCCTCTGTTGCCTCAGCATTGCTTGCCGGAATATTATATTCACTATTATTTTTAAGCTACGCCAAGACGGCTGCACTCACGACGCCCTTACTACTGATTTTCTGTGGCTGGTGTTACTTCAGGAATGCAGGTTTTTTGCGTCCAAAACCTGTTTTGCTGTTTTTAGTATTTATAAGTATTCTCTTATTAGCACTTTTACCCGCTTTACCGGCTGTTCGTGAATCCGGAATTATAGCAGGCTTTTTTGATGAACCTCTTCAGGCCTGGCAAAAAAGTTTCTCTAATAAAACGGCCCTCTCCTGGCTTGATTATAATCGTTTTTTTACGCAGAACATGCCCGGCACTTTTCAGACCGTGGCAATAGCAGGCTCCTTCCCCGGGCTTCCAACGCTCCTGATCGGATGTGTTTTTTTCCTGCTTTTTCGTCGTCGTATTGAAGAGCACTCTCTGGGTGGATGCCTGAAACTCTTTCTTGCACTCAGCCTGGTTGCCTTCTGGCTTTCGTTCGGACCAAACAGCGTTCTTATCGGGCAGGTAAGGTTCCTGGAATCGGCCCTCACAGCTCCACACTACTCACCCGCTGTGTCGTGGGGAATGATAGCCTTTCAGGCATGGCTTATTTTCCTGCTGCTCCCCAATGCACTTCCTGGAAAAACGCTGGTGGGCATTATATTTTGTGGCATCTATTTTTTAATTCCCGGATTCAGACTTCTGAACTGGATTCCACCTTATGATGATATCCGGGCACCCTATGATTTTTTTCAGATCACAGGCCCTGTTTTTACAATCGCAAGTGCTGCTTTGATGCTGCGGATTATTATAAGTTCTGATAAGAATAAATATATATTTCCTTTTCGTAAAACTGCCGTCAATTTCATTCTGATCGCCCTGGTTTTGCTTGGCTGGGTTATGGACGTAAAAATTTATGCCCGCCCGCTTTGGAAGTCTCCGCTTTCGAATGAACTTTATGAAGGCTTTCTTGAGACCTGCGAATATTTAAAGAATGAAAAAGACCAGGGCTGGCTGTATCCTGTGTCAGGCCGTTATTTCTATCAGATGATTCCTGTATTATCTGGTGTCCCTTTGGCTCAGGAGGCTTTTAATGGATATTTGCAGCCTAAAAATACGGCAGCATTACAGACTTATTTTTTGTCCAGGGATCATCACAGAGCCTTTTTTAATATAGCAGGTATTACTTATATACTACTCGATAAAACTGATCCTGAGCTTTCTGAAAGTTATAAGCAAATATTGGAAGGCTATTTTGAAGAAAGCTTCAGTAACGATTATTTCACTGTTCTGAAAAATCCTGATTCGACAGGTGGTGCATTTATAGCAAATGAAATAATTGAATTAGCTTCTGAAGATACTGCATCTTTGAGCGATGGTCTTCTCGCCGCTCTGGATAATCAGCTTGCACTGAATTTTGATGGTGCAACAAAGAGTTCTGCAAAAGCTTCTGATATAAAAGAGTCTGACGATATAAAATCACTGGAAAATGCGCGATTTACGCCATTGAAGCTGAAGGAGCGAAGTTATAAAAAACTGATTCCTGAAAAAGCCTCGGATGCTGGCTATCTGGTGGCAGTAACGTCCTGGCATCCTGACTGGACCGTGAGTGTAAATGGAAAAAAAACTTCTATATCTCGTGCACTGAACGCTTTTCCGGCGGTGGCTGTTCAGGCCGGAGATGAAGTCGTTTTTGAATTTCAACCACCTGCCTGGTATTCAGCCTGCTTGTGGGGTGCCCTTGGTTCCTGGGTAGTGCTGCCGCTAATTGTCTGCTTTCCTGCAAGCTGGCGTAAGTTAAGAGGTGAAGTATTCACGGAAATGCCAGCGAGAGCTTTTTCTGTTCAGCGTCCTTTGGTGGTGATTCCAACCTATAATGAAGTTGACTGTATCACGGATGTTTTAACTCTGGCACTTTCTGCCGACGAGAGAATTGAAGTTCTTGTTGTGGATGACGCTTCGCCGGACGGCACTGCCGAAAAAATCAAAGCTTTTGACAGTTACGGCAACAGAGTTCATTTGCTTGAACGCCC
>JBKEBM010000029.1:0-18749 GCA_047973165.1 Chthoniobacterales bacterium
TAATCGGACCAGCAGAAACAGGCAAACTTTCCGAGCCTAAGTCCGTGATGCGTGATGCAGGAATTACCACCAGCAGTTGCTACGTCTATGATGTGAAAACAAAAATTTACAAACGGATTAAACTGAGGGAAGCAGGAGACTGGAGTCAGGAAAACCTGTCACCTGCAGCACAGGAACTGGCAAATTGGCTGGAAACCCTCCGGGAGAAAAAAGGCGATGATCGGTCGACAAAAGTTTCTGGCCATTGATTTTGAATCGGCGCGAACGCAGCGTTTGGGCGGCGGAGATTTGCCGATTCAAATAGCCACTATCGCTTCGCTAAATCTCGAAATTAAAACATCCACGGCAAAAAAATTCTTTTTGAGCCCGTCGGAACCTGTCGTGCTGACGCGTGCCGACGTGCATGGTATCACTCATAAGGACTTAGAGAATGCTCCCACTCTGCTCGAACTTTGGCCAAAGCTGTCTGACGATTTACAGGGCAGTCCGCTTATCGCTCACGGTGCCGGAACGGAACGTCGCTTTTTGAGAGCATTCCCTTTTTCGAAAATCGGTCCCTGGATCGATACGCTCTTTCTTTCCAAAAAAATTTACCCTGGACTGGATTCTTATGCTTTGGGCAGTCTGGTTGCCCGGCTGGGTATCGAAGACGAGTTGCGAAATTATTTTCCCAATGGTCGCTGGCATGAGGCACTCTTTGATGCAGCGGCCTGTCTTTTGCTCTTTCACCACCTGGTCAGAAGCGGGGGATTGCAGGACAAGCCTCTCGCCTGGCTGCTGGCAGACGAAAGTTGATAGTTCGTTTCGCTCAGGCGCGTTTGAAAACCACGGAGGCGTTGATTCCGCCAAAACCGAAGCAGTTATTAAGGACGGCCCGGGGATTTTTTTCTACCCCGTGGTTGGTGATGATGTTGAGATCGCAGGCCGGATCAGGCGTCCGGTAGTGCAGGGTGGGGGGCAGCCAGCTGTCCTCAAAGGTGAGGCAGCAAATGATGGCTTCGAGTGCGCCGGTGGCACCGAGAGGGTGGGCGGTGTAGCCCTTGGTGCCGCTTACATGCAGGTTTCTGCGGGCGTGCTCAGCGAATACTTTGTGAATGCAGGCACTCTCATTTGCATCGTTGACCTGAGTGGAACTGGCGTGCGCATTGATGTAGTCGATATCCGTCGGGTTGAGTCCAGCATCGTTTAAAGCCTCCTGCATCGCACGCGTCACGGGCTTCCCGTCGGGACGCGGAGTTGTCATGTGATACGCATCGTTGTTGAGTGCATAGCCGGAGAGTTCGGCGTAAATGTGAGCACCGCGTTTTTTTGCGTGTTCGTAGTCCTCGACGATCAGGGCGGCAGCTCCTTCGCCCATGACAAAGCCGTCGCGATGCAGATCAAAGGGGCGACAGGCGTGTGGTGGCTCCGCCCGGCTCATGGTGCGGATGTTGGCAAAAGCAGCGTAGGTGAGGGGGTTCAATGGAGCTTCGGCAGCTCCGGCAACGACAAAATCGCAGAGTCCGGATCGTATCCAGTGCAGAGCTTCTCCGAGTGCGATGGCTCCGCTTGTGCAGCTGTTGGAGTTTGTGGTTCCGGGTCCCTGGAAGCCGCAGTCGATAGCGATATTGCTGTGGGCGGCTCCTCCGAAAATTTGCAGGGCCAGGGTTTTATTGATCGCTCGGGGGCCGTCAGTGATGAATTTTTGATGCTCGGTCTCTGCGTTGGAAATTCCGGCAAGTGCTGTTCCAAAACTAACTCCTGCACGAGGATTGGGATGCTCCGGAGAAAAAGATAACCCGGCATCCTGCAGGGCAAGGCGGGCTGATACGACGGCGAATTGGGCGTAACGGTCGATTCGTTTTAGTTGTTGTGGCGAAAAATACTCCCCTGGAGCAAAGTTATTTATTTCGCCGGCGCAGTGGGGTTTAACGCCTTCGCTTGAGAAACGTGTGAGTCGGGTGATACCGCTTTTTTCGGCGTGAAGCGCCCCCTGAAAGTTTGCTTTTCCAATTCCAACACAGGAAACCGGACCAAGACCGGTGATAACAGCACGGCGATTCATTACTTTTTCTTTTGATGCTGTCGTTGACGGCGCAGGGTGAGGAAAGCCTCGTTTTCCCGCACGTCGATTGACTGAATTTTAAACTGTGTGACCCGAGGTAAAAAATTATTTACCAGCCCTAAAAGGCCAGGAGCTTTTTCGCCGCCAAAAATACATGGAGCAAGCGTGAGGCGGAGTTCATCGATGATATCCTTTTCAACCAGGGAACGAAAAAGGGTTGGGCCTCCCTCGCAGACGAGGGTTCGCACGGCGTAGTCTGTGTAAAGGGTTGAAAGGGCCTGGTTGAGATCGAAAGGAGTTAGCGGGTGAATTTCCGTGTTGGGAAATTTTGTTTTGCGCTTATTTTTTTCGACGAAGAGAAGAATTTTTCCTCCCGGAGAATTGAAGATTTTTAGTTTTGGCGAAAGTTTTCCTGTTCGGGAGACGACAATGCGAAGCGGAAAGGGAGCCTGGCTGCGTTTTTTCCGTTCGTTGCGAAGTTGCTCGTTGGGCAGCCCAAGGCTCATGGTATCTGCTTCGAGTGTAGAGCGACCAACCATCACTGCATCACCATGTGAGCGAATGCGCAGCAGCTCCTGCTTGTCGGTCTTCGATGTGAAAGTGGATGGAGTTCGCTTGCGAGTCGATATTTTACCGTCGAGAGTGATTGCAAAATTCGCCAGAATATACGGACGATTTTTCATTCACGGGGTTGTTGTTCCGAGGCCCGGCGTTCGCGTTCTTCTTCGCTTGCAATGGACTGTTCTTCGAGTGTGTCATTGAGTTTTTCTATCGAAGAAATACCGGGGTGTTGAAAGCCTGCTTCGATACTGAGAGCACCTGCCGAAGAAGGACGATAAAAAATATAAACCAGCCCGCCGAGAACCGCCCAGAAAGCAAGGCCAAGAAATCCGGTGAACCCAATGAGTGCGCCGATCCCAACGGGTAACTCGTAAAGTGCGCTCAGAGTCACCTGAAATAATTGCTCGCGAACACCGATTCCTGCAAGGCTGATGGGCAGGGAAGAGATCGTCTGAATGATTGGGAGAACTGCAAAAATTTCCGGGATTGCAAGCTTTGCTCCGAAGGCTTTCGCCGCAAAATAAAATGAAAAAAAGAGGCCCATGTGCCCCGGCAAGCTTAAAATAAATGCAGATAAAAGAGCACCTGGGCGTCGGGCGTAGGTCGAAAAGGCTGAGGCCAGTTCGATAACTCCGTTTCGCAGTGGAAGCCATTTGGGAATAAAGCGGGAGAGATTAAAAACCTCAACCAGGACGGCTGCAAGAATGACTCCGACAGAAGCAGCGCAAATAAATGCCAGCGCAATGAGCAGCGGACGTGTCGTTTCATTTCCCCATAAAAGTGAGAAGGAAAAGATGCTGATAATCCCCGCGATTGTAATCAGTGCCAGCAGCCCCATGATACGATCCACCACGACACTCAGGAAAGCGGGCATTTTTTTATCAGGAGATTCCCGAATGGCGTAATAAATCTTTAGCACATCACCGCCGGTAGAGCCTGGAAGAAAAAGATTAAAAAAAGCGCCGATGAGATTGAGTGCGACAACACGAGGAAAACGCAGACGGATATCCTGAACTCGCAACAGAACATCCCAGCGCCAGGACTGAAAAATAATAGTGACTCCGATCGACAGAATCACGGGAAGCATCCACCACCAGTTTGCTGTCTTCATAGCCTCGGCCATCATCTGACGTTTCTCCGGATTATGAAAAATCCACCAGAGCAAGGTTCCGGTGACGAGAAGTTGAATCAAAATGGTAATGCTGCGTTTCATTCGTTGAATAACTCTTTCCAGTGTTTGCGGGCTGCCTGGATTTCCTCTTTTTCTGCAGAGGGGCTTAGTTCCCAGACCATGTAAGTTTCGGATGGAAGCAAAGCACGAAGGGTTTTAAAATCTATTTTTCCTTTGAAAGGAACGCGGTGATCACGATCCGGCCATATGACATCGTGGACGTGGCAGCCGACAAGCTGACTTTTCGCAGAGTCAAGCCAGCCCGCATGATCGAGAAGTTTCATATTAGCCTTAATTTGGGCATGTCCAAAATCATGCCAGTAACCGAGGGCGGGAGAGTTTAAATCTTTAAGAAGGGGCAGAATCTCACGCTCGGACGGCACGTCTTCGTATCGCTGTCGATTCTCCAGACCGATACGAACCCCGTGTTTTTCTGCGAAGGGAAGAATTGCCTCCAGGGCAGTTGTCAGACGTTTAAGAAAAAATTCTGAAACTTTTTCGCGCTGCTGAACGAACTTCAGTTTCCTGTCGCAATAATCGCGTGAGAGAAAGTTTTTATTCCGAATCTCCGTCAGCAGTGTCCTGTAAGCTCGCAGTGAGTGTGCTTTTCCTCCATGTAAGACCATGCGCTTTACGCCCAGGCTTCCGGCGAGCTCGATGGTGGATTGTGCCAGGTAAATCGCACGCTTTCTTTCCTCCTCACGATGCGAGGTGAACTCAAAGTAGTCCGGTGTCGGAGCCAAAACGTCAGCAGGAACCGGACAAAAATTATGAATACTTCCCACCTGAATATCGCCTTTTTCAATGCGCTTTAAAATACCCTCAAGCTGAAAATTTCGCATGCCATGGCTGATTTCGATCGTATCGAAACCAAGCCCCAGAATTTCATCCACGATCTCACTGCCGTCGCGTAAACGGGATGAATTCCAGCATGTCGAAAGGGCCAGCATCGCGGTAGACTAGGTGAGACGGAAAAAGTTTCCAACTGTGTTTTAGAGGAATTGAAAGTTTTCCTGGCTTGCCTATGATGTGTAAACTATGCCGGAAGATCATCATTTTATGAAAATTATTGTCCCTGTATTTCTTTTTTGCAACTTCATCGCACTGTCTGCCTGCTCGACTTTTGATCCGGCAGTTTCGTCGGAACGCTCTTCAGGTTTGAGTAATGCTTTTACGGGTTATGTTTTCGAGAGAGGTGATAAAAACCAGGACAATCAACTGAGCCTGGACGAGTGGCGGGCAGCGGGTGGGAATGCCTTAAACTTTAAGTCGGTCGATGATAATGGCAGCAACTTTATCTCACGGGATGAGATGCTTGATGCGACAGCGACAGATAAATTTTTCAATCTCGTGAAAAGTCGAATGTTGGTGAGCCCCAAAGATGATATGACTCCTTCGGACTTTGATACTCCGGTTGGCGTGAGTCTCTTATCTTCTACTTTTTGAGTGCATTGAGTCGAAACGCCAGGTAGAGATATAAGTGTTATGAAACTACTTGTTACTACATTTGCTGTCCTGACTCTTAGCTTTGCCGGTGTTACTTATGCTGAAAGCGAAGCTACCGTTGCTCCGTATGCTTTGGATGTTTGCCTTGTTTCCGATGAGGAATTTGACGATGAGCCTTTTGTCCTCGTCTACGAAGGGCAGGAAATAAAACTTTGCTGTAAAAAATGCAGTAAGAAATTTAAAAGTGATCCTGATAAATATCTGAAAAAGCTCAAAGAAGCGTCAGCAGATAAAGCTGCAGACAAAGAATAATTCGTCTGTTCGATTATACTTAACAATAACCGACGTATGGTGGATTCCATACGTCGGTTTTTTTATGCCTGGGCGGTGGAAGATTCGCTTGCTGCCTCGGCTTTGTGCAGAGTGATTTGTTGGAAGGGGATACCGAGGTCGAATTTGTTGCAGGCATCGACGCCGATGCGCTGGAGCATACGCTCAATGACAAAGCGGCGCGGAGCCAGGCTGCCGACAACATCGACCTGGGCGTTGTAGTCGAGCGAGGAGGCACTGGCCTGGCGAAACTCGACTTTCAAGGAGAGGATTTCCTCGTGAGCGACTTCTTTATAAATCTCGCGACTGAAAAATTCCCGGAGCTGCTCCAGCGTTTTCGATGTGCTCTCAGGCTGGTTTTTATAATCAATTCCGATGACGGTTTTGACCCGGAAATTGTGGGAAAAATTCTGCGGATTCAGGTTGAGAAAATTTTCTGTTGTATAGGTTTTCAGTGTTCCGCCCAGGAGGGTGAGGCGGACGGTTTCGACATTCTGAAAAGTGACTCGTCCGTAAACCTCATCGTCGAGTTGGACCCAGTCGCCTTCGTTGCTTGGGAAAAAAGGTTCGTTAGCCGTCTCGGGGTGGGAGAGACGGTCGGTGAGGCTGCTGATGGGAATGCGAAGAGTGCCATTGTTTAGTACCGGATTTCTCAGGATGCTGAAGAAGCTGAGTTTTTCGATGATCCAGGGGACATTGTTGATAACGATGCGTTCGCCTTCCCGCACCACGCCTATATTCAATATGAGGCGGATTTCATTCAGATACGATGGGATGGAGTCACGCAGAGTAATTAAGACCCCAAAGAGTAACAGAGAAAATAAGCCCAGCAGGACCCAGTCGCCAAAACTGATGAGGACGCTGGCAGCGACAAATAAAGCTCCGAGAAAGCTGAGGATTGAGAGTCCGATGTCGAGGAGACGAATGCCAAAGCTGCGGCCTTGCGAGAAAAGTTTTGTGGATCGGTGGAGGTAACTGTGGAGCAGATTCAGCAGGAAAAAGGTGAGGGCGGCGGCAAGGACTGCGAAGATGAGATTTTTGCCACGCTGGCGAAAGAAGGATTCGAGGAGGCCGGTTGTCTGGCCGACGAAGGAGCGTTGCTCGCTGTTGATGGCGTTGATGCGGAAGGCGAGGATATCCAGCTCATCGTTTGTTTTTTCGAGGCGTTTGGAGAAATGCTCCTGAATGCGCTGAAGGTTTTTTTTAAGTTCGGCGTCCGGGGTTTGCTCGATATTTTGTTTTAGCTTTTCGAGTCCGATTGTGAGGATTTCGCTTTGGATTTTTGTATCGTTGTATTTGTCGCGTATGATCTGGGCCTCGCGAGAGTCTGCGGTTACACGCTTGAAGTCTGCGATCAGGGGACGAATGACATCCTCGATGGCACCACGCAGCGTAAAAGGAGTGTCGTCAATGGTTTTTAGAGCGTCGATATCGAGACGCGGGGCGACGATTTCGAAAATTTCGAGTTTGGTTTCGTTGAGTTTGCCTTCGAGAGATTTGAGTTCGGCAAAGAGTTCGCGTTTTTCGTCTTCGCTGACTTGTTCACGCAGGGTGTCCCGAGTGAGTTTGATTTCTTTTTCGATGGAGTGAAGGCGTTTAATCAGGGCTTGAACGGCTTCGTCCCGGTATTCAGAAATATTTTCTGTAGCGGGGAGGGGAGAGGCCGAATCGGATGTTGCTGACAAAGCGGACGACCCAAACAAAAAGCCCGTCAACAAGGTGACAAAAAAGGAATATCGGATGAGGCGCACGAAGAAGAACTAGCAGGATATGAGTTTCTTCGGAAGCATGATTCGGTGGTCTTTGAAAAAAACTTAGAAGATGGGTTGCGTTATTTTTCAAAATACGCTAGAAGCACCCTCCGCATGGCAAAAGAAGAATGTATAGTGAGTGAAGGTGTTGTTGTGGATGTTTTACCGAGCACCATGTTCCGGGTGAAACTGTCCAACGGGCACGTTGTGCTTGCTCATATCTCCGGGAAAATGCGTAAGCATTTTATCCGTATCGTGCCTGGTGATAAGGTAAATATTGAAATTTCGCCTTACGATCTGACAAAGGCGCGTATTATTTTCCGCGAGTCCGGCTTTAACTCACAGAATCGTCGCCGCTAAAGTTTACGTTCTGCGGTCGGTAACTTTTCGTTGTGAATCTTCTCTCTTTTCGGGAGAAGTTTTTTGCTCTTTAATTTCCGGTTATGGATAATCGTCTGACCCCGGATAATATTGCTGATCTTTATCGCAAGGCTGCTGAACGCTTTGGTGATGCCCCTGCTTTTTGTAAGCGTTTAAAAAACGGGGAATATGAGCCGCATAGTTTTGCAGAGCTCTATGAGACGGGCCTGGCTTTGGCGACGGCGTTGATTGAAATGGGCGTGGAAGCACGGGATCATGTCGGGCTTATCTCAGACAATCGCCTGGAGTGGATTTTTTGTGACTGTGCGATTCTGATCGCTGGTGCTGCGGATGTGCCGCGTGGCTCGGATGCGACGGAGGATGAAATTTTATATATTCTGAATCATGCGGAGGCGGGGGTTGTTTTTGTAGAGTCTCCTGCTGTGCTGAAAAAACTGCTGGTAAATCGTGAGCAGTTGAAAAACTTAAAGTCTGTCATTTTGATGAATCCGGATTTGGAGCCGCCGGAGGGGGTGCTGGGTTTTAACGAAGTGCTGGCTCGGGGGCGGGAATTGCGTGCAGCCGGGGACCGTCGGGTGGAGGAGCGACTGGAGCAGATAAAGGTGAGTGATACGTTTACGGTGATCTATACATCGGGGACGACGGGGACTCCAAAGGGAGTGCAACTGACCCATGCGAATATGGTTTCGCAGATTAAAAACTTGCCTTTTACGCTGTATTCTTCGGATCGACTGCTTTCGATTTTGCCGATTTGGCATAGCTACGAACGCGTTTTTGAGATGGTGGCGATCAGCTTTGGCGTGCCGACTTATTACACGTCGCTGCGTACGATTGGTGGAGACCTTGTGAAAGTAAAACCGACTTTGATGGCTTCGGCACCTCGGCTTTGGGAAAATCTTTATCAGAAAATTTTGTCGGGTATTAACAAGGCGTCGCCGCTGAAGCAGTCGTTGTTTAAAGCGGCATACTTTTCGGCCCGTCGAGTGAAATTTGCAAAGGCTTTTTTTGGGAAGCAGAGGCTTGTCTTAAAAGAGCGCGGAGCGGCAGGTTTGTTGCCGGAGGCGATTACGCATAGTGCGCTTTATACGCTCTTTTGTTTGCCCTATGGTCTTCTGGATAGAGTCGTTCTTTCTAAAATGCGTGCGGCTGTGGGTGGTGAATTGCGAGGGACGATCTCCGGTGGCGGTGCTCTGCAGCCGCATGTGGACGAGTTTTTTAACTTCATCGGAATTCCGGTGCTGGAGGGTTACGGGCTGACGGAGACGTCGCCGGTGCTCGCCGTTAGAACCTGGGAAAATCTGGTAATCGGAACGGTGGGGCGCCCCTATCCGGAACTTGAGGTGCGGATCGTAGCTTTGGATTCGGGAGAGATTTTATATCCGGATGCGACCAAAGAGCATGGAGGGCGTGTTTTGCGTGGAGAGATTCATGTAAAGGGACCGCAGGTGATGAAGGGGTATTACAAAAATCCGGAAGCAACCGAAAGGGTGCTCAAAGACGGCTGGCTGAATACAGGGGACATCGGAATGGTGACGCTCAATAATTGCCTCAAAATCATGGGGCGATCAAAGGAGACAATCGTGCTGCTGAGTGGTGAAAACGTGGAGCCGGTCCCGATCGAGGGGCGCATCGTGGAGTCACCTTTTATCAAACAGTGCATGGTGGTGGGGCAGGATCAGAAATTTTTGGGTGTGTTGATCGTGCCGGATACGGAAGCTCTTCTGTCTGCAGGAGCTTCGGCATCGGGTTTCGAGGATTTAAAAACGAGTTCTCAGGTTCAGGAAATTTTGGGAACGGAGCTGCGGAAACTGCTTTGTCAGGAAAATGGATTCAAGCCCTTCGAGCGTCCGACAAGCTGGCAGCTTATCGAAAAGAACTTTGAGGTGGGAGATGAACTGACGAATACTTTTAAACTCAAACGCCATGTAATCACCGAGCGTTACGGGGATTTGATCGATTCGCTTTATAAATGACGGTTGAGCCTAATATAGAATATGAATCGGATGTTCCCAGTGCAGAGTTGGTGAGGCCTTATCGTCAGGCTTAGAAGACAGACGATGCCTCTGTGAGTTTATCTGTTGTTCACTATTGCGGGACTCGCTGTGAATTTGATTTGGTGGGTCTGCAGTTTGTAGTGAGGATGCTTTGGATCGGGCTGTCGGAGCAGATGTTTTGGCTCAGCCTGGCTGGAGTAAACAAAGTTTTCGGGAGGAGAGTATCGATGCTCTTATTCCTCTGCTGGCAGCGGATACTGACCTCTTTGGGCACTACTTCCCGGCATTGGCTGCAACAGTTTCCTGTCATACCTTTGTGAACATTTACACCGATAGTCATGCTCTCCGGCTGTAACATCCAGAAGGAATTTTTACGCTCAGAAAGATCACATTCATCAAACAACAATCAGTTTTATCAATTTAAAGAGCTTTATTCACCTATTTATAGAGATATTAAATCGTTTTTATCATGCTTGAACGTTTTAATCTCAAAGACAAAGTTGTTCTGCTCACGGGAGGCACCGGGCTTTACGGAGGTGGGCTTGCACGGACCTGGCAGCGGCGGGGGCACGGCTCATTATTGCTTCGCGCAATCAGGAATCCTGCGAAAAAGTCGCTGTGGATATTCGGAACAAAAGGTTTGAAGCAACTGCTGAAGCTCTCGATCAGGAGAGTGAAGACTCCATTATTTCACTTCGTAAACGTATTCTTAAAAAGTTCGGACGCATTGATGGTGTCGTAAATAATGCTGTGGCTCGCACGATGACTGCCGGATCAGACGATGTCGCGGGCTGGCGAAAATCACTCGATATCAATGCCACCGGCATCTACATGATGCACCAGTTCTTTGGTGAAACGATGGCTGCAGCCGGTAGTGGCAGCATTGTAAATATCGGATCGATTTACGGGATGACGGGGCCAAGCCTCCACCTTTACAAAGACACAGACATGGGAACCGGCGTTCCGGATTATTATTTTAACAAAGGGGGAATGATCAACCTGACCCGATTCTATGCAGCGCATCTGGGGCCGCGTGGCGTGCGCGTGAATTGCCTTTCACCGGGTGGATTTTTTAATAATCAGCCCGAGCCCTTTCTGAGTCGCTACTGCGAAAATACTTTTCTCAACCGCATGGGAAATGAATCCGATCTCGGTGGATCGGTGGTCTTTCTGCTAAGTGATGCGTCAGCTTACATCACAGGAGCTAACCTCCCCGTGGATGGTGGCTTCACGGCACATTAAAAAATAAACGGATTTGGGTGATTGGTGGAGCGGGTTACCTGGGTTCGGCAATCACGAGGGCACTCAATTCAATTTGCACGTATCTTCTTCGATATTGTGTCGTAGGGCGGTTACGACAGCCGCTTCTCTGCCAAGTGAACCTTCCGATTGGAATTAATAAACCGTAATTTTTAAAGCTTTTACTTTCCTTATGCCTGATTTTATGCAGGCTTCGGAAAGGTTAAAAAAACGTCGCGTTCGTCTAGAGGCCTAGGACACAGCCCTCTCAAGGCTGGTACACGGGTTCGACTCCCGTACGCGATGCCATGCGAAAAAGGTCTGCAACTCCTGAAAGAGAAAAGTTTTTTAGGGTAAATCACATCCAACAAAAAGTAGGTTTCCAAAGATACCTATAAGTAAAAATTACTTAAAAAGTCCGTAGATCGGGGAAATTAGAGACTCTACAGAGGAGTGGGCAGGACAGGATTCGAACCTGTGAAGGCAGAGCCAGCAGATTTACAGTCTGCCCCGTTTGACCGCTTCGGTACCTACCCGGTTTTTCAGGGAAATTTTCCCATGGAGCGGATACCATACAAGGTCTTTTCTATCTGGCCAGAAAATTTTCCGCTTCGATTTATTTTTTATGCCGTTACGCCGATGTAAGTAAAATTAATTTGTTGCAACGGCTGCCGCAGGGACTCGTGGCTGGAGGGTTACGCGGCGAATTACGATTTTTTCCAGAGGGAAGTCGTTGCTGTCGGTCCGGGAGTTGCTGATGCGTTCGAGGACCTCCATTCCTTCGAGGACTTCACCGAAAACGGTGTATTGTTTATTGAGGTCGGGGAGTGCTTTGAGGCAGACAAAAAACTGGCTGCCGCTGCTGTTGCGGGCCGGATTTATTTTGTCGGGAAGGCGTGCGGCGACGACGCGGCCTTTGGTCGGTGTCTTACGAATTTCGGATGGGATGGTGTAGCCGGGGCCACCGGTGCCGGAGCGCAGATTGGGGCCACGTTTGCTGTAGGGGTCGCCGGTTTGGACAAGGGTGCCGGGAAAGGCGCGGTGAAAGCGCATGCCGTTGTAGAAGCGGCGGTTGATGAGGTCTTTGAAGCTGGAGACTGTTTGCGGGGCGTCCTGATCGTAAAGGCCGATGACGACCGTCTCGCGGATTTTTTCTTTTCCGAACTGAATTTCGAATACGGCAAGGTCGGGACCGAGCTGGGCGGATGCCGTGCTTAAAAGGGCAAGGATCGCGAGGGAAAGGGTGAGGCTAAAGAGTTTCATTGTTGCTGTTATGGAGGGAGAGCGGAGAAAGTTCAATACGAAGTATGCTTTTTGGATGCTCTTTATTTACTGGGGTGAAAAGTTGGCTGCACTTATTTGCCTGGCGGTGGATGATGGCCAGGCCTGTCCGGGTTTCTTTTTTTGGTGAAATACTGGTAATTTTTCCAACGGGTTTGGCTGTGTCGGAGTTGTTGGCGGCATCTTCGTTCAGAAACAACGGGAGAGGTGGATGGGGTAAAAATGCAGGGTCTGTCCAGCAGCAGTGGACGAGGGTGTGGTTGACGTGGCCAACGCTTTGGATACGCGAGATGACTTCCTGGCCGAGGTAACAGCCTTTATGAAAATCGATTGCGCTGTGGTCGAGTCCGACTTCTGCGGGCAGAGTGTTTTCGTTGAGTTCGTAATTCCAGGCGGGTTGGCCGAGCCGGATGCGTTCATGTTCGAGGTCGGTTGGGGATATTTCCGTCGCTGAATCGAGCCTGGGTTGAGATTGCTCGTCGGAGAACCAAAGGTCGCAGCCGGTGGTGGTGAGGCGGCGGTGCTGGTGTGTGGCGAGAGGAGCGGGAGAAAAGGCGGGAAGATTTTCAGGTGGGAGCAGGAGGTGGAGGCCGTGGAGTTTGCCGGTGAGGTCCAGGAGGTGAGCGTCGTCTGATATGATGTATCGTTCGAGGCGTGTTGAGATGGTATCGCGGAGGATAAGGTCCGATTCGATGAGGAAGCCGTCGCTTTTGTTTATACAGGGGAGCTTACTGCGGGAGATGGAAAGTAAGGCGCAGAGTTTTCCTTTGGGAGTGAGGAGGCAGGCTGCGAGGGTTTTGTTTTCACGCAGTTTTAAAATATTATTGCTGACCTGGCCGTTGAGGTAGCGCTCGGCATCGTCTCCGTGGAGAAAAAAGTAACACTTATCCTGAATACGAAACCACGGGGCTGAGCTGTCGGACATAGCGGAAACGCGAGTTACTGTTTTTTATCTTTCCTGCCTTTATTCTTATTCTCGTCGCCTTAGTTTTTTTCGGAGGGGGGCTGTGTTTCCGGCTTTGGTGCCGGAGCTTTGGCGTCTTTGTTGGGTTTCAGAGACTCTGAGAGAATTGCGAAATCATTTTTTGCCTGGGTCTCTTTGTCAAAGGTGTCGGCAGTTTTTATAAAAGCATCGACGCAGGGGAGCTCGATGTCGGCTTTGGAGGCGTCGGCACGGGCGGCTCGCATGTCTTTAGCCATGTTTTTCAGGCTGAAGTGGGGGTCGAAATCCTTGGCGGTAATGGTTTTTAATTTGAGGGCGAGGGTGTCGGAGTAGCTTAGGTTTTCCTCGAGTGCTGTTCCGAAGGCGCCCAGCGAGGTGTCATTGGTGCGAAGGATGGCCGTGGCTTCACTGAGGGCAGCAACGTTTGTTGCCGTCAGGATGTTGGTAGCGAGTTTAATGGCTGTTCCATCACCGATTTTTCCGACCAGCAGAGTGAGGCGGGAGGTGATTTCGAGGATGGGCTGGATGCTTTCGAGTAGTTCCTGATTGCCGCCGACGTAATAGACCAACTCGCCGGCGTCAGCGGCATTTCGGCTGCCGGTAAAGGGTGCGTCGAGGTAGTTTGCGCCGGTTTTTTCAACGATCTCTGCAGCGGTGTATGTTTCTTCGATGCTTACCGTTGTGCTGTTGATAACGGTATGTTTTGGAGTGAGCTTCGGGGCGATTTTTTGTAAAATTCCGTGGAGAGCTTCTCCGTCGCTGACAAAGATGTGGAGCAGGGTGGCGTGTTCAGCTACCTCTGTGGGTGAGGAGAGGAAGTTGGGTGTGGGGCGTGGAGTGCGGCTCCAGACCCAGACGTTGTTTCCCGCGCTGCGAAGATTTTTCGCGACGCGGGAACCGATGATCCCCAGGCCGAGGATGCCGATATTGTTGCCTTGCTTAGTTTTGCGCGGGAGCTGCTTCGGGTGCGGCCGGAGCAGTCGGCTCAGGAATGAAGGTTTCGACATCGGATTCAGTGCGTAGAGTTTCGACGATTTTCTGGACGGCGCTTTGTTGTTTCTCCTCGGTTATGAAGTTGGAAACACTTTCTTTCACTTCCTCCAGAGGGATGGTGCGACTGGCTTTTTTGTCGGTGACTTTTATGACATGCCAGCCAAATTGTGTGCGAACGGGTTCCTCGCTGATTTCATCGATTTCCATACCGAAGGCGGCGTCTGCGAACTCAGGAACCATTCGGTCTTTTGGAAAAAAGTCGAGGTCTCCTTTGCGTTCGGCTGCACCGGGTTCTTGCGAGAGTTCTACGACGAGTTCGTCGAAAGTTTCTCCTTTTTTGGCGCGGGCGATTGCGTCAGTGGCTTTCTTTTTAGCGGCTGCATCCGCTTCGGCGTCGGCATTTTCGTCTGCAAGGATAAGGATGTGGCTGGCACGGACGAGCTCGGGTTGTTCGAATCGGGCAGCATTATTTTTATAGTAATCTTCAACTTCTGCATCGCTGACAGTGACGTCTCCGATTTGTGATTCCACCCATTTGCGCTGGCGCAGCATGGTTTCGAGACGTTTTTTGATGCTGTCGAGGTCCTGGCCTGCTGCTGCGAGTTCCTGATCAAACTGAGTTGGATCGGGGTATTGCTCACGGATTTTACCTAACTCTGCATCCACTTCTTCGGGAGTGACCTGAACTTCCTCGGAAGCAGCTTCGATGAGGCGATCATTGACGAGGTCTTTTAAAAACTGGCTAAAGAGCAGGCTCTGCTGCTCTGGTGGAATCATCGAGGGATCGAGCCCCATAGAACCGAAGACTTCACCGATGGCACTTACAAAGTCAGCTTTGCTGATGGGTTTGCCGTTGACGGTGGCAACGGGGTCGGGAAGGGAGTCGAGTGGTGAAGGGCCGTTGGCCGGTGGGGCTTGTGTTGCATCGATGACGACCGTTTCTTCGTCCACGACGGGAGTTTCGGTAACTTCCACAGTTTCGGCTACTTCGGTAGTTTCTGGTGCTTCAGCAGCTTTTTCAGAATCGGGTTTGGAGGTTGAGTCTTCAGATTTTTTATCACACCCGGAGAGGAGAGTGACAGTTGCGGCAGCCAGAAGGCTTAGAAGGTAACGGTATTTCATAAAATTGTGTGTGGATACTTTCAGAGAGAACAGACAGTGACCAGCGGAAACTGTTCATAAAATCAGATATTTTCCTGCGTTCTTTTTTAAGAGGGCTGTAAAAAAAGATGTTGCTGGAATGGTTTCAGGTAATTGTTTTGGAGTATTGCAGTTTGTTGGGAGACAGTTTATCTGTGTGAGGCAATATGTTGGTTGAGCCGATTTTTTTTGAGTCGATTTTTATGGAGCGAGTCTGGGGTGGGCGTTCTTTTGCAGACAGGTATGGCAGGGATTTGCCGCCGGATGCGGTGATCGGAGAGTCCTGGGAATGTGTGGATCGCAGTGAAGCGCAGAGCCAGGTGCGGGGAGGGGAGTTTGATGGTTTGTCGCTGCATGAATTGTGGTCGAAACACCGGGCTCGAATTTTTGGTGAGGCGTATGTCGGGCATTCGAGCGAGCGTTTTCCGATTTTGATAAAGCTTCTGGATGCTCGTGAAAAGTTGTCGGTTCAGGTTCACCCGCCTGTCGAAAAAGCTGCTGCGCTTGGTGGTGAACCCAAGACGGAGATGTGGTATTTTTTAGATTGTGATCCGGGAGCAAGTATTTATGCGGGTTTGCGGGCGGGGACGACGAGAGCGGCTTTTGAGAACTCTTTGAAAAACGAGGGTGTGGAGGGGTTGATTCATTCAATTCCGGTTTCGGAGGGGCGGAGTATTTTTATTGAAAGTGGTCGTCTGCATGCAATTGGCGGAGGGAACCTTATCGTGGAGATTCAGCAAAACAGCGATACGACTTATCGTGTTTACGACTGGAATCGGATGGGGCTGGACGGGAAACCGCGGGATTTGCATATTGCGGCTTCGATGGAGAGTATTGATTTTGAGGACTTCGAGCCGGAACTGAGTTCGCCTGGGGAGATGGTATTGGCGGATTGCCCGTTTTTTCGGGTTGAGAAATGTTCGCTGCGTGAGGTGTCTTCGGTAAAACTGCGGGAGCGTTTTGCAATTCTGGCTTCGTTGAAATCCGAGCTGAATGTCGTGGGGCAGCGCCTTGCAGCGGCGTCTTTTGTTTTGTTGCCTGCGGGGGATGAGGAGGTGGGTGTGACTTCGCCTGATCCCGACGCAGAGTTTTTACTAATCACTTTGCCTACTGAAAATTGAATTATGAGTGAAACTGTTCCACCAATTCCCGTTCCGATTGTTCAACTTGAATGCAAGCTTGCCGAGGGGCCGCTGTGGGATGTTGAGAAAAAACTGTTATACTGGACGGATATTCCCAAGGGTGTTTTGTATTGCTTTGATCCGGCAACGGGTGGGGTTAAGCAAATCTATAAGGGTGCGCAGGTTGGGGGCTTTGTTTTGGATTCGGAGGGGAGCCTGATTTTATTTCGGGAGACGGATATTGCCTGGCTGAGGGATGGGCAGATTGTTGCGATACGTCCGGTGCATATGGCGGGGGCGGAGCGTTTTAATGATGTGATTGCTGCTCCGGATGGCAGTGTGTTTGCCGGGACAATCGGAAAGACTTCGGAGTCCGGGGGACTTTATCATTTTCGTGTGGACGGGTCAGCGGAGCAACTTGTGGCTGGTTCAGGGTGTGGGAACGGTTTGGGATTTTCGTCTGACGGGCAGACGCTTTACTGGACCTGCTCAACCCGAAAGAAAATTTTTGCTTTCGACTATAAAAACGGGGAGGTCGATGTGGCATCGCAGCGGGAACTTTATGCCGCTTCGGAGGATGAAAAAATTCCGGATGGGATGACGGTGGATGCGGATGGAAATATCTGGTCGGCTCGCTGGGATGGTGCTCGACTTGTAAAAATAAGCCCGTCAGGTGAGAGGTTACAGGACATCGCATTCCCCCGCGGACGTGTGAGTTCTGTTATTTTTGGAGGAGAAAATCTGGACGTTGCTTATGTCACAATTGCAGCGACGAAAGGCGAGGATGTATCGCGGGTTGGCGAGAGTGTTTATAAAATCGATTTGGGGGTTACTGGTATTCCTGAGTTTCGATCACGACTCTCTGCGAGGCACCTGGAGCCTTTGGATTTGCCCTGATTTTATACCAAAATGAAAAACTTTTGGGATAGCTCTCACTCTCTCGTTGGGTGGTATCAGGTCTGGTAATTTACAAGCAGGCCCGGAAGCAGAAGCTCTTCATAATACCAAATCTATAAAGTAATCGGATTTATAATAAGAAACCTGGGCTAAGATGTGTCCGGTCGATTTTTTGGAGGGGAACTTGTTGAGGTGGCAACTCGTCTTTCCTGGAAAAAGGAGCGTAGGAGGCTGAGCGACTCGTCCTGGAGGATGTTGGGGGTGATGAGGCAACTGTGGTTGAGTTCGGGTAGCTGGAGGATGTTCAGGAGGCCGCCTGCGGCACCGCCTTTGGCGTCGGAACAGCCGAAGATTACGCGTCGGAGGCGACAGTGGACGATTGCGCCGGCACACATGGGGCAGGGTTCTTTTGTGACGTAGAGATCGCATTCGGTGAGACGCCAGTCGTCGAGGACAGATTCAGCCTGGGTTAGTGCCAGCATCTCGGCGTGAGCAGTGGCGTCTTTGAGTGTTTCGACCTGGTTGTAAGCGCGGGCGATAATTCTGCCCTGGTGCACGACGACAGCTCCGACGGGGACTTCTTCGGCCTGGTAGGCTTTGGCGGCCTGACGCAGGGCTTCGCGCATAAAGTATTCGTCGGATTGCAGGTCGATGATGAGTTCGTTGTCCGCAGGGAGTTTTTCCGGGAGGTCTTCGTTCATGATTTTACGTTTTTGTCGGCGGCGAGTCGGGCTGCGAGGTAAACCTGGCGGAGCGGGACCTGGTGTTTGTTAGCGGCGGAGCGGCAGCTTTCAAACTCGGGACTGCACTGGAGGATTTCGCTGTTGAGGCTACCGATTTTGACGGCGATTTCTCCGTAAGGTGTCGAGACCTGCTTAGTTTTTCGATCAAGGGTGTGGCGTTGTTTTGTTTGAAAACGCAGTCCGAAGGCGGTGGTTTCTCTTAAAATCAGCCGACTGAATTTTTCCAAATCATCGGGAAGGCAGAGCAGAGTCAGCAGAAAGCCGGGACGATTTTTTTTCATCGTTGCGGGTGTGACAAAAGCATCGAGCGCACCTTCCACGATGGCCCGGTCGATGCAGTGAGAAATAATCTCCGGCGTTGAATCATCGAGATTGCAGTGAATTTCGACGATCTGATTTGCTTCGTTAGAATCTTCGCTTTCAGCCAGGATGGCACGGAGGAGATTCGGACGGCTCGGAATTTCGCGTGAACCGAGTCCGTAGCCCGTTTTGAGACTGTACATCGTCGGATGCGGGCCGAAGCTGGCTGCGTATTCCGCTACGATGGCGGCACCGGTCGGGGTTACAAATTCCATGGCTTCGTCGATTTGTCGAAGCGGGATGCCGGTGAGAATTTCCTGAGTTGCTGGTGCCGGGATCGGGAAACGTCCGTGGGCGCACTGAATGAATCCGCTGCCTTCAAAGAGTGCGGAGCAGTGCACAGAATCGACGGTG
>JBKEBM010000216.1:0-10834 GCA_047973165.1 Chthoniobacterales bacterium
CCCGGTCGGGAGCCAGATTGGGAACGGCTTTTTGAATGCCGGGAAAAATTCCAGCAAGTATTCCGGCCAGGCGCAGAATTGTTTTTGGCAGCGGAAGGATGAGGCCGTTTTTTTTCATACACATTCCGGCATTTATGATGAGGTCTCGATCGGTGATTTGAGAATCTGCGGCGAGGTAAGCACTGCGGAGTTTGCTGGAATTTTTATTTTCCAGAGCGACAAAAATCGCCTGCACGAGATCATCAACAGCAATCCAGCTAAAGTGTTTCGTCGTAAATCCTGGTTTTACGCGAAGAGCAGATTTCGCCAGTTTGAAGAGCGGCAGGGTGGCGGTGTCGTGCGCTCCGAGCACCATGGGCGGGCGCAGGGCAATGAGGTCGTATTTCGGTGGCAGCAGGGATTCCATTTTGCATTTGGACTTTCCGTAAAAGCTGACCGGAGTGTCCGGAGTTGCTTCGTTGCGTTTTTCAGGATTCGGGCACGGACCCCCGGCAGCCTGTGAGGAAAGCAGGACACAGCGTGTTTGCACGGGGAGTTTTTTTAAAAGATTCAGAGTGCCCGCGACATTGGTGGCTTCGTAGTCGCCCCATTCTTTTCCGAAAAGTATGGCGGCGGCGTGGATGGCGTGGGTGATGGAGCGGAGTTTTTCGGCAGGGAGTTCCCACTCCGGTGCCTGGCTGCAGCAGACATGAACCTGCTCGGGGAGTTCGCTAATTCCCTCGGCTGCCAGACGAGTGTATAATTTTTCCGGCTGCCGAACGGGGAGGAGGAGCGAGTCAAAATCGCGTTTGAGGAGGAGTTTAAGCAGGATGTTGAATCCGACAAAACCGCTTGCGCCTGTGAGGAGTAAATTCACGCGGCGATGTTTTTTTCAAAAATCCGAAGAGTCCGTGTCGGCTTGCAGCCCATGAGTTCGGCACTTTCTATAATTTCCGTGTTGTTTGCCTCGACCCAGGAAATTTCTGTGTCTGTGTAAAGGCTGCTTGTCCACTCCTGGGCTTTCGCAAAAAACCAGGCATTGATGCCGCGTGCCCGAAATTTTGGATCAATGCCAAGAACGGTGAGGCGTGCCGTTTTGGTATTTCGTGTCTTGAGCAGATAGGCGAGGTGAAGCAATCGCAGGGCAGGGGGGGTATTTTTTGTGCAGGCGAGATGGTCGTTGATATTGGGGAGAGTGATGATGAATCCGGCGGGGCGATTTGCCATTTCGACGATTTGGATTCCCTCGGGGTTGGCAACGGCTCGCAGGTCGCTTGCGGCGTCGCGCAGGTCTTCGATGTGCATGGGAACGAATCCCCAGTTTCGGTCGAGGGTGCGGTTGTAGAGCCGGGTCAGAATTTTTAAATCCTCATCCAGCTTGTTCATGCGGATGGGGCGGATGTGGAGGTGACTGCGGGTTTCGATTCGCTCGACGATGCGGCGAACCCGCTCGGGAAGTGGAAGGCTCATGTCGAGAAGCAGACACTGAAGTTCGCGAACGGGTTTGTAGTTTTGCTCCAGAATTCGTGCTTCGTAGTAGTCCGGATTCCACGGGATTCCGATGAAGGAGCGGTTTTCAAAATCATTTACCAGTAATCCGCACTCTTCGTTGATCGACGGAGAATAGGGGCCACGTATTTGTGTGAGTCCGCGGGATTTGAGGAAGTCGCTGACAGCCTCGAAAAGTAAGTGAATGGCCTGAGGATCGTCCTTAAAAGCAGGAAAACCAAAGAACCCTATGCGGTCGCGGTGGTATTCGTTGTGGGTATGATTGATGATGGCCGCGAGGCGACCGACAGGCTGGCCGTTGCGCGAGACGATGAAGGCAGCAATCTCGCCGTGGCGTTTAAAAAAATGGCCTTTTGGGTCAAGAAATCTCGCCACGCTCCCCGGAGAGCATGGGATGAATGCCGTTTGGTCCCGATGGATTTTCTCCGCCAGTCGTTCGAACGTTTTCCTGTCCTGTTTCGTCTGACAAACTGAAATCGAATACATTTTTTCTGCGTCCAGGTTCTGTGTAGGCTGGGTCATCAAAGGTGCCTAATTCTTTAGCGAGTTTTTCGAAAATTTCGAGCACACGGTTGAGGTCCTCATCCGTGTGTGTCGCCATGTAGCTGGTGCGAACGATGGCCTCGCCGTAGCGCACAGCCGGATAAATCGCGGGCGTTGCAAAGATGCCCTCTTCGTAAAGTCGCTGGGTAAACTGAAATGCCTTGGCCTCGCTGCCGATAAGGATCGGGACGATGGGCGTTTCGGTCGTGCCGATTTTGAAGCCGATGGACTTAAAGGCTTCGTGCATTTTTTTCGTATTTTTCCAAAGCTGCTCGATGCGCTCGGGTTCCTCCTGCATTAGTTCGAGTGCTTTTAAAACACCTCCGGCGACGGCAGGTGCGAGCGAAGCTGTAAAAATAAAACAACGTGCTTTGTGGCGCAGGTATTCGACCAGGTCGTTGGAGCCGGCGATGAAACCGCCCATGGAGCCGAGCGATTTGGAAAAAGTTCCCATCACGATATCAACATCATCGTTGACTCCGAAGTGGTGGGCCGCTCCTCTGCCGCCGGGGCCGATGACGCCGAGTGCGTGGGCTTCATCAACGTAGGTCAGCGCGTTATATTCTTTGGCAGCCTCAATAATACCGGGAAGATTTGCAATATCTCCCGACATGCTGAAAACGCCGTCAACAATGATAAGCCGACCCGCCGAATCGGGGAGGCGCTTCAGGCGATTGCGCAGAGAGTTAACATCGTTGTGTCGAAAAGGGTGCAGTTTTGCATCCGAAAAATTACATCCGTCGATGATGCTGGCGTGATTTTCGCGGTCACAGAGAAGTGCATCCCCGTCTTCGGTGAGGGTTGCAATGGCTCCCTGATTAGCAAAAAAGCCTGTCGAGAAAAGCATGACGTCCTCGCGTTCCAGGAAGCTGGCAAGAGCCTCTTCGAGCTCCTGATGAATCTTCAGGCTGCCATTGAGGAGGCGCGAGCCGGTGCATCCTGCACCGTATTTTCTGGTAGCATCGCAGGCAGCTTCGATGACCCGGGGGTCCTGAGCGAAGCCAAGATAATTATTGGAGCCGATCATGATGTGCTCCCGACCTTCGCAGGTTACATGATTACCGTGGGTTTCGTCGATTCGTCGGAAATAGGGATAGAACCCCTGAGCACGAGCATCCTTTGCATCGCGATATTCCCTGCATTTTTGGTAAAGATCTTTTCCCTCAGTAGTGGTCATGTTTGATCGTCAAGAGTGGGGTTTTTTCCGCGGAAAGCAACTTTTTTTGTCTGCTTATTCTTTTTCTCGGAAATTTTTGTATCTCCGGGAGATTGGTTTTGCGAAAACTTTATATTTCCACTTGCTGAGTTGGTCATGATAAGGCAGCATCCCGGGACTTTAAAAGCCCGGGTGGCGAAATTGGCAGACGCGCCAGATTTAGGATCTGGTTCCGCAAGGAGTGTGGGTTCGAGTCCCTCCCCGGGTAGGTTTTTCAGTTCATCATTACAAAAAAAGCTTTTGTCCCGCTTTCTTGCGATGGATTCTTTTTGTATGAAAATTCTGTTTCCCCTGATCTTTACTTTCGTTTTTTCCAGCCACTTTGCTTGTGCCTGGGATGCTGTTGGCCACCTCATCGTTGGGCAAACCGCTTACAATAATCTGACTCCGGAGGCCCGCGCTGCTGTTGATGCAAGTATCGAGTCTTTCAATAAAAAGCACGGCACGGATTATACCTTCGTGAGCAGTGGGTGTTGGATGGACGATATTCGCAGCGAAACCAAAAAATACAACGCCTGGCACTACATCAATCTCCCCTATAATCCGGAGGCAAAGCCCTTCCCCGGTCGTGAAGAAACGAACGTCCTCTCCGGCATCCGGCTTTGTGAGGCTATCCTTCGCGGGGAGCGCACTCACAAAGAGATCGATCAGGACCAGGCTCTCGTCATGCTCATTCATCTGATCGGCGATGTGCACCAGCCTTTGCATACGACGAGTCACAACAACGATGCCGGTGGCAACAAAGTCTGGGTTCGTAATATGAAAGATGCCATTCTTGAGACGTTTCCGCGCTGGAGGAATCTGCACTATTTCTGGGACTGCGCTTATCGGAGGACTTTGAGCGACGGTGTAATCGTGGAGACTATCGAGGCACCCGTAGCTCTCATTCAGGACCCGCCTCGCGGCAGGCAGGAGGTCCTCCCAGCTATTGGAAAGGAGAGCGACCTTTACAAAGAAAAATACAACTCAGCAGAGTATCCAACCGACGGTAATCCCAAAGACTGGATCATCGAGAGTCATCGCACCGGCATCCTCGAGGCTTATAAAAAACTTCCAGGTGGTGAATCGGGCAGATCGGTTGAGCTCTCCGAACCTTATGTCATCAACGCACGCGACATCACCCGGCAGAAGCTCGTGCAGGGCGGCCTGCGTGTCGCAGTATTTCTAAATGAATTGTATTCTGAAAACTCCCCCTCAAAGTGATGCATCCATACTCCCGCAGCATCGTTGTCGGGTAATGCTCGCCCCTCCATCTGCCAGTTTTTAATCGTTTCGACGGGATGCAGCAGCATGATGATATTGAGAGTGAGATTATCGCGGATCATAAAAAGACAGCCCAGCTCCATCACCAGCACGAGTATGATTGTGATCGGGGGACGCAGTTTCCAGGCTAGCGCAAAACCAATACCCATCATCACAATATCGAAAAACGAATTCAGAATACTGTCTCCCTCGTAGCCGAGAGCCATAGTCGCCTCCCGGTAGCGATTGATGATGATGGGAGAGTTTTCCAGAAGTTCCCAGCCCGCTTCGATCGCCACGGCGATGAGAAAGCGCACGGAGAGAGGCAATTTTCGAGCCACAAGCCAAAGTAACCCGTAAAAAGCCATCCCGTGAATGATGTGCGAAAAGGAATACATATCCGCCACGCGCTGCGAGCACCCGCTGCTCCAGATGTCTCCTTCCCATAACCCGAAGCGTCCGTCCGGTCCCAGCGGCAGCCGCCCCATACCCCATTCGATTACAGCCACCGCAACCGCCAGCCCGATTGCCAGGCCGACAAACAGACGGTCACGTGAACTCATCTCACGAAGCTCTCAGCATTTTCTTCGCCTGCAAACAGAAAAAAGAGTCGCAGCGCTTAAAAATAAAAGGGCAGCACTCGACGGCTCAGGAATCGGATTGTGAAAATACACTGCAAAAATGTCATTCGAAGCCATGCTGTCGGACGGGCTGCTGGTATTTGGCAGGGACGAAGCGATCCCTCCATAAATGTAACCGAGCAGGATGTCACCAGTGCCCAGCGCGTCCAGATTGATCACACCATTTGCATACATGGGGAGGCTCATATTTGCAAAAAACTCTGCCTCTGCTCCGTAGAGAAGCGTATTCCCTGAGCCGTCCATAACAACCGGATACTCACCAATATAAAACTGCTCGTAACTGCCATCAGCACGACGCGTGACAGCAGTGATCTCCGATGTGAAAGGATACCCCGAATCGTAAGTCAGAGTCTCCGTCGTCGGATCAAAAGTGTTCGCCGTGATCCCGCCAAACTGAAACGAAGTAAAGTCTCCCGTCGTCTCCGAATACATGCCGATATTTGCTGCAGAGTAATGATTCATCGCCTGCTTGAAAGCACCCGGATCACCAGGACTCCCGACCATGACCGGATTGCCGTGAACATCGATTTCCACCGGAAGAGTCCACACGCCACTACCCTCATAAAAAACCCCGGCGTAAGCAATAATCCCTTCCTTGTAACCGCTCGGACTCCCCGCATCGGGAGTGATACTCGGCGCAACCGTCAGGTCCCGGCGACGAAACTGCGTCGGGTCTCCCGGGTTCGGCGTGGCAGCGACGGGCGTGTAAGCGAGAGTGCCCGCCGTTTTATCATAATCCACCGTGAAGCTGCGCACCTGCGAGGTATATTCACCGTTTGCCCCGGCAGTGTAGGGTCCATCAAAATCCTGGCCAAAAACCAGATGGGTCTGCCCGTTTGAAGTCCGAAACATCTCGCCGCCCGTCACGGCAAAGTAACCGCTCGTATAGCTGCCATTAGTAAACGGAGCACCCGCCGTTTGAATCACTGCATTCGCTGCCAGGGTGGGGGAGGTTCCTTTTACCCAGCCAACAAGATCGGGCAGATCAATCGCCGTCAGCGCATTGTAAGTCGTAAAGTCATTAAGTCCGGAATCGTAAACATAACCTCCCGTTACAAAAAGCGTGTCACCACTGCTGTAATGCTGCGTATTACTCGCTGAGAGACTTTCCACAACCGACGTGCTGAGACCGGAACTCGGATCGGCAAGTGAACGGCTCCATGTCTGCTTCGTCGCGGGATCAATGACCCAGACACTGCTGTTTTGATAAGCCGGAGGGAAATTTGTCGTTCCGCTGTTGGAGAAACCGTGAAGTCCGTTCGTGCGACCCGCCACGATTACCCATTGGTCATTATAAGTCGTGGAAGCAAAAGACTGGAGCGTTGGTACGCTTGCGGCACCCATATTGTGAATCTGAAGAGACAGACCATAGTCCTCTGACCAGTTCGTAACCGGACTAAACGTGCCAGTCTGATCCTGAGCCAGGAGGAAGGGAGAAAATAAAAGCAGCGTGACGAAGGAAAATGAGAGACGTTTGCAGAAAAGAAAAAAAGCACCCATCGTATTTCGAGAGCTAGCTATTTTTTGATTAAAGTCAATATTTTAACCTGTGGCCCTGCAGTTAAGATGATAATTTGAAACGGGCAAAAGCTTTTTAATTTCATCATCAGATATTTCCAGCGCTGTATCGCGAAGGAGAGCCATCGCTGCATTCAGTGCGTTCAGAAGGCTTCGCGATAAATCGCTTCTATTTCAGCCACAGTGAATGTATGCGGATTGTTTCGGCATCAGACTAAATTACAAATGGAGGGTATTCAGGTTTCTTCTAAAATGGCGGTGGCGGCTCTTGTGGCGGCTCCGGGGCCGCCGAGTTGGGCGGTGGTTGCCTGGAGGTCACGGGAGAGTTTTTCGCGGGCTTCCTGGGAGTTGAGGAGGCGGAGGGATTCGTCGGCGAGTTGGGCGGGAGTACAGTTTTGCTGGATAAATTCGCGGACGAGGGGGCGTTGGGCCAGGATGTTTATGATTCCTAAAAAGGGGATTTTTACGAGGCGGCGTCCGACTTCCCAGGTGAGCCAGTTGACTTTGTAAACCAGACAGTAGGGGAGGCCGTAGAAGGCGGATTCGAGGGTGGCCGTGCCGGAGCAGACGATGCCGACACTGGCGGTTTGCATGAGCGTGTGTGCGGTGTGGGTGCTGACCTGGAGGGGGAGTTTGAGGGCGTCGGCTTGTTCCTGCATCCATTGGCGTTGGTCTTCGCGGGCGGCTGCGGCGGCAAAGTGTATCTCGGGGCGGGATTTTAAAATGCGTTGGGCCGTGGCGAGCATCACGGGGAAGAGGCGGTGGATTTCGCGGTCGCGGCTGCCGGGGAGGAAGGCCAGGAGGTGCGGGTCGCGTTGGGCGATGGAGGGTGTTTTGTCGAGGGCGGGAAGTTCTTCGGCGAGGGGGTGGCCGGCGAATTCGGTTTTGAGACCAGAGTTTTCGTAGAGGGTTTTTTCGAATGGAAAAATGCAGATCATGAGGTCGAGGGTGGCGGCCATGACGGGGATGCGGCGGCGGTTCCATGCCCAGACCTGGGGGCTGATGTAGTAGATGATTTTGAGAGAGGGGTGTTTTTTTCGCAGGGCTTTTGCGAGGCGGAGATTGAAGCCGGGGTAGTCGATGAGGATGATGGCGTCGGGTTTTTCGTGAGCAATACCGGTGAGGGTTTGGTTGAATTTTTTTCGAAAATAGGGGTAGTGGCGAAGCACGTCCCAGAGACCGAGGACGCCGGCCTGCTCGATCCAGTTGTCGTAGGGGGAATCACATAGTGCAGCCATCTTTGGGCCGCCGGAGCCGATGAGGCGGATTTGCGGGGATTGTTTTTTGAGTTCGCGCAGAAGCTCGGCTCCACGGGTGTCGCCGCTGGCTTCTCCGGCGACGATCCAGAGTTTTGGGCTGGATGAGCTCATGGAGTTTTCAGGCTTTTTTTCGTGGGTCGGCAGCTTCGATTTCTCGGGAGATCTCGAGGGCAAGATCGAGGGCGATGGCGGCTTCCTGGCCGGTGACACGGGGCTGGCTGCCCTGGGTGGCGCAGTTTACGAAGGCTTCGAGTTCGTTGCGGAGAGGTTCGCCTTTGATGATTTGGACGCGGTGGCGTTTGATGCGTTTGCCGTCCTGGAGGGAATACATTTTGCCGGATTGTTTTTGGTAGTCGAGGGAGAGGTAGGCGTTTTCCTGGAAGACGCGGATTTTTCGGACTTTTGTCATACTGATGCGGGAGGCGGTGACGTTGGCTACGCAGTCGTTTTCGAAGCGGATGCGGACGTTTGCGATGTCTTCCTGTTTGCTGAGGACGGCGATGCCGACGGAGTCGATGCTTTTTACGGGGGAGCGGACAAGGTGGAGGATGATTTCCAGGTCGTGGATCATGAGGTCGAGGACGACGCCGATGTCGGTGCTGCGGTTGGGGTAGGGAGAGAGGCGGGTGACTTCGAGGAAGCGGGGGTTGTTTAGTTTTTCTTCGAGAGCCTGGAGGGCAGGGTTGAAGCGTTCGACGTGGCCGACCTGGAGGATGGAGTTGTGTTTCTTTGCGAGGTCGGCGAGGTCGTGGGCGTCGTGGGAGTTTTCAGCGATGGGTTTTTCGATGAGGAGGTGCTTGCCTTTGGCCAGGAGCTGCTGGCCGATTTCGTGGTGGGTGAAGGTGGGGGTGGCTACGGAGGCAGCATCGATGAGCTGGCTGAATTCTTCGATGGTTTCGGCGACGGGAGCGTTGTATTTGCGGGCGGCTTTGGCGGCGGATTTTGGGTTGCTGTCGTAGATGGCACTGAGTGTGCAGTTGGGGAGTTCGGAGTAGAGGCGGGCGTGGTTTATGCCGATGTGGCCAACTCCGGCTACGCCGACGCGAATGGGTGAAGTCATTTTTATTAAGTGTTAAAGTTTAAGGTTTTTCAGATGCCGTGGAGAGTTATGTTTTTTTGGTTGGCATAGTCTGTGAGGGCGGGGCGGTCGAGGAGGAGGGTGCGGTTGGCTTCGAGGGCGATGGTAGTGATGCCGGCGGCGGCTGCGATGTCGAGGGTTGTGCTGCCGATGACGGGGACATCGAAGCGCATGTCCTGGTCGGGTTTGGAGACTTTTACGAGGGTGGCGGCACCGCGTCCGAGGGCTCCGCCGCGCTTGATGCATTCGTTGGTGCCTTCGAAGGCTTCGACGGCGAGAACGGTGCCGTTTTTTACGATGACGCTTTGGCCTATGTCGAGGCGGCTGCTTTCTTTGGCAATTTGGTGGCCGTGGGCGATGTCGTCGAGCTGACGTTTTTTTGCTTTTGGTCCGGCGATGTGGCCGGAGGGGGCGAGGTGGTTTTCGACGTAGGTGGTGGCGGGGAGGAGTTCGATGTCGATTTTTGCGAGTTCGTCGGCGACGGCTCCGAAGAGGGTTTCGGCGTTGCGGCGGGGGAGCTTTGCCATGATGAGGAGGGCTTTGAAGTCGGGGCGGAGGTCGAAGAGGTTTTTTGGAGCGATCTGACCGGCCATGATGGCGTATTTTGCGCCGGATTTTTTGGCGGCTTTGAGGCAGCGTCCGAGCTGGCCGACGCGCATCCAGTGAGCTGCGTCGGCGAGGGCGGCTAAGTCGGGACTGGTTTCGTTTTCGAAAGCGACGATTTCGATGCGGGGGACTCCGGCAGTGCGTGCTCCTTCAATGATGAGGCGTGGGTAGATACCGCTGCCTGCGATGAGGATGAGTGGTTCTGTAGTTGGTGTGGAAATGGTCACTGTCAGAAAAATACGGTGAACTTTACTTCACAAGCATTTCTTAGCCACTCTAAAAGCGACAGGGAAGTCTGATTTTATAACCTTCGTATTGCCTTCATTAGTCGCGATTAGCCAGCGTATCGTTTGCGGTTTTTAAATCCGCTTCGCTTTGCGCCAGCTTTTTATTCGCGGTGGCGAGTTCAGTATGAAGGCTTTCCATTCCCGAGACAGCGGCATCCTCAGACGTATCCGGCGAGAGTTTGAGTGCCCGATTTATTAGTTTCATATTATATATGGTTTGTGGTTTTGTTTTTCGTTGTCGCGGGAATCGCGATTGGAAAGCGCTTTCATGCCCGTGCGCATGTTCGGGCGGTTCGTCAGTGCGGCCTTGGCTGTGTCGTCGGTAGTGGAGGCGTCGAGCTTCAGAAGATTAAGGACAGTTTCTTTCATGATTTTATTTGGATTTTTGTTGTGGGTTGTTGGATTCGTTGAATCCGATGTTTGAGCCGGCGATTTGGGGGTGATTGGTGAGTCCGATGTGATCGAGCTGGACGGGGCGATAAATTCTCGATCCACGCTCGGAGAGTGGCAGCACCCCCCATCCGGGACTAAGGCTGCCGAAGGGCTGCGCCGGGGCCTCTGATGAGGTCGCGCCCTTGAGTATTAAAAAGCAGGCTTAAACCACGCCTAGTCGCCGCGTAGCTCCATAGCGGTGATGCACCCGACAGGGTGTGGATACTTGGCGTAGATTTCGGTATTCTTTGCTCTCCTCTCTGGATTGGAGGGATGTCCGACGTAGATGGGAAGGCCGCGCCAGAGGCGACCTAGCTTGCCAAGGACGGAGTTGAAGGCGCGGACGATTTCTACTGAAGAGGCCTTGTCGACGACTTGTAGGCCGACTTCGTTTTCGTGTTCGCCTAAAGGGGAAAGGCGAAACCATTCTTGGTCGGGGTCGATAGTTTCATTGATCGCACCGATAAAAATAGAGGCGAGGGATTCGTTTATGGCCTTGACTTTTCTATGAATAAAAAATAGAG
>JBKEBM010000217.1:0-8947 GCA_047973165.1 Chthoniobacterales bacterium
TTTGAGAATCGGCAGCGTTTCCGTTTTTGTCACCGCCTCCTCCTGCGCCCCAAACAGGGAAAATGAAGAAAAAGCAAACGTCGCACCAAACAAAACAGGGAGAAAAAACAATTTCATAAAAATAAGAAAAGACAGCTAATTTAACCTGAAATCATTATTTAGACGAGCAAAAAGTTTCAGAAAATTCGGATATCTCGCACGAAGCAACGACATGTTTCAGCAAGGGGAAAAATTGAGTTTTTTTAAGGATCGGATTCGAGCTGCGACCCTGGAGGGCGCGGCCTTTTCAAGCCTGGAATGCAGCAGTGCCCGGTAAGCTGCGACGGTCCGATCATCGGTAAAAATTTCTTTTGTAATGGGGTCTTGATGTTTGGTCGGCGAAAGTGCTTTGAGACGTCGCCCCGTTTCCGGATTTGCATAATAAAAAATCCAGGAAGCCGGACCGTTCGGCAGCTCAGGTGGATTTTCCAGCAACTTATCTGCGGCTTTGATTTGCTTATCGCGAATGGCCGGAAATTCCGGTGAAGCCTTTAGTTCCGCAAGTTCTTTGGCAGAAATTGCCAGTCGCGGTGGCGGATCAAAGCGTGGCTGCAGCCAGTTTCGTTTCTGCACCTCCGCAGCAGGGAGCGTTGCTGAAAACAAAATGAAGATAAAAATTCCCGGCAGGGCAGGGTTATTTTTTATAAGGGTACACCCGGAAACCTGCTTTTCAGCAAAGAGGCCAGACAAAATTTTGGAGACAAGGCGACAAGACAGCCGCTGGCCTTGTCTCAACAGGTATCTTTTCAACAGTCTGCTAAAACTTTGGAGGTTGTTTTGAAGTGGATTTTTACCACGCGGGGCAGAATTTCTTTTCCGTGTTTTTTGATTAAATTCACGGCAGTTACACGGACTTTTTCGGAGGCTCCCCGCGGGAAGGGATCTTGCAGGCCGAGTTTTTCAGCTTCGTGATCCATCCAGTCGATAAATTTTTCGCGGGCAAGGATGGAGGCGGCAGCTACGGCGTAGTCGGATTCGGCTTTGGTCTGCTGGTCGAGCTGGAGGCCTTTGCCTTTCTCTTTAAGGGCGCGTTGGAGAACATTTACGTTTGCAAATTTGTCGGAGAGAGCGCGTGGGCAGTCAGGAACAAGCTGGCACATATTCTCGATGACCGTGGCGTGCCCCCAGGCGAGGAGGTGATTCAGATTGCGAAATTTTTTGATGAGTAGGTTGTATTTTTCGGGGCCGATTAAGACGACGGTGTGCGGAACCTGTAGGGTGCGGATAGTGGAAGCGAGTTCGCGGATGCGGGCATCGGAGGTTATTTTTTTGCTGTCGGCAATGCCTCCGTTTTTCAGTGCGGCGGCAAGGGTGGAGTCAACATAAGCTCCGGCAATGACAAGGGGGCCGAAGAAGTCACCTTTGCCGCTTTCGTCGATCCCGAAGTGGGCTTCAAAACGCTCGGGGTTCAGCGACTCCTCATAGTCAAAGGTTGCTTCTTCGACGATTTCGGGTTCGAGGACGAAGCGGATGAAGTCTTCGGTTTCTTTTCCCTGCAGGACGACCTTGGGGCCTTTTTCATAAACGGCGATGGTGAGTCCTTTCTTCTTTGCAAAAAAGCGGGTGTAAGGGCGGGCATCGAACTCGTATTCGTCGTGATTTTTGACCCAGTTGTGGAGCTTGTCAGCTTGCTCAGAACTGAGGGGCAGGGTGTAGATAGTGGTTTTTTTTGCGGAGGGCGGTGAGTCGGAGGAGGATTTTTTCATGAGCGTGTGCGAGTAGTTTTATTACACCTGAAACTTCAAAACATTACTTGAAATTTTCTCGCTGAGTGAAGAGGGCGGCACCTTTGAGGGAGCCTTCGGGGTCTTCGTTGGGTTGCAGTCGGGTGCCGCCAAGCAGGTCTTTGAGTCGTTGCATTCCGTAGGGCGATCGGAGGAGCCCGCCCGAGACGATGACACGACGAAAGGGGCCGCTGACTTCGTCCTGAAGTAAGTGGCCGATCCGTGCAAGGCGTTCGTAGGTCGCGTCGGTCAGACTACGAAAAATTTCGATGGAATCCGTGCCGGGATGGAAACCCCCGAGCTGGCTGTCTTCATTTTCCGGCCAGTCCGGAGCGCGTTCGGCCACCAGGTAGGGGCGTGCGTGGAGGTGGGTTGCTTGCCCGGCTCGTTTTTTAAGTTCTTTTTCGAGAGTTTTTTCGTCGGGTAGGCGCAGGGTGTCGCGTGCCCAGGCACGGACGTTTCCGGCGTTGCTGATGGCGCCACCGATGAGCCAGTGCCGGCTGTCAACGAGGTAGCAAAAGAGGCCAAAGGGGACTTTCGGCGCTTTGCGGGTTTTACTTTTTTGGACGATGCGAATGGCAGCACTGGTTCCGAAATTGATGGCGGCTGTTTTTCCATCTGTGGCTTCGCAGCCCAGGTTATTTGCGGCACCATCACCGATGGCGGGATGCCAGAGGGCGTCTTTGAGTTCGGGAAATTCACGGATTGTTGCTGGTGAACTGGCCAGCGGAACGTCGGAGATTGGCCCGAGTCGGTCCGGGGTGAGGTGACATTTTTCAAGCCAGAGTTTGCTCCAGTTTTTGCGGGAACGGTCGAGGAGGCCGGTGCCGCTTGCCATTGAGAAACTGGTGTGCCAGTCGTCGCAAAATCGTGTGTAAAGAAAATCGGCGGGCGAGAGCCAGGTGTGGACTTTTTTGAAAAGTTTACCTTGTGTGCGGCGCAGCCAGAAAAGTTTGGCGGGCCAGAACGAGGTTCGAAGCATTGCACCGCTGTGGTTGTGGTAGCGTTTTTCGTTTTCGTCCTGGCGAAGTTTTTCCGCATCGCGCTCGCAGCGGGAGTCTGCCCAGGTGATGACGGACGTGAGCGGCGTGCCGTCGGCGTCGAGACCGAGGAGACTATGCCAGAAACAGGAGGTGCCTACAGCAAGGATCGGAGCGCGTTTGCGCGTTGGGATTTTTCGATAAGTCGCGAGAGTTTCGCGGAGGCAGGCGCGGGCGGTTCGCAGAAGGGTTGCAGGATCGATTTCGGCGCGACCGTCGGAGTCGGTCAGCAGGGGGTAGGATTTTTGAGAAAGTGTGGCGGGCACGCGTTTGCCGTTTGCGTGGTAAAGCGCGGTGCGGAGGGAGGAGGTTCCGATATCGAATGTCAGGATCATTTGCGGGGACTATGACTTAAAACTTCGGAGTGCGTCAGGCATTTTTTTAAGAGTTGCCGCGTGAGTTTTCTCCATTTAGAAACGGCATTTACTTTTTTATAATTTTATGGCGTCGCATGATCTTAAATCTGTCGGTGAGTTGTTTGGCTTTTCCAAAAGCGGAAAATTTTTGGATGCCTCTCCTTACGGCAGCGGACATATCAATGATACCTATATAGCGAGCTACCAACAGCCAGACGGCAAAACGCTGCGTTATTTGCATCAGCGCATTAATCATCTGATTTTTAAAAAGCCGGATGAACTGATGGATAACATCGTGAGGGTAACACAGCACGTAACGAGCGAACTGAAAAAAGCAGGCAAAACGGATTGCGAACGTCGAAGCCTGCAGGTTTTGCTTTCAGAAAACGGGGATTGCGTCGTGCACGATGCTGATGAAAACTGGTGGAGAACGTATTTATTTATAGAGGATGCGGAGACCTTTGACCGGGTTGAAACGACCGATCAGGCGCAGCGGGCTGCTGCCGCGTTTGGGGAATTTCAGTCCCGCGTTTCTAATATGGAGGGAGCGCGGCTGCACGAAACGATCCCTAATTTTCATCATACGCGGAGTCGTTTCGATGCCTTGATGCGGGCTGCAGAGGCGGACTCACAGGGGCGACTGGCCGGCGTGGAGGAAGAGTTTCGTTTTGCACGCGAGCATGAGGCGGTCGTGGATGTCCTGCTGGACCTGCAAAAAGCAGGCGAGCTGCCGGAGCGTGTGACCCATAATGATACGAAGCTCAATAACGTGATGTTTGACAAACAGAGCGGTGAGGCGATTTGTGTCGTGGACCTCGATACGGTGATGCCCGGACTGGTGCTTTATGATTTTGGGGACATGGTTCGAACGGCGACAAGCCCGAGCATGGAGGATGAAAAAGACCTCTCCAAAGTGTCGATGCAGATGCCGATGTTTGAGGCGCTGGTTCGGGGTTACCTGCAAACTACGAATGGATTTTTAACAGATGCCGAAAAGGCTCAGCTCGCTTTTTCCGGAAAGCTGATTTCTTTTGAAATCGGTCTGCGCTTCCTGACGGATCATTTGGAGGGGGATGTTTATTTCAAAACGCATCGCAAGGGGCACAATCTGGATCGCTGTCGCACACAGTTTAAGCTCGTGCAAAGCATCGAGGAACAGGAGGACGAGATGCGCCGCCTGGTGGATCGTCTTTAAAAAAAAATTGCGATGGGGACAAAGTATCTTACGGCGTGTTTGCATGCATTTGGATTCCCACCGGATTTGCGGGTGGAGGAGAGGGAGTCGGCACCTTTGGGCAAAAAAGAAGTGCGACTGGAAATGCTTTTTGCGCCGATCAATCCGGCAGACCTGAACGTCCTGGAGGGAAAATATGGGTTGTTGCCGGAGCTGCCCGGCGAAGTCGGAAATGAGGGCGTCGGGCGTGTCGTCGAAATCGGAGCATCGGTCGGTGACGTGCGTGTGGGGGATTTTGCATTACCTCTCAACCGGCGGACCTGGGCGAATCGTTTGGTCGTTTCGGATAGCGAGGCCGTTTTTTTTGATCAGGAAAAATTCGCCGGAATCGATTTGCAGCAGCTCTCGATGTTGTCGGTGAATCCCCTGACGGCGTATGCGATGCTGACGGCGGAGGACGAACTGAAGCCGGGCGACTGGATTGTGCAAAATGCTTCAAATTCCGGCGTCGGGCGTTCGGTGATACAGATTGCCTCTTTGCTGGGATTCAAAACCCTGAGCGTCGTCCGGCGACCTGAATTGCTGGAGGAACTGCGCAGGCTTGGCGGCGATATTGTCGTAACCGAGGAGACAGATTTGCGAAAAGAAATCGAAAACCTCACCGGCGGTCAGCGTGCAAAACTGGCTCTGAATGCTGTTGGCGGTGCCAGTGCGCTCAATCTCGCAAACGCCCTGGCTTTTGGTTCGCGTCACCTTACTTACGGTGCGATGGGGCGACAGCCTGTGAAAATCCCTAACGGACTTTTGCTTTTTCAACAGTTGCGTTTTGAGGGATTTTGGATGACCCGCTGGGCGGAGGAACGAACTGCCAGGGAACGGAATTTTATTTTTCAAAAACTTGCCGCCTGGGTGAAGGAAGGAAAAATTGTGCAGCCCGTGCATTCGCTTCATCGGCTGAATGATTTGTCTGCGGCCCTGGCTGAAGCCGCGAAGGATCAGCGTCGCGGGAAAATACTGCTGGACCTGCGTTCGGCTTGAAGCGAACGGAATTGCCGTTTACAACTTCAAAGATAATGCGACCTTTACCAGGATTCAGAGATTTTTTTCCCGGAGACTTTGCGGTCTCCCGTTATGTTTTTAATGCGTGGAGACGTGTGGCGCGACGCTACGGATTTGTCGAATACAGTGCTCCGACACTGGAAAACATGGAGCTTTACGAAAGCAAAAATAATGGAGGTGAAATCCTCGGCCAGCTCTACCAGTTTGAAGATAAAGGCGGGCGACGCGTAGGGCTGCGCCCGGAAATGACACCGACTTTGGCACGGATGGTTGCTGCGAAACATCAGGCGTATAAGAAGCCACTCAAGTGGTTCAGCATCGCAAATTTTTTTCGTTTCGAGCGTCAGCAAAAAGGGAGGCTGCGGGAGTTTTATCAGTTCAATGCGGACCTGCTTGGAGATGCGACAGTGGCTGCAGATGCTGAACTGCTGGCTCTCTCAATCGATTGTTTGCGTGAGCTGGGATTTACGTCGGACGATGTGGTGCTCCGTGTGAGCGATCGTGAGGCCTGGCTGAGTTTTTTAAAAGAACGCGGCATTGAGGAACCCGAAGCGGTGGCAACGGTCCTGGACGTTGTGGACAAACTGGAGCGCGAGGATGCTTCGCGCCTGGAGGAGAGGCTGAAGTCCTGGCCTGTTTCCCTGGCGGAGCTGCGGGAGTTTATTGCGGGGGGATCGGAGAAGGCGATTGGTCCGCTGCTTGCGGAAATGGAAGCGCGTGGATTGAGGGAGTTTGTGCGTCCGGATTTGGGAATCGTGCGTGGACTCGCTTATTATACGGGGATTGTTTTTGAAATTTTTGATCGTGGAGCAGCAATGCGTGCCGTCGCGGGCGGAGGGCGCTATGATACTTTAATTAAAAATCTGAGCGGCGGGGCGGCTGATTTACCTGCAGCGGGTTTTGCAATGGGAGATGTTGTTTTGGGAAATCTGATTGCGGAAACTCCTCATGCTGCTGCCGCAATGAAAGCTGCCCTGGAGGCAGATGCAGCGAGCGAGGTCTATGTGGTTCTGGCAGACCCGGAACGTCGCAGCGAGGCTCTTGGGCTCATTCAAAGTTTGCGCGACAAGGGGTTGCGAACGGATTTTTCGCTGAATGGCGGTAAGGTTGGAAAACAGTTTCAGGCCGCCGATGCAGCGGGCGCAAGCTTTGCTGTCGTCGTGGGCAGCGAGTGGCCGGAGGTAAAATTAAAGCGTCTCGAAACGCGGGAAGAAGTAACTGTTTTGAATGAAGCTCTTGCCGAAAAGATAAAAACAAAGCAGCTTTAGCGCGATTTATTTATGAAATACAGAACGCACGATTGTGGAGCCTTACGGGCTGAACACATTGGACAGGAAGTTACGCTGAGTGGATGGGTGGATTCCCGCCGGGATCATGGCGGAGTTATTTTTATCGATCTGCGCGACCGTGCGGGAATCACACAGGTTGTTTTTCGTCCGGAGGAGTATGCGGATGCGGCAAAGCAGGCGCACGCTTTGCGCGGGGAGGATGTGATTACCGTCGTTGGCAAAGTGGCCCCTCGTCTTGAGGGAACACGGAATGAAAAACTGGCGACCGGCGATATTGAAATCGTGGTTGCGAACATTACGATTTTGAACCAATCGGAAGCTCTGCCGTTCCCGCTTGATGAGCGAACCGGAAATGAGGATTTGCGTTTGAAATATCGCTATCTTGACCTGCGTCGGCGGGAGATGCTGGATAATTTGCAATTGCGCCATCGCCTGATGAAAGTCACTCGCGATCACATGGACGCCGAGGGTTTTCTGGAAATTGAGACGCCGATTTTGAGTAAGAGCACGCCGGAGGGGGCGCGTGATTTTTTGGTGCCCTCGCGTTTGTCACCCGGGCATTTCTATGCGCTTCCGCAGGCTCCGCAGCAGTATAAGCAGCTTTTGATGGTGGCGGGTGTGGAGCGGTATTTCCAGCTTCCGCATTGTTTCCGAGACGAGGCGTTGCGTGCGGATCGGCAGTTGGAGTTTACGCAGCTCGATGTGGAGGCTGCATTTATCGACGAGGCTTTTATTTATGAATTGATGGAGCCGCTTTTTGTAAAAATGGTTAAAGCGGCAAAGGGTATCGACCTGCCAACACCATTTCCACGTCTGACCTGGGATGAGGCGATGATTCGCGACGGCAGCGATAACCCGGCTACGCGTTTCGGTATGGAACTGACCGATGTCAGCGAGGTTTTTACGGACTCAAATTTTAAAGTTTTCAAGTCTGCTCTGGCTTCCGGTGTGGTTGTGAAGGCGATCAATGCAAAAGGATTTGCCTGTGTTACGACCGGGCAAATTGAAAAACTCACAGAGACAGCAAAGCAGTTCGGAGCCAAAGGACTGGCTTTCATCAAAGTCGAGAATGGCGAATGGAAATCACCCATCGTCAAATTTTTCTCGGATGCGGAACGCGCTGCACTGACTGAGCAACTTTCAATCGAGGAGGGCGACCTGATTTTATTCGGAGCGGATTCCTGGCAGTCAGTTTGCGAAGTGCTCGGACAAATACGCCTCGTCGTCGCTGACCTGTGCGACCTGATCCCCAAAGACGGACGTATGAATTTTCTGTGGGTCACCGACTTTCCCCTGCTCGCATGGAGCGAGGAAGACGGAAAATGGAATGCCGTGCATCATCCTTTCACCCGTCCGCGGGCGGAGGATGTGGAGAAACTCATGAGCGGCGAAGCGGACCTCGCCTCGCTGAGAGCCGTGGCCTACGACATAGTTTTAAACGGCACGGAAGTCGGTGGCGGAAGCATCCGAATCCATGAGGGTGATCTGCAAAGAAAAATGTTTGAAGTCCTGGGTATCGGAGCCGAAGCACAGGAGGAACTTTTCGGACATTTGCTGAGAGCCTTTCAGTTTGGCGCACCGCCACACGGCGGTATTGCGCTGGGAATGGATCGCCTGGTGATGCTCCTGGCCGGAATGACTTCCATTCGTGACGTAATCGCTTTTCCTAAAAATAACCGTGGTCAGGAGTTGATGACATCGGCTCCGGCGACCGTCGAGCCACGTCAGCTTCGCGAGCTTTATCTGGAGACAAAACTGAAAAAAGCCGGAGAGTAAGTCGATTCAGTAAGATAAATTAGCTTGTCTCACTAAATCGTCTGGCACCTTAGCATCTGACGCCTCTCCCGGTAGGGTCACTTCGATAAAACGACCGCGGCATGTGGCGTTATTCACACGACGCGGTCGTTTTATCAAAACGACCCTACCGGGGGAAAAACTTATTATACGATTTAATGAAAGAAATTCGGGACAGCATATCATCCCCGGACTGCTGCGACGCGGGTGGCGTGGGTCTGAACGTATTCCCGAATTGCTGCGTGTTGCGGTTCTTTCAGGGCGGGGTCTTTGCTGAATACTGCTTCTGCTCGCGCTTTGGCCTGGGTCATCAGATCGGCATCGCGCAGCAGGTTGCCCATACGAAAGGGTGGGAGTCCGGTTTGGGCGGTTCCGGCGAGGTCGCCGGGGCCTCGTAGTTCGAGGTCTGCCTCGGCGATTTTAAAACCGTCGTCGCTTTGTTCCAGGATTTCCAATTTTGAAATAGCCTCTT
>JBKEBM010000221.1:0-26679 GCA_047973165.1 Chthoniobacterales bacterium
GTCAGGATACAGCCAAAAAATCTTTGTCAGTTGCCGTTCACAACCATTACAAACGCATCGTTCAGGCGAGTGCACCCATCCCGGCGGATTTTAGTTCCAGGTTTGACGCTGACCCGCTTTCAGAAGTCGAAATTGAAAAGAGCAATATTCTTTTGATCGGCCCAACCGGGTCAGGAAAAACGCTGCTTGCCCGCACTCTTGCTCGCGTGCTCGATGTTCCTTTTTGCATTGCGGATGCGACGACGATCACTGAAGCCGGATATGTGGGTGAAGATGTGGAGACAATCATTCTGCGCCTTTTGCAAGCTGCCGATTACGATGTGAAACGAGCCGAGCTTGGTATCGTGTATATCGATGAAATCGATAAAATCGGTCGCAAAGCAGACAATGCAAGCCTCACGCGGGATGTATCGGGCGAGGGGGTTCAGCAGGCTCTTTTAAAAATCCTCGAAGGCACGGTTTGTAACGTTCCTCCACAGGGCGGACGTAAACATCCGCAGCAGGAATACATCGAAGTCAATACAGAGAAAATTCTCTTCATTTGTGGGGGAGCTTTTGTTGGCCTGGATAAAATTATTTCAAAACGACAGGGAGATAAAACGCTTGGATTTCATATCGGAAACAAAGAAAGAAAAGTAAGCGAAGTCTTACAAAGCGGGACTCAGCCTTTGCAAAATATTGAGCCGGGCGATCTGGTTTCCTTTGGTCTGATTCCTGAGTTTATTGGGCGTCTTCCTGTAATTTCTGTGCTGGAAAGTCTTACAGAAGAGGAGTTGGTAAGCATTCTTACCGAACCCAAAAATGCACTTACAAAGCAATATGCAAAATTGTTTATAATGGACGGGATACAACTTTCTTTTACTCGGGACGGATTGAAAACGCTGGCGGCAGAAGCTCTTCGAAAAGAAATAGGAGCAAGAGCGCTCAGAGGTCTTTTGGAGCATATTATGCTGGATATTATGTTCGAGGCGCCCGGACGTAAGGATATTTCGGAAATTGTGATCAACCGGGCGGCTGTGCTTGGTAAAAAATCACCGCTTATCCGGAAGAAGCAAAAACAGGATGCTGCGTAAAAAATCGATTCAGAAATGCCTGTCCTGAATACTACACTGGCCTATCTTTTTGAGCGTTATCCGGCATTCACGCAGACTTTTTGTGTGCGTGAAGTTGAGGGTTTACGTCGTGCCGGTCTTGGTTTTCCTATTTACTCGATCCGTTATGAAGATGGTTTCGAACTTCAGAAACTTTCCTCTGATGCAATTAACGACCTGACGCATTTGCCACGAGTCGAACGCTTGGCGAAGAAGTGGATGCGGCCGTTTGCACATCGTGCGCGTGCAGCCCGACACCGATTGGTTAAGGACTGGGGGCGCTCGGGAGATCGCAATCGTGCTTACGAAGCGGTGTGGCTCGGTCCGGAACTGAAGTCACGAGGCGTTTCGCATGTGCATGTTCATTTCTCAGGAATTGCTGCCAGGACGGCTTTCTGGCTCAAAAAATTTTATGGTATTACTTACAGCATTACCGCCCATGCAAATGATTTTTTTGTGACAGGGGAAGAAGATCGACTCACTTGTATTTTCAAAGAGGCGAAGTTTGTGATTACCGTCAGTGATTACAGTGTGGATCAGCTTTTACAGCTTTATCCCTGCCTGGAGGGCAAACTGCATCGTGTTTACAATGGAATCGATACTGCTTGTTTTAGCTCCGAATCAGCCAATCCACAGCCTGAACCGCATATTTTAAGTGTAGGCAGATTAATTGAGAAAAAAGGGTATCACACACTTATAGAGGCTTGCGCAGAGCTGTCGGATATTTCGTTTAAGTGCAGCATTATTGGAGACGGCCCGTTGTATGAAAGTCTGCAAAGTCGAATCGTCGAACTTGGTCTTCAGGAAAAAGTTTTCCTGTTGGGTCCGAAAACAGAGAGTGAGGTGAAAGAACTCCTGCTTCAGACCAGTGTTTTTGCCCTTGCCTGCTGCACCGAAAGTGACGGAGGACGTGATAACCTGCCGACGGTTATTATGGAGGCAATGGCTGCAAGCCTGCCAGTTGTCTCAACAAAAATTGCCGGTGTCCCGGAAATGGTCATTGAGGGCGAGACAGGTTTGCTTTCTGAAGAAAAAAATCCCGTGGCATTTGCAGCTAATTTACGTTGTTTAATGGAAGATGAGAAGCGGGCATCTGCAATGGGCGAGACCGGACGAAAGCTTGCCGAAGAACGTTTCGACACAAATAAAACAACAGCAGAGGTCCTCGCTGTTTTTAAAAAATACGGACTTATTTCAGAACGCGTAAAAGCGGCCTGATTATCTGCTTACTGGTCGTTTTTTTATGAAGGAACCTCGTTGTGTTGACAGAGATTTTGAGATTCCGGACTTTTCGGATACGGACCTGAAGTGGCTTGAGAGTTATCCAATCTGCGAAGTGGACCTGGGCTGCGCACGCGGTCATTTTCTTGCTGGCAGTGCCGAAAAATTTACGGATCGCTGCTTTATTGGCGTAGAAAAATCCCCTGTTCGCGTTGGTAAGACACAGAAAAAAATCGATCGCCTGCAGCTTGCAAACGCACGGGTTTTTCAGGATGAAAACGGGCATTTTTTAGGTGAAAATCTACCGCCTGAAAGCGTCGACGTGCTGCATATATTATTTCCTGATCCGTGGCCGAAGCGCCGTCACCACATTCGGCGACTCATTCAGCCGCCTTTTTTTGGGATTGCTCACCGTGTGGTCAAAGTCGGGGGCATGCTACGTTTTATCACAGATGATTATCCGTATTTTGAGTGGGCCAGTCGATTTGCTAAAGCTCAGTTTGGCTGGGAATCTCTCACAGATTTCGAGAGCGAAGCGGAATACCCAATGACAGAATTTCAAAAAAAATTTACCGACAGAGGTTTGTCCATTTATTCCATGTGGCTTCGGCGCAGGGCTGTAAAATAAAGCATTCCCGCGCTTCATCGTAAATTTTTTCCAGTTGGGCCACGCTGTTTTTAAGATCGAATTTAGCACGAACCCTCAAAGCTGCTTCTTTGGAAAAACTTTCATAAACACCCGCATTGCTCAGTTGCAAAAGATTCAGACCTAATGCTTCGAAGTCATTTTCCGCACAAAGAAAACCAGTGATTTCATGTTCGACGGCCTCAGGAATTCCACCGTGCCGGGTCGCAACAACCGGTAGTCCCATTGCCATCGCTTCCAGCATGCTGTTGGGAATCCCTTCCTGATCTGATGTGTTCGTCCTGCGACTCGGATGCATGAAAATATGCCCTTGTTTCAATAAATCCCTGACCGCATCGCCTGTCAAAAAACCGTGGAACTGAATCTGTTTGCTCACTCCAAGTTCACCTCCCAGTTTTTTCAAACTTTCCAGAAGCGGTCCTTCGCCGGCAAGATGCAGAGTGGCTTTAGGCCATTTCTTAACAAAACCGGCAAAGGCTTTTAGGGTCAGGTCCAGCCCTTTTTTTTCAATGAGTCGGCAAACCTGGATAATCTGCCAGCATCCATCCTTGGGGGCAGATTTTGCCTCACAGGAAAAATCGTTCAGCGGAAGCCCGGTCGGATTCAGGCGGATTTTTTTCTCCGGGCAGCCGATTTTTATTAGTTCCTGCCGAAGTGAGTTACTACGTGCCAGGACGAGTGTCGCACTTGCAAACATACGCTGAAGGCGCGGCAAATGCCTGGGATCATCCTCGCGAGGTTTGACATCCATTCCGTGAAAAGAAACGACGACGGGCTTTGGCCAACGTCTGATGAAAGGCTCCAGATGTGCTCCGACGTGACCAAAATAAATATGCATCAGGTCAACCGGATTTTTTTCCAGCACTCTGCTCAGTCCAGTAAATTCCCCGCGGTAGAGATAAGGCTCGACTCGGCGAAAATATTTTAAAGCCAGGCGACGAAGCAAGGGGAGGGAGGTGGCTTTGATTTCGACGACGGGATCAAAGGGAAAAAGTTCTGCGTTGATGCGTTCCTGTGTCAGCACAACCGAACGATACCGTTGCAGGTTGATAATTTGCCGATAAACATGCAGCGTTTCTTTGCGCAGGAAAATGCTGCAATAGGAAGCGACTCGCGGCGAAGCCATAAGTGACTTACTAAATATCAGCCGAGAGTGACAAAACGGCGTTCGCGTGCCGACTGATAAATCGCGAGAATGATTTCCACTGCATTGCGGGCATCGGGTCCCGAGATTGCGGGTTGGCCGTTTGTCCGAATTGCCTCGGCCAGATCATCAATCAAAAGCCGATGACCCTCGGTTGAGATTGCTCTCGGATCCGAGCTCCCACTTCCCATGATTTTGTCGTCACCTTCGGCGAGGATCGCCTTGTCTTCGGGCTGTTCGTCCTGAAAGTTCCAGGTCGTAAGCGAGTCGTCTTCAAGCACGGCAGAGCCTTTATCTCCTGCGATTTCAATGCGTTTTTGAAAACCGGGCCACGCTGCTGTCGCGCCTTCGACTACTCCCAGCGCACCATTTGCAAAACGAAGAGTTGCTGCTGCGACATCCTCCACTTCGATATTTTCGTGGGCAATGGTATCGATCATTGCTGACACTTCGACAGGCTTTCCAACCAGCCACTGCAGGGTGTCAATGGCATGGATACCCTGGTTCATGAGGCAACCCCCGCCATCGCTGGCCCAGGTTCCCCGGACCGGACTGGCGTCATAATAGGGCTGGTCGCGCCACCATTTGACGTGGCAGGAGGCAAAAGTAATTTTTCCGAAACGACCCGCATCAATCGCTTTTTTCAGACGCATCGCATTGGGAGCAAGACGCGACTGAAAGACTGCGGCTAAAATTTTTCCCGAGCTGTTGGCTGCGTCGAGAATGGCATCTACGCGCTCCAAAGAAATATCCAGCGGCTTTTCGCAGAGGATGTGTTTGCCTGCATTCAGAGCTGCAACAGCCGCTTCGGCATGAGTGCCTGATGGAGAGGTGATACAAACCGCATCGAGTTCGGGGGCACTGAGAAGCTCCTCCAGGCTTGAGCAGGCACGGGTCTGGTGTTTTTCAGCGAAAGCCTTTGCTTTATCAAAGCTGCGATTAAAAACAGAATGCAGACGAGTGTCTTTTGCGTCTTTGATTCCTGCGGCGTGAAAATCAGCGATAGAGCCTGTTCCGATGATTGCAAAATTAACGGTCGATTTGGACATGTCGCCTAGTATTCAAAAAGAAGCCGACCTGACAAGCGGCTAAGGAGATGGAAATAAAATAAAGGTGAAATGAGGCAGCCCCGCTTTAACTCATTATACTGTTTTACATGCTGGCCTTCGTTGACGAAAAACGTTAAAGCATTTGCCCCATGATTCAAGGACTTCAAATTGCGGGTAATCCCGCCCCTCTGCTGCTTAACCCTCGTATGGCAAACCGTCACGGTTTGGTTGCCGGTGCCACGGGGACGGGTAAATCTGTCACGCTGCGTGTGCTGGCGGAGCACTTTAGTCGTATCGGTGTGCCGACTTTTCTGGCAGACGTGAAGGGCGATCTGGGTGGGATTGCGCGGCCTGCTACTCCGAATAAACACATTGATGAGCGAGTTGATAAACTCTCGCTTACGGATTATTCGCCGGAGGGGTTTCCGGTTGTTTTCTGGGATGTTTTTGGTGAGGGAGGGCATCCCGTTCGCTCGACGATTTCGGAAATGGGACCACTTCTTTTGGCTCGCCTTTTGGAGTTGAATGATACGCAGACAGCGACGCTGCAGGTTCTTTTTAAAATTGCCGATGAGCAGGGTTTGCTGTTGCTGGATTTGAAGGATTTGATTGCGCTGCTGCGGCATGTTTCGGAGCATTCGAAGGAGTTGCAGGGTGAGTATGGGAATCTGCACAGCGGCACGTTGGGAGCGATTCAGCGGGGGTTGACGGCGTTTGAGTCTGCGGGTGGGGAGCCTTTTTTTGGTGAGCCGGCATTGCGGCTGGACGACTTGCTGCGACCTGCGTCGGATGGTCGCGGGTATGTGCATATTTTAAATGCAGCGAAGCTGTTTCACTCTCCGCATATTTATGCGACGACGTTGCTTTGGCTTTTGTCGGAGCTTTTTGAGCAGCTTCCGGAAGTTGGGGATCAGGAGAAGCCGAGGCTCGTTTTTTTCTTTGATGAGGCGCATCTTTTATTCAGGGATTTACCGAAGCAGATGCAGGATAAGGTGGAGCAGATTATTCGACTGATTCGCTCGAAGGGTGTGGGTGTTTTCTTTGTGACGCAGAGCCCGATGGATGTGCCGGATCAGATTTTGGGGCAGCTTGGCAATCGGATTCAGCACGCACTGCGGGCTTATACTCCAAAGGATCAGCGGACAATTCAGGGCACGGCAGATACCTTTCGACGGAATCCTGATCTGGATGTGGCGGCGACGCTTACTTCGCTGGGTGTGGGTGAGGCGTTGATTTCTTTTTTGGATGAAAAAGGAACTCCGGGCGTGGTGCAGCGGGGCCTGGTTTGTCCGCCGCGCAGTTTGCTGGGGGCTTCGGATCCGAATGTGATTCGTGAGGTTCGTGCGGCTTCGCCCTTTGGTACTTTTTATGATAAGGTTTTGGATCGGGATTCGGCTTATGAGGAGCTGAAGCGACAGGCCGAGCGTGAGGCTAAGGAGGCGGAAAAAAATGCTGAGGAACCGAAGTCGAAAGCCGCTCCGAAAAGACGTGGAGATTCTCCGACGACGGCTTTTATAAAGAGCACACTGCGAACGGTGGGGACCGCTTTGGGACGCGAAATTGTTCGCGGCATCATGGGTTCCATCACCGGTCGCCGTCGGCGTTGAGAGAGATTATTTTTTGGTCGGGCTGTTTTTTTTAGACTTAGACCAGCCCGAGCTTCATGCGACCGGCCTCAGTGATCATGGATTGATTCCATGCGGGGTCCCAGACGAGATCGACGTCGGCGGAGCTGATGCCTTCGAGGGTGAGGACTTTGGAGCGGGCATCGGCAGCGATGGTAGGGCCCATGCCACAACCGGGGGCGGTGAGGGTCATTTTGACGTTTACGGCGTGGCTGCCGTCGTCTTGTTTGGTCAAAATGCAGTCGTAGATGAGGCCGAGGTCCACGACATTGACAGGGATTTCCGGATCAAAAACGGTCTTTAATTGTGCCCAGACGGCGTCTTCGAGAGAGCCTTCGACGGGTTTTTTCGGACTTGCTTCGGCGGCTTTGTTTGGGTCGATTCCGAGAGCATCCGCATTTTGTTCTTCGATGCGGACCAGGCCGCCCTGGGTGGCCACGGTGTAGCTGCCGCCGAGGGTTTGCGTGATAACTATACTGGTTCCCGCCGGGAGAGAAATGGGGTTGCCACTTGGGATTTGGACTGCGTCGCAGTCGCGGGTTAGCTGGATTTCATTAGGTTCGGTCATTTTGGATAGCTTCGTTTTTGAGTGAATTTTATTTTGCCTGCGGGGAGCTAATTCCGGAATTTAGCTTTTTGGAAAAAGAATTCAATCATTATGGGCTAGCCGTATGCAGAAGTCTGGTTATGATGTGCGGCGTGCAAGGCAGAGCTTTATGGGAAGGAAGATGGATACTGGCAGTGCTGCTCCTTTTATGGGGCGGGGCTTTGGTTATTAGTGCCTGGTTGGCGGTGATCGTGTCAGCGGCAATACTTTTTACGCTGTATTTTTTTCGTGATCCGTATCGGGAGATTTCTGTGGACAGTGAGGATATTGTTTCGCCGGCAGACGGGAAGGTGGACTTTGTCGATGTGGTCGATGATGCGCCTTACTTTGACGGGAATGCGCTGCGGATTTCTATTTTTCTGAGTGTATTTGATGTTCATGTCAACCGCGCTCCGATTCATGGAGAGGTGATTCACTCCGAGCATCGCACGGGGAAATTTCTGGATGCGCGGAATCCCTATTCTGCTGAAAAAAATGAGCGCAGGACCTGGCTGCTGAAGAATGAAAAACATCAGGTCGCCGTTCGGCAGATCACCGGAGCGATTGCACGGCGAATTGTGGCCTGGTCGCAGGTGGGAGATCATGTGAAGCGCGGGGAACGGTTTGGGATGATTCGTTTTGGATCGCGAACGGATTTATTTTTGCCCATAAATGCAGAGTCGCAGGTAAAAGTCGGAGATCGTGTCCAGGGGGGATCGACGGTCATTGCAAAATGGAAAACTGAATGAAAAACGTAGTAAAAGACCCGGTCAGCGGAGGGGATGGTAAAGGCCCCAGGATTTATTTGCTGCCTAATCTGATGACGGCGGGGAATCTTTTTTGTGGTTTTGCTGCAGTTTTAAAAATCATCGAAGCAACGCTGCTTGTGCAATCCGGGGCCGATCCGACGAGAGCTTATCACGAGGCGATTGCCTTCATTCTCGGAGCCTGCGTTTTTGATCTTCTGGATGGCAGGCTCGCCCGTTTGGGAGGCTGCGAAAGTCCCTTTGGGCGGGAGTTCGATTCGCTGGCTGATATTGTTTCCTTTGGTCTGGCGCCTGCTTTGATGACCTATCAGATTGTCCTGGCAGATTTTGAGAGGATTGGTGGCGTGCTGGCTTTTCTTTACCTTGTTTGCGGGGCACTCCGGTTGGCGCGTTTTAATTGTGTCGCCGCGGATGATTCGACAAATGGCTCGTCGAAAGAGTTTCAGGGCTTTCCGATTCCGGCTGCTGCAGGTTTGATTGCGTCGCTGACTCTTTTTATGCTCTGGATAAATGAAGGGCAGCGGGAGTTGGGTGCTGCCCGCTGGGTTCTTCCACCCCTGATGCTTTTTCTGTCTTTTATGATGTTCAGTCATGTGAAGTATCCGAGTTTCAAGGGATTTAACTGGCGTACGCAGAGGTCGATACCGCGTTTTCTGCTCATCATCGTCGTTATTGTTTTTGCTGCGATGTATTATGAATGGGCACCGGCTTTGATTTTCGTTTCTTTTTTACTATATGGTTTTATTCGGCCCTTTATTTCAAATTCGCTGCGCAAGGAGATTGAGGAAGAAGGCGATGGGATGGAGAATTTGTAAAATCCTGTTTTGCCGATTTAAGGGCACCCCCCGGAAACCTCATTTTCAACACAGAGCTGTTCAAAATCCCGGAGACGGCGTTGAAAAGATGTCCGTTGGGACAAGGCCAGCGGTATCTTTTCGCTTTGTTCCCAAAATTTTGTCCGGTCTCTCTGCCGAAAAGCAGGTTTCCGGGTGTGCCCTCAAACATTTCGGGGTTTCGATCACTCCGATTCGGCAGGCGATTTGCGAGCTTGAGTAAGAGGGTTGGATTAAAAAACGTCAGGGCAGCGGAACGTTTTTGGTGGATGCGTCCGCACGGTGGCACGGCCATGTGGCAGTGTTACTGGATGTAAACATCTCGAGAAAATTAAGGGCAAAATTAAGGGGCAGGTAATCTGTTGTAGAGCCGCCCTTTCAATTCGACTTCTTTTCGGTAGGCCGAAGGCGATTGGCCAAATTTTCTGCGAAACCGGTTTGAGAAATAAAAGGCACTGGCAAAACCACATTCATCGGCCACCTCCCCGACCCGCATTCCCCCCGAACGCAAAAGCTGCATCGCACGTTGAAGTCGCACTTCCTCAAGATATTGCCGTGGAGCCATTCCTGTCTGCTCCCGAAAAAGATGTGCCAGTCTCGAGACGGACATCCCGCAAACTTTAGCTAAATCCGGTACCGATATTTCCTCCTGAGATGCCTTCGCCAACACGTCAATCGCATGACGCACGCGTGCATCAAGGTGTCGGTGTTGGTCCACCGAGTTAATCCAGATCAAGGCTCGCTCCAGACTATTCACCGCAAGGTCCATGCCCTCCGGATATTGTTGCAGGACAAACCTTTCTACATCCGCCATCGCATCCGTTACCTTTCGAAAAACAAATGCATCCGAAATCTGTATCATCCTCAATCCGCGGGTGTGCTCCGGCCAGCTCAGCCACTTCCCCCACTGAGGCTGTGGATAAAAATGACTCCACTTCAAATGCCAATGCCCTGTCTTTTTCTCCGTGCCATACAAATGCCGAACCCCCGGTTGATACAGTGTCACCGTGCCTTTCGTGGAGATCACCGGCTCTCCTCCGGTCGAAACCTTCCCGCTTCCTCCGATGGTGACAATTAAAAGCCAGTCTTCTGTCCCCTTTGAACGCCGCTCCTCATAGTCCGCCCCCATGTGACTTGTGCTTGCATACAGCGTCATCGGGGTCTCATGCGCATCCTCACGCGAGATACGTTTTTTCTTCATGACAGAATCATATAGGTTTTTAGCAGATCAAGCCATTCTCATTTTCGCTTATCTTGATAGCTTTACTTCAACTTAACAAAGCCAATCATGATAAATAAAACAGATATTCTAAGGCCATTTGATCAACTCAAAGTCCAATACGAAAAAGATGGATTCTGTCTTGTGGATGGGATGTTTACCAAATCCGAATTGCAGGAAATCGAAGATTTTTTCGAAGATTACAAAACGCATGGGGAAAAAATTTTTGACGGAAAATCAACCTATCAGGAAATCGATCCAGGCAAACGTCAGGTTCGCGCCATGCATCCACATCGCTACAGCCAACGTGCCATGGATTGGCTGACCAATCCGAAGATCGCCAAAATTCTGGAATTTCTTTTGGAGCGTCCCGCTCTCGGTGTGCAAACCATGTATTTTTACAAGCCTCCTGGATCAATAGGGCACGGTATGCATCAGGATAATTTTTACCTGATCGCCGCACCGTCCACCTGCATCGCAGCATGGACAGCAATCGATGATGCCACGCTCGACAATGGGTGTCTCTACGTAGCACCCGGTTCCCATCGTCTGGATATTCAGTGCCCAAAAGATGGAGAAAAAGAATACTGGATGGGTTACGAAGGAAGCCACATTTCCAGATTTCCGAGGGACTACAAACCGATTCCGGTTCCGGTAAAAAGAGGGCAAACACTCTTTTTCCACGGCAACCTGATTCACGGTTCGGGTCCCAACCGGACCAGGGACCGCCACCGCAGAACCTTCATCGGACACTATGTTGATGAGGCGACTGAGCATATTTCAAAATTCTACCATCCCGTCGTGAACATGAACCAGGAGGTCGTTTCCGGCATTGCCGAATACGCCGGTGGAGGCCCGTGCGGCGACGACTGGCAGGGTGGCGTTCACTGATCCGCCCGCTGAACAGCATCCCCCGAGCCCGTCGATGAGACACTCTGCCACCTCATCGACAGGTGGTCAGGGCTTGGTTGGGAGAGTTGTTTTGAATATTTTTTTTAAAATTTATCTTGCTTTCTTTAAAATATAACTATGAATTTATAACTATGTTTCAAAGGGGTAAAAACTTTGGTAAATTGAGCCGCCAGCCACTTTACCAACAGGTAAAGGAAGCCATCGTCAAATCACTAGCCTGCATGAAACCAGGTGATCGTCTTCCCACAGAGGCGGATTACATCAAACATTTCGGGGTTTCGATCACTCCGGTTCGGCAGGCGATTCGCGAGCTTGAGCAAGAGGGTTGGATTGAAAAACGTCAGGGCAGCGGAACATTTTTGCTGGATGCGTCCGCACGGCGGCACGGCCATGTGGCAGTGTTACTGGATGTAGACATCACGAGCGAGAATCTCTCGCCCTACTGGCTAAAAATTGTGTGGGAGCTACAGAAGGCACTTGAGGCAGAGGGCTTTTCGGCTCGGCCATATTTCGGAAATCTACCATTGGGAACCGAAGCAGACAGCCTGACATGCCGTTATCTTTTGGATGATGTTTACCTGAACCGAGTGCAAGGCATGATCGGATTTTTCATCAAGCGCAATCCCGCCTGGACCGAGCTTTTCTCGAAAAAAAATATTCCAGTAAATGATCCCGAGTGTGAATGGAGGATCGAGACCAGCAGAAAGAGCACGGAGACTTTCCTGCGGGCCACTCTGAAGCACTTTCGGGACCGTGGGTGTAAGTATATTTCTACTCTGACCTGGGAAAGTAACGCAGATGGACGCCATATTTACAGCCAACTTTTACCGAAGCTGGGAGCCGAATATGGATTCGAAACAGACTCTCGCCTAATGGATATCACGGCCGGTGCCTGGGAGCAGGGTATGGGATGGGAACGCTTTCGTGATATTTGGCAAAGCAGCAGACAAAAGCCGGATGCCTTGATCATCGGGGATGATATGTTGTTTGCGGATGCTCAGGAAGCGATTCAAAATTTAAGAATATCCGTGCCCGACGAGTTGTGCGTTGCGGTGCGTTCATCCGATGCCGTGAACCTGAATCCACAATTTCCCATATACAACTGCCAGCTTCAATGCGCCCCTCAGGCTGCACTCTTTGCGGCACAAATCAAGGCACTCATTGAGGGCTCTCCAACTCCACCGCCTGTGGCAAACCCTTATGTTCAAGAATTTTTGCTTGCCAATACCACTTCTCCCGACACCACCCAACCCTATCAATTGAATACGAAATAAATAAAATAATAAAACTATAACTCCACATATGAAAACGAAACCCTACCTACCCCTGATAGCTGCAGCCTGCTTTGCGCTCGGAAGCACACAAGCTCAGCAACCCTACACCGCAGATGGAAACACCATGCTCCTCTATCATTTCGATCAGAATTCCGGTGCCACCGCCGCACCCGACAGCAGTGGAAACGGACGTAATGCCACGTATGGAAGTGGCACGACGTCCGGCCTGACTTCCGCCACCGGTCTGGACAGGGCATTTTCCGGCACAGACACCAACACAGGACGGGTCTTTTACACCGATCCGACAACTCCCGGCACCGATTCATTTCTTTACGATATGGTCAACAATGACTTCACCGTTGAAATGTGGGTCAAGTTTGACGACGTTACATTCAGCACCGGAGGAAACCGTCGTCTGTTCGCCATCCAGCCAACCGGCTCGACGGATGTGGACTTGCAGCTCTCAATTATCAACTATAGCAATGCAACCTACGGCGGAGCCCTGTCGCTTGGAAATACCGGTGCCCTCAACCGCACCTTCACCACCACCCCCTACAATTGGGTGGCCGATGAATGGTATCACATTGCAATCGCCGTCACGACAACAGGAGGAACCAACACCGCCAATTTTTACATCAATCAGGCCGGTGATTCCGCAACGCCTACGCCCTGGGCTACCACCACATTTGGGTCTTTGACACCCTCGAGTTCCACATCCACCCGAACGATTTCCTTTGGCAACATGTATGGAAACAACGGGGACAGTTATTTCCCCGGTGTGATCGACGAGGTGCGCGTTTCCAATATCGCCCGCACGGAATTTCAGACCCTCATACCAGAACCGTCTGTGGCAGCACTCTCCCTCACAGCTCTCGCCGGATTTCTGTTCCGGAAAAAGTGGAAACGTTCATATCTCACAAAATGAAAGTTGGAATCCTTGGTGCCGGTGCCATGGGTCGAACCGTGGTGGGACATCTGCAACAATCCCCGGATGTAAAGGAGATCGTGGCCTATGACATCAGCACCGATTCGCTGAAAAAAACACATACGGAATTCGCTGTCAGCAGCACCGATTCGCTGAATCAGATTCTGGATGACGAGGCAGTAAAGGTTGTCTTTATAACGGCCGCCAACGGCGCACACAAAGAACTTGCCCTTGCCTCGCTTGAAGCAGGAAAAGCCGTAATGTGCGAAAAACCCATGGCCAACTCCCTGGAGGAATCCCGGGAAATGGCCGAAACTGCCGAACGGCTAAACGGGTTTCTGCAAATCGGATTCGAGCTGCGCTACTCGCATCTCTATGCAAAAACAAAGCACTGGATTGATGAGGGACGCATCGGACAAATCCGCAACCTGCACTGCAACTACATCACTTCCTCAAGCTGGCTCCGCGACTCCTGGCGTACTCGAAAACAACAGGGCGGCAGCATGTTTGGAGAAAAACTATCTCATTATGTTGACCTCCCCCGCTGGTGGACCGGCTCTGAAGTGACCGAGGTACATGCTACATCCGCTCCCAATGTGATTCCCTTTTACGAAGTGCGGGACAACTATCATTCCACCTGCACCTTTGAGAATGGCACCGTCAGCCACCTGACCTTTATCATGCCATTTGCCAGCACGATGAAATTCACCGATCCGCTCATCGACCGTCTGGATGAGCAAAAAGACCTTGGTTACGAGCTACGGTATTTGATCGTAGGCACCGAAGGTGCAATCGAAACAAATGTTTTCCGCCGAACGCTCAAACACTGGGTTTTCAAAGAAACAGAAAAAGGTTTTTCCAGCGATCTGGTGGAGACGCACACTTGGAAAGCGGAGCAGGATCAATCCTACATCCACAACACCTGCGACCAGACACACGACATCATCCGCCGCGTGCGCGACGGCCTGCCGCCATCCATTTCGCCCTGGGATGCACTCGAAACGATGAAAGTGTGCGAAGCCGCCGAGCTTTCTGCTGAGCAGAACCGTCCGGTTCCGATGACGAGAAGCCGCGAAGTCGCTGTTGCTTGATTATGTTATCCCGGGTCACCTTCTTCCTGTTTGCAGCGGGAGTATTGTTGCAGGCTGCTGACCCACCCGCAGCCACGCCTCGGCCGCGCGAGCAGGAATGGTGTAAAAACCACCACAAAGCACTCAACCACAAAGCACAGCGCGGCGGGTTTGACGTGATGTTGCTGGGCGACTCGATCACCTGGGAATGGGACGTGAGCGGACGAAAAGAAAGCGAGGAAAATGGCCTGAGAGTCTGGCCCGAACTGGCAGAACTTCGTCCCGCCACCTTTGGCGTGCCCGGCGACCGCACTGAACACCTGCTCTGGCGTCTGCTCAACGGCAACCTCCAAACCCCGGAGGTACCAAAAACCATCGTGCTCATGATCGGCACAAACAATACCGGCCAGCGAAAAGATTCTCCCGAAGACATCGCATCCGGAGTTCGCGCTATTCTTGAGGTCATTCGCACACGCTTCCCTCTGGCCAATGTGCTGCTCTACGGAATTTTTCCACGGGGAAAATCGCCCGAAGCTGCCGACCGAAAAAACAACACCGCCGCAAACAAACTGCTTGAGCAACTTGCCGATGGCGGGAAGGTGCGCTATGTGAACCTGGACCCCGAATTTCTGAACGAGGACGGCTCACTGAACGAGGCACGGTTCCGCGACGGGCTTCATCTCAGTGAATCCGGATACCGAATCTGGGCCGAATCGCTGAAAAGGGAAATTTCCGCAACCCAACAAATTGCCCGTGAGAAATAGGGCTACAGCCGCATTCACTCTTCTTGAGCTGCTTGGAGGCGTAGCAATAGTGCTCGCTTTGCTTGCGTTGCTGGCACCGCTTGTGACGAAGCTGAAGGAAAAATCGCAAAGCGTTCAGTGCATCGCAAACCTGCGTGCTTTGCATACGGCCACCCACGCCTATGCCGGAGAAAATCAGGGCGAGCTGCCCGTAGATCGGAGCAACCGCAGCACCGGCCAAAGCTGGTATATCCCACTCACCAAATATCTGGCACACCCGGGATTCAAAAAATACAAGCCGCCCTATTTTTGCCCCTCCATCTCCGTAGCCAAAGGCGGTGGCAACACGGGGTGGACAAACTATGCCATCAACAGCAACCTCTACGAAGGCGGAGCCAATCTGGGCCCGGCACCTCCCGGCCCCGGACAGGCAGATTTCATGGCCGCCCGCCAGGCACCGCGCATTTTTCGCTACAACAAAAAAGCCCTCTATCTGGAATCATCCGATGGAGATGAAGGGGCCTGGTTCCGGGTTAGCGGAGCACGCTACAACACCCAATGGCGGGTAACCCACGCCGTGCACGGCGACCGCCTCAACGTCATCTTCCTCGACGGACATGCCGAAAGTCCACGTGTTTTCCCACGCACCATCAATGCCGACGGCGACCTCAATGAGCTGCAAGCAAAATGGTTCTGGCCCGTCCAGTAAAATGCCACCCGTTCTCAATTTGAATTTCCCAATTACATCTCTTTTCATCATCCTGCTTACGGTTCCCCTTGTATCTGCTTCTGCCCAAAGCCCGCCATTTCGTCAGGTCGCCTTCTATGAAGCACCCTTTGTCGAAGACCAATCCGACAACTCCGGACGCCTGCCAGAGGAAGTTTGGAAAAACATTCCCCCTGCCAAAGATTTCTACCTCTACTGGAAATCCGACCCGCCGCCCGGAGAAGTGCCCACCGAAATGCAAATGGCATACGACAAAGAAGGCATCTACCTAAGAGTCACTAACCACGAAGACCATCCCGGGCAACTCCGGACAAAGATTACCAAACGCGGAAACCCTCACCTCTGGCAGGATGATTGCATCCAGGCATACTTTGATCCCGAAGCTGCCGGCATCGGCTACGTTGCCTTCACCATGAACAGCCTCGGCGTGCAGGACGACCGCAAACAACTCGACGGTGCGGTTTCACTCGAAGAATGGCGGGGAGACAACTGGCGCGTATGGACACGCAAAGAAGCCAGGGCCTGGATCGTCGAAGCGTTTTTTCCTTTTGCCGATTTTGGTAAAGAGGCCAGAGAGGGCGATCTTTGGATGTTCAATCTGGTACGCTTCGCCTACACGAGTGGCAAATTTCAGGGAGTCACCTGGTCGCCTGGCGGAAACTACGCCAGCCCCGGCAACTTTGGATACCTCTGCTTTCGTGGAAAAGAACCCGCCTCACCGAAAACCATCGCCACCACTTTGCAGAAAAAAATCACGCCGCCGTGGATAGCCGTCATCGGCGACAAAATTTTGCTCAACGAAAGTGCCGGGTCATTAAAAATCCTAACGCCCGCCAAAGTCAAAACCCGTCTGGTCAACGAAGCTGAAGATATTTTTTCCCGCCTCCAGCCCATGTTTAAGAACGATCCGAACAAAACCGAATCGCCTCAAAAGCTAATAAACCGGACAAAGCAGCTCGATCTTCAAACCGCAAATGATGCGCAGCAGGCCATCCTCCAAATGACAAAATCCTCCCGTGCGGTGTGGGATATTTACTGGAACGAAAGTCTCCGTGCTCTGATAGAAAATCCCGAAAATCCATGAAGCTTGTTACTCATTTTCTGTTGTTATTTTTCACCATGAACCTGCTCCATGCCGACGGTCGCCTGGATGGAGAAGCCCTGCATAAAGTCACGGACGAATTTGAAACCCCGCACTTAAACTGGGCGCAGCCACTGGCTGGCGGTGCCATTCGTACACTATTCATCACCCACCGGCGCTTCGGTGCACGCGAGATCGTCGAGCTGGCACAGCGCTTCGATATCGACTACGAAGCATTTGTAGCAAAAAATTTCACGACACTCGCCGACGACAACATCTACGACGCTGCCGTGATCGGCACCTCCCGCTACGAAAAAAACCGGGAACTTATCGAAAAGCTGCGCCAACCCTGGCGAGTCATTGTTCTGGCCAATGTGCGATTCTCCGCCCTGCCTCCCGAGGCACAGTATCGACTCCTGAAGCATGTTTCTAACGGAGCCGGACTCGTGATCACCTATCCCGAAAAGAAGTTCCCCTTTCCAAAAGTCCTGAAAAAACAAACCGAAGACGCACAAAAAATTTTGTCCTGGGTGGATGCCGCTGCGCTGCCTGACTCATCAAAACTCAAGGACCAGTTTCTGAAAACTTATCTCTTTGGCAAAGGACGCATCGCCCTGCTGGACTACGGTTCACCAAAAAACCGGCTCGGACTCACCGCCTACGAAAAATACGCCCCCAAACGCTGGAAAGCCCGTTACGAAAACAACCTCGCACTTACTGCACGCGTGATTCAGTGGACAGCAGGTGGAGAGCTGTCTCCCGTTGTCCGACCGGAAATCAAAAACGACAAAATCCGACTGGCATTTATCGACAACCCAGCCAAAACCGTCCACTTGCGTGTGCGGGACGCAAGCAACTACGAAGTCGCCGGGCAGGAGTTTGCTATTCAGGGGTCAGAACCTATCGAACTGGACATCGCAGATATTCCAGCCGGACAGTATTTTGTTGATGCCCGGCTCGGGGATAAAAATGAAGTGACAGAGTTCGGAGTCTGGGAATTTGAAAAAATGTTTTCCGGCGGCACCTTTCGGATCAAAACAGACAAGGCGTCCTATGAAGCCGGAGAAGCTGTCACGGCATCCGTCACTCTGGAAAATCCACCCTCAGAGAATAGCGAAATCATTTTCACGCTGGAAGGTCTGCCCGACGGACGCCTTTGGGCAGAACAAAGAGTTCCCCTCTCCGGAGAAGCCCGAAAAGCCGAAGTCACTTTCTCCGAGGTCCGCATTCCGGTCATCGCTGCACTTGCCAAAGCGGAACTACGCATAGCCGACAAACCCGTAGTTACCACCAGAAAAATCCTCTATTTTCCGCGCCGACACAAAGAGCTTTTTCCGACTATTTTTTGGTCAAATATTCCCGAAGCACTTTCCGAAATGTTTGCCGCGCAAATCAACGAAAGCATTCCTGACAATATCTCACTCAACCACCCCGGCACCAATGGGGAGAAAAGCCAGCTCTCCGCTCTCTTCAACCAACGCAGCATCCCCTATCTGACACGTATCGGCCTCGCAGCGGGCAAAAACGGCGAAACACTTTCCAAACACTGGCTCGGAATGAGCAAAGAAGAAATCCAAAATGCCACAGGTGGCGACGGCTCCTTCAACAATCCCGCCGTCCGCGACTTCTGGAAACAAAATATCGAACGCCGCATGGCCGGGCTACCCGAAATCGGCCCATTTATCTACACCCTCGGCGACGAGAACTACTTTTCCTACGAAGCGGGATACTCTCCCTCCGACAATCCCGCATTCACACAATTTTTGAAAGATCGTTACGGAGACATTAGCTCCCTTAACAAAGCGTGGAACACCTCACATAAAAGCTTTGAAGCCATCGGGCATCCCACCCCACAGGAAATGCGCGACCAATCCCTGTATCCTGCATGGTATGCCCACCGCAGTTTCATGGAAAAACAATACGCCGACACCCACCATTTTCTCGCCCGTGAAATCAAAACCCGGGACCCCCACGCTCTGGTCGGTGCAGAAGGCTCGGTGCCCGGCGATCTCGAGCTCACCCTCGAAGGGCTTGACTTTTGGGGTCCCTACAAAGACCCGGTCAACGATGAGTTACTGCGCTCTCTTGCTCCGGAAAAACTGCGCACCATCTGGTGGGGCTATCGGGGCGAACAACTCGCTTACCCCCTCTGGAGGCCGCTTCTAAAAGGCGTTGTCAACGGCAACGCCTGGTATTCCGCCAACATCGAACCCATCAGCGGCCTGATGAGCGTCGATTTTTCACTGGCGGAATTTTATAAAAATGATCGGAAACCCCACGTCGATGCACTTAACCGCGGTTCGGCGCAGCTTCTCATCTCCACCCCACTGCGTCCCGACGGCATTGCCATTCTTTGGAGCCATGCGAGCCAGAGTGCCTCTGTCATGGAAGAACGTTTTCCCAGCCCACGCGACTCTGCCGTTCCTTTGATAAATCACCTCTACGAGATCGGACTCAACTTCGACATCCTCACTGCAAAGATGCTCGAAAACGGTGCTCTTGCAAAATACAAAATACTCTGGATGCCCGGTGCCACCGCACTCTCGGAAAAAGAAAGTCAGGCCATCGAAACTTTCGTTCGCGAAGGTGGCATCGCAATCGCCGATCTTAACCCCGGTATTCTGAACGATTCCTGTGCCACACGTCCCGTCAGCCAGCTTTCAAATCTCTTCAACACACCGAGTCTCCACGGCAAAAGCGACCTTGTGATAAAGGAAGTTGACATCAGGCAAAGCATCCGCGACCAGCCGATCACTTTCCATGCAAAAAAAGCCTGGCAGTCCCCCGAAGTTCCCGTTTTTACCGTTCATGAATTTGGTAAAGGACTGGCCATTCTGTTGAACTTCAACCTGAGTTCAGCGCAGAACACCTCCAACGGAAAACTTGGTGAATTTCTCACAGAACTTCTTGCTTTGGCCGATATTCGTTCCGACATCGAAGTGGACGGGATCGACAAAAAAGACCTCATACTGCGCCTCAGAGAAAACGATGAAAACCAGGTGCTCGGTCTGCTCGCCAATCCGGATAACATTGGAAAAACCGCCACCCTCCGCCTTCCTCAGAGCACATGGGTTTACGAAGCGGATAAAGGGCTGATCGGAAATACCGACACAATTCAAACTACGCTCGACGTTCCTTTCAAAGTGTTCAATTTCTTTTCCGGGGAACAAAAATCGCCCGTATTTTCACTCTCAGACAAAACCTGCAAGGCCGGACAGAGCGTGGAACTGGAAGGCGCCAATCTGTCAGCACACGGAGTTTACCGAATAGAAATTTTTGGACCGGCGGGCAAAGTGTTACCACATTTCACCCGTGTATTTGCCGGGCAACCCAAAGACGAAGACCGCATCATCCGATTTGCGCTAAACGATCCTCCCGGCGACTACCAAATCACTCTCACCGATACCCGAACCGGACTTCAGTCCACCCAGGTACTCACCCTCACTCATCCCTGAATCCATGAAATCATCTAATCTGCTCCTTCATCTTGCTCTTCTCACCATCATTCGGACAACTCCGCTCTTTGCACAAATCGAAGCCACGAGAGAGGTCACACCGACAGAACCCAACACCACAAACATCAAATTTCAGTTTCCGGCAGGCTACATCGACTACCGTGTCACATCCGACGGCGCGGGCCTGCTCCTGGAAGACCCTAAACCTATTTTCGGCCTGAGCTTTCACCGCCCTGATGGAACCAATGGCGGATGGAACCTGTGGAATTTTCTCAGAGTGTTTTTTCCGGTGGACGACAAGCTTGTTTCCATTACCAGGCAATACGAACTCACAAATGCCGATATTCTGGAAAATGAGGAACGCCTGCTTATCCGATTCCATTGGAAGCTTCCGGAGCACTACGCGGAGCTGAACGTCTTCTTCGCATGGTATCCCGAGCAGCCCGACTGGATGTTTGTCCGCGTGCAGAGCGGTGAAGAAGAAACCTTCATCCGGCGCGTGGAAGTGAGCGCCTTTCCGGGAAACACCGCCGGTCCCGAGGAACGGGAACGGTGGTTTGCCAGCGATAAAATCGTGGAGCAAAAACTTTCCCCCGAAAGACTCGAACTCGATACAGACACCAAAGGTCTCGCGTATTTCAACCGGCATGCACCGGACAATCAGGAAGCTGCCGGGTGCCTCCTCGTGATTGGTGAGCCCGAGCCCCAACCTCTTAAAATCTTCGGAGACTATGGAGTCGTTCTGGAAGCAGAGTTTGACGAAGGGGTCACCTCCTTTACCTTTGCCCTCGGCGGATTCACAGAGCAAAATGCCGAAGATGTGATCCGTGTATTCAGGATGGAAGGAATCCGCAATGTCCTCGACTTTCTCAACAAGATCGACTGGACACCAAAGCTGGATACATCTGCGCACCAGACTCTGCTGCATGACATCGAAACCCTCCTTGGCGAAGCCTCCGATAAGTCTGGTAAAGCTCGTTACGATGAGCTGAAAACCACCTATCGGGAAAAGGCCGCTACTGGTAAACCCGCCGACCTCATCGAACCCGTGCGTGCTCTGGCCGAACTGAAAGCCCAACTCATTGCCACCGAGCTGGCCGGACTGAAATAGCTTCGAGTTTTGTAAAAATTATAAACTCTCATCATGTCGAAAAAATCTTTTCCCTTACGCGTCGTCCAGCTCGATCTGGCACGCCAGATGGAGACGGTGGATTTCATAGGTAAGTTTATCGATTTTGCCGCTGCAAATCGATTCAATGCCCTTGCGCTTTATCTGGAAGGGCGAATCAAAACGGAAAGTTTTCCTTATCCGGCCGACGACGAAAGTTACCAGCCGGAGCAAATTCGCAGTATTGTCGAATACGCCCGGAGCAAAGGAGTCGAAGTCATCCCCGTGGTCTCCACACTCGGTCATGCCGAACTTTTTCTCAGCTATTCTGAAATGGAACCATTGATGGAAACCCGAACTCCTTTCACCGGAAAATTTGGAACCACCGAACGCAAGGCTTTCTGTCCTTCACAGGCGGACACTTATGATTTTTTAAGACAATATTTGACAGAAATCGCAGCACTGTTTCCTTCAAAATATTTGCATGTGGGATGTGATGAAACATGGGACATCGGATGCTGTGATCTCTGTGCTGCCCGCACAAAAAATGGCGAACACCTGATTTTATTGAAACATCTCCAGGCGATTCACCGCATCGTTTCCGGAGAATTGGGGAAAACAATGATCATGTGGGATGACATGCTGTTCCAATACCCGGAAATTCTGCCTCTGCTTCCCCGAGACATCGTGATGGCCTGCTGGCAATATCAGGATCGAGTCCATCCGCCCAGAGGCCACTTTTTGCACTGCGAAGCCGTGGACACGCTTGGTGAATATGATCGTCTCGGTTTCCGGTATCTGATCTGTCCGGCAGATTATACATTGGAAAATGCCGAAAGCTTTACCGCGTATGCTGCCGAATACCGGCCACTTGGAGGCTGGCTGACCCTTTGGGAAAAACGAGAAATGACCCCACTGCAAAGCTACCCGCTCATTGCTGCCGTCGGCTGGCTTTGGTGCTTCGACAGCAAATCTCCGGAAGTTGTCATTAGAGATTTTTTCGGTTTGCGGGACCCTGTGTTCTCCAGTGCGATTACCGCATTTTGTCGCAGCGGGTTCTACAAAGAGAGATACTCTCGTCCGGAGAGTTTTCTTACCCAGCGGGAAAATTCCCACAACTATGCCCGCGAAGGACTGGTCGATCTGCTTCTGAAAGTTCTTCCTCCCTGTCGCGACCAAATCGCCGCCGATGCAAAAGATGTTCTGGAAGAAATTCTTCTTTCTCTGCGCAGCGAAGAGCTCAGCCGTCGTGTCGCTTTGCTCTTTAAAGAATTTTACGAACAAAGATATGCCTCGCCGGAGAAAGAAGCGGCATTAGCGAAGATCATTCACGAAGTGGAATGCCTCGCCTCTGAACGCCTTGCCTTCAACCGCCGGATTCGTCCAGGATTGTCTGCAAAAAACCTTCGTGCCCTCTACGACGAATATATTGACAATTTGCGGCAGCTTTCTGCTCATGCGGCCTCCCATGGATACTTAAAGGTTCATTTTTTTCTTCCCGATCAATTCTGCGCACAGACAACCCGGATTTCCATCCGCTATGCCGGAGAGTTGCAGGCGGAGCAGGTTGGAGAAGGAATTTACAAAGAAGAGCGGAATTTTGAAGCTTATTACTCACGCCTCTTTCCGATCGATCCTGATAAAGTTCCCGAAGAAATCACGGTAGAAACATGGGGATACGGCGGACAGGGATTCACATGGTTTGAAGCGGTCAACACCACGGGGCACCACACCCCTTCGCAGGTTTGCATAATTCAGGGAAAACTCACAAACCCCGACTGGCTCTTATGCCAGGACTGGAGAGAATCTTATGCCGGAGAGCGGGATGCCCGGATTACTTTCTTCGATCACGACAAGGCACAGGAAATACATGCTTTCAGAGTGCTTCTGGCATAGCTGCCCTGCCATCGACAGCTTCGCGACTCCTCGCAATGCCCACTTCATGTCTGACTAAACCTCCCATGAGAAATTTTTTACGGCCTAATCATCGACTATACCAAATCTATGAATATTCGAAAAATTTCTACCATTGCCCTCAGTAACCGCGACTTCTCCTCGCTGGAGGAAAAACTTCTTGAAGCTGTATCCTGGCTGGAAATTGCCGCTGCTGAAGGTGCAGAATTGACCGTCCTTCCCGAACTCCTCAACCGCTACTGCGGCGATGGATATGGAAACCCCCGAGCCATCCCGTTTGAGCGGCTTATTATGGACGACTGGCAAACCGAGTGCCGCCCTCTTCTTCAAGCCGTCAAACACCTCAAGCTCTGGACTACCGTCCCCGTTCTCCACCGCAGCGACGGAAAAATATTTAACTCCTTTTTCCTCATTGCTCCCGACGGTGAACCTGTCTGGCGCTACGATAAAATCTGCCCCACCCCAAACGAAATCAAAAACGGTCTCACTCCCGGTCAACCCTCCACCTACAACTGGAACAAGCTCACCCTCGGCGGCGCCATCTGCTTCGACACCTGCTTTCCTGAAAAACTCGAACAACAAGCTCGCGACGGCGTGCAGCTTTTTCTTGTCCCTTCCCTCTGGCCTGGCGGCAGCCAGCTCAACCACCTCTGCAAAATCCGAAGCACTCGCGTTGCGCTTGCTTACCCCGCCTGGAGCCGTATCATCGACATAGACGGCCTTGATATTGTCGCCGGAGGCTATCGCCACGAAACTCTGCGCTTCGGCTTCGGTGCCCCTGTTTATACGGCCAGTCTCAACTTTGATCGTGTTGCTCTTTACGGAAATCACAATCAGGAGCAAATGATCGCTCTCCGTCAAAAATACGGTTCCAAAATACAGCTCGAATACGACCAGGGTAATTGTCTCTGGTTTTTGGATTCCTGCGACCCCGATCTTCACGAAAAAGCTCTCCTTGATGAGTTTGATCTCCAGCCTGCCAGTGAATACTTCAACCAAATCGCTTCCGCATCGATCGCTTCATAAAGAAGTTTTAGCCTCACACACTTTATAAACACACCCTGTTTCAAATTCGCTGCGCAGAGAGATTGAGGAAGAGGGCGATGGGTGGAGAATTTGTAAAAGCTTCTTTCCCGGAATTTTTGTTTTGCTAATCTGTTTATATGGAAAAAAATTCCCGCACGATAAAAGTTAAAACGCCCCCCGGGCTTATTGTTGCTTTGGTTATCGGAGTATGCCTTTTGCTGGCGGCGATTTTTTACGGAACCTGGAAGCTGAGTTCCGATACTTATGATGCTCGTAAAATGGGTGTTATTACATCCAAAGAGTTTGTTCCGCTGAAGGAAAAATTGCTGTCTGTCGGAGATAAGGGACTTGTTCGCGAGTCAAAGGATGGCGAATACATTTTGCATGTGGATGTGAGGGGCAGCGACGGTTCGATAAAGTCCTACGACGTTTATTTGAAGGATAAGGAACGCTATGATTCTTTATCGGTGGGAGACTCTTTTGAGGTCGGTCCCTATCTAGTGAAGGGTGTAAAGTAGCTTTTCGACGGGCGGGGTGCAGGTGGCACCATAAAAAATCGAACGTTTTTGGAGAGTGCATGTCAATACTCCTGTAGCGAGTCGAAGGCTTGCTGAAAATTTTTAATATCTATCATCAAATAACATGACATCACCCGAACTCACCAGGCAGGTTGAAGAATCACGCGTATGGATTCAGCCACTCTTTAACGAAATTTCCAAAGTCGTTGTTGGACAAAATATTCTTGTGCAGCGACTGGTAACGGGCCTCTTAACAAATGGACACGTTTTGCTGGAAGGTGTTCCCGGGCTGGCTAAGACACTGACAGTACGAACGCTGGCTGCATCTATCAATACCGGATTTCAGCGTTTGCAGTTTACTCCCGATCTCTTACCGGCAGATTTGATAGGGACTTTAATTTACAATCAAAAGGACGGAGCGTTTACAACCAAACTGGGTCCTCTTTTTTCCAACCTTATATTAGCGGATGAGATTAACCGCGCTCCGGCAAAAGTGCAGAGTGCTTTACTGGAAGCGATGCAGGAGCGGCAGGTTACGATAGGGGATACGACCTATCTTTTACCGGACCCGTTTTTGGTTTTGGCAACACAGAACCCTATCGAACAGGAGGGGACTTATCAATTACCTGAGGCGCAACTTGACCGCTTTATGCTAAAGGTCAATGTCGGATATCCAACGAAGGAGGAGGAACGCTCTATTCTGGATGCAATGGCGACATCGGCACCGAAGCTTGATGTGCAGCCAATCGTAAATCCGGAATCTATTTTGCAGGCCCGGGATATTGTCAATCAAATCTATGTCGATGACAGAATCAAAGACTATATTGTTGATATAGTTTGGGCTACACGGAATCCGTCGCTTTATAATCTTAAGCTGGAAGGCATGATCCGATACGGAGCTTCTCCGCGAGCAACTATTAATCTGACTTTGGCTGCAAAGGCTCAGGCTTTTATGGAAGGTCGTGCTTATGTAACGCCACAGGATATTAAATCTATCGGAACAGATATATTACGACATCGTATTGGTGTGAGCTATGAGGCCGAAGCTGAAGAAATAACGAGTGAGATGATCGTTGCTAAAATTTTTGATGGTATTGCCGTCCCGTAATTTGCTTCGTCGATGATAGTAATTTTTACTCTTACTTGAGGTTGAGTTGATTTATGCAGAACGCTAAGGATATATTAAAAAAAATCAGACATCTTGAATTGAGGACACGCCGTCTGGTTAATGCCTCTTTTGCCGGACAATATCATAGTGTTTTCAAAGGGCGGGGAATGAACTTTGAAGAAGTAAGGGAATATGCTCTGGGGGATGAAATCCGATCAATCGACTGGAATGTAACGGCACGTATGGATGAGCCGTATGTTAAGAAATTCACTGAAGAGCGGGAAATGACCGTGCTTTTGCTGGTAGATGTGAGTGCGTCCGGAAACTATGGGAGTGTTTCCCAAAGTAAGCGGGAGTTTGCCGCGGAAGTTGCTGCAATTCTGGCATTCAGTGCGATTCAAAACGGAGATAAAGTTGGCCTGCTTTTATTTACGGATCAGGTCGAATTATTTATTCCACCGAAAAAAGGACGACAGCATATTCTGCGTCTTATAAGAGATATGATATACTTTGAACCCAAAGGCCGGGGAACAAATATCGGAGCCGCTTTGGAGTATGCGAATCGTCTTATACGCCGTCAGGCCCTGTTCTTTATGATCTCGGATTTCCAGTCGGAGGATTTTTCAAAGCCACTGAC
>JBKEBM010000042.1:0-5561 GCA_047973165.1 Chthoniobacterales bacterium
TCAACCAGTTCCAGCAGCTCTTCGTCATCAACCATGTCGCATTTGTTCAGGAACACGATGATGTAAGGAACGCCTACCTGACGACCCAGCAGGATGTGCTCACGAGTCTGCGGCATCGGGCCGTCAGTCGCAGCAACAACCAGGATCGCGCCATCCATCTGAGCAGCACCGGTGATCATGTTTTTGACGTAGTCGGCGTGACCGGGGCAATCGACGTGTGCATAGTGACGATTATCGGTTTCGTATTCGACGTGAGCCGTGTTGATAGTGATACCACGCTCTTTTTCCTCAGGGGCAGCATCGATATCTTCATATTTCTGAGCTGTAGCTCCGCCTGTTTGAGAGAGAATGGTGGTAATGGCCGCCGTCAGCGTGGTTTTGCCATGGTCAACGTGACCAATGGTGCCAATGTTGACGTGCGGTTTACTTCTGTTGAACGCTTCTTTAGCCATTGTGGTGTATTATTTTGTTTTAGGTGATTGTTTAGTTTTTGTAAGGCGTCGCCCATGTTGTTGGTGGAGCCCATGACCGGGATTGAGCCGGTGACCTCGTCCTTACCAAGGACGTGCTCTACCACTGAGCTACATGGGCATTTTTAAAAGACCAAGGGCTTGTTAGTAAGAACATGAGCACTGACGCTTTTGTCGCTCCTCGCAATAAAAAAGCCGACACTGCTGCCGACTCCGTATTTCGAAGAGCGGCACGTAGAGTATGCATTGCGCCGCTCGTGTCAAAAAGAAAAATGCACAAAAACGCGTCTTTTTCATTTTTGGTGAAAGACAACCCAGACCTTTCACATCCCCTGCATCTCGCGGATAAATTTATCCTGCTCCGCAATCGAACGCTCTAAATCCTGAATCAGCCGCGCCACATCTCCCTGCACACCCAGCACCTGCCCCTCCAGTGCGGAGATCGCCCGCGCATTCAGATTGTGTTTTAAAAATAAAACCTGGTCGCGAAACTTCGTTAGCACCGGGTCCAGCCGCGACTCCGCCTCACGCATCGACGCCAGCAACTCCTCAAAGCGTCTCTCTGCCACGCGATACTGTTCCCGCGAGATCGACGCCATCGACACATCGGAATACTCCCCAATCTCTCGATTCCATTCTTTAAAAAGTGCGCGTCCCGTCCGCTCCACCGAATTATTTCGATCTCGCACAGCATCTGCACGCTTCACCGAAGTCTCATACTCCGCATCTACGCGACGATACATTTTCTCCAAATTTCGACCTTCCTCTCCCCCCTGATAATTTGTCACTGCCAAAAACTCATCCAGCGCAGATGAGAACTGCTCCTTAGCCTTCACCTGCGCCTTCCGCGCCCCCTTCACACGACTCACAAGCAACTCACGCTTCTCAAAACCCAACTTCCCCAACGCCGCATCATAAATCGTAGAACACCCCCCCAGCCCAACCAGTCCGACCAGCAAAAACAAAATCACAAACCGCCAACCCAATGTAAACAATCCCGTCATAAGCCCTACCCTCTATCCCGCCAGCCCACCAAAGACACTCCTTTTTCTTCGCAAAATTTTCTCATCCTCCGGATCACCCCATCTTGAAAAAACGCAGATTTTTGTCATCCTGCCTTCACCATGCAAGCCGACAAAATGACCACCAAACTCCAGGAAGCCCTGCAAAACAGCCTCCGCCTCGCCGAACAAAGCAACCACCAGGAACTCTCCCCCGAACACCTCCTCCTCGCCCTCACCCAACAACCCGACGGCATCACCACCAGCATCCTCGAAAAACTCGGCATCCACCCCACCAAAGTCACCGAACTATTAAATAAAACCCTCTCCACCCGCGCCAAAGTCCACGGCACCTCCCCCGCATCCGCCACCCCCAGCCGCGAACTCCAGCAACTCCTCCAATCCGCCGAAGGCGAAATGGCCAAACTCCACGACCAATTCCTCAGCGCCGAACACATCCTCCTCGCCCTCGCCGACGGAAAAACCACCCTCTCCCGCGAACTCCACGCCCTCGGCCTCACCCACGCCGAACTCCTCAAGTCCCTCACCGCCGTCCGCGGCAACCAACGCGTCACCGACCAGGACCCCGAAGGCAAATACCAAACACTCGAAAAGTACGGACGCGACCTCACCGCCGCCGCCCGCCAGGGAAAAATCGACCCCGTCATCGGACGCGACCACGAAATCCGCCGCACCATGCAGGTCCTCTCCCGCCGCACAAAAAATAACCCCGTCCTCATCGGTGAACCCGGCGTCGGCAAAACCGCCATCGTCGAAGGCCTCGCCCGACGCATCGTCAGCGGCGACGTCCCCGACTCCTTAAAAAACAAGCGCGTCATCGCCATGGACATCGGCGCCATGATCGCCGGCGCCAAATTCCGAGGCGAATTCGAAGACCGCCTCAAAGCCTTCCTAAAAGAAGTCACCTCCAGCAACGGCGAAATCATCCTCTTCATCGACGAACTCCACACCATCGTCGGAGCAGGCGCAGCCGAAGGCTCCGCCGACGCATCCAACATGCTCAAGCCCCAGCTCGCCCGCGGCGAACTCCGCACCATCGGTGCCACCACCCTCGACGAATACCGCAAATACATCGAAAAAGATGCCGCCCTCGAACGCCGCTTCCAACCCGTCCAGGTAAACGAACCCACCCCCGAAGACACCATCGCCATCCTCCGCGGCCTCAAAGAACGCTACGAAGTCCACCACGGCGTCCGCATCCAGGACGCCGCCATCATCGCTGCCGCCACCCTCTCCGACCGCTACATCTCCGACCGATTTTTACCCGACAAAGCCGTCGACCTTATCGACGAAGCCGCCTCCCGCCTCAAAATCGAAATGGAATCCATGCCCACCGAAATCGACAGCATCGAACGCGAAATCATGCAGCTCGAAATGGAAAAACAAGCCCTCCACAAAGAAAAAGACAAAGCCAGCAAAGAACGCCTCGAAAAAATCGACCGCGAACTCGCCGACCTCAAAGAAAACGCCACCCAACTCAAAACCCAGTGGCACAAAGAAAAAGAAGACGTCAGCCGCATCCAGAAAATCGCCGAAGAAATCGAAACCCTGAAAACCGAACTCGAGCAAGCCCAGCGCCAGGGCGACCTCAACCGCGCCTCCGAACTCCAATACGGCCAACTCCCCACACTCCAAAAACAACTCGACGAAGAAACCGCCCGAGACCGCGACGACAACCCCGACTCAAACGGCCCTAAAAACACCCTCCTCAAAGAAGAAGTCACCGAAGAAGATATCGCCGACGTCGTCTCCAGTTGGACCGGCATCCCCGTCTCCCGCCTCCAGGAAAGCGAACGCCAAAAACTCGTCCAAATGGAAAACCGCCTCGCCAGGCGCGTCATCGGCCAGACCGAAGCCATCACCTCCGTATCCAACGCCGTCCGCCGCGCCCGCGCCGGCCTCCAGGACGAAAACCGCCCCATCGGCTCCTTCCTCTTCCTCGGCCCCACCGGCGTCGGCAAAACCGAACTCTCAAAAGCCCTCGCCGAATTCCTCTTCGACGACGAAAACGCCATCATCCGCCTCGACATGAGCGAATACATGGAAAAACACACCGTCGCCCGACTCATCGGAGCCCCCCCCGGCTACGTCGGCTACGAAGAAGGCGGCCAACTCAGCGAAGCCGTCCGCCGTCATCCGTATTCCGTCGTCCTCTTCGACGAAATCGAAAAAGCCCACACCGACGTCTTCAACGTCCTGTTACAAGTCCTCGACGACGGACGCATCACCGACGGCCAGGCCCGCACCGTCGATTTCAAAAATACGGTCATCATTATGACCAGCAACATCGGCAGCCAATACATCCTCGACGACCTGGATAAAAAAGAGCGCGACACCCGCGTCCTCGACGCATTAAGAGGCCACTTCCGCCCCGAATTCCTAAACCGCATCGACGAAACCATCATCTTCGACCGCCTCGCCGACACGGAAATAACACAAATCGTAGAACTCCAGCTCGACCGCCTCCTAAAACGCCTCGCCAAACGAAAAATCACCCTCACCCTCAGCGACTCCGCCAAAAAGCACATCGCACGAGAAGGCTACGACCCCGCCTACGGAGCCCGCCCACTGAAACGTGTGATCCAAAAAGAACTCCTCGACCCCCTAAGCCTAGACTTACTCGACGGCAAATTCAGCGACGGAGATACAATCCAGGTGGAGATAGAAGACGGGAAATGCGTTTTTAAGAAAGCATGAAAAGCACGCTATTGATTATCGCATTCATAATAGCCAGCAATCCCGACACTACTCGTCACCCTCATCATTAACGGGCGTGCTAACCAACCTCTCCATTTGGAACTCAAAATGACAGCCAGGAATACATCCCATCGCCACCATCGGCTGGGGAATCGGCATCTATCTGATAGAACACACCCTATTCAGAATCATCTCCATGTTCACAGACAACCCCAAAAAGCAACCAAATCGAAACTCCCCAAAAATATTTACGGCTGATACCATTACCCGGATTGATCGGATAGAATGATGGACCAGTCGATTTGTTCAAAACCAAGGCGTAACGAGAGAGTGGTGCCTGAACACCGTGACCGAAGTATAGTGCTGAACTTGAACAAAGCAGTCACACTTTCCTCTTTCTCGCAAAGCAGTTTTTTTATCTCGGTGTAATTATCTCTCTCCGCAAATTGCGTAAACTTCTTAACCCTGCCCTCACAGGATTCAACTCAATATACGCTGACATCGTCATCAGAGCCTCATCCGATCCCTCCACCAGCACACTCTTATACCGATCCTCCCACAACGTCCCTCGTCGCCCCTCCCGACGATTATACCACTGCATAAACCGCTGTTTGAGTTCCTGCATAAACCTCGACAGATTCCCCCGCCTCAACTCATAGCGACTGCGTATTTCCTCAATCCATCGGGCATCCCCCGACGCCTCCGCAAACTCCAGCTCCTGCAAAATATCACCCGATCCCTCCTTACCGTAAAGCCGTCGAACTCGAAACACAAGCACCTCCGAAACCCTCCCCTCAATTCTCCAACAAACCGAGCATCACCAATGGCACAAACGTCACCGTGAGCGTCGATGATGTGCACTACGTTTTCGATCCAAAAATCGGACTACTCATTTCTGCCAGCCGGGGAAATACCCCGTTGGTCACCGGTCTGCGTCCCACGATCTGGCGCAAGCTTGATCCAAACGAATCCGCCATCGGCGGTTCACGCCGGGTCCGCCGATCGCCCGATCTCAACCACTACACACCCACCGCGACCGATTGGAAGGTCAAAGAAACCGAAGACACGGTCGTCATTACCACGATCATCGATTGCGTCGTGGACAAGAAAAACCGCTGCACCACTACCTTTCGCTACACCATCGACGGCAAAGGGGCGCTCAGCGTCCATTATGAAATCCAGCCCAAAGTCGAAACTCCCTGGGTACCCGTCGTCGGTATGGTGCTCACCTCCCCACCCAATCTCGACCGACTCCATTGGTTTGGCCTCGGTCCACTCGACGCCTACCCGAACTAGCGTAGCACTCCACTCCTCGGCCTGTGGGGCGGCAAGGCTGGCAGCAAAGACACAAGCGGCACCAAGGCCACACGTT
>JBKEBM010000079.1:0-6540 GCA_047973165.1 Chthoniobacterales bacterium
AGCAAATCGGCCCCGACAAAATAGTCGGCCTCTCCACTCACTCACTGCAGCAGGCCCGGGATGCAGTGATTCAGCAACCCGACTACATCGGCTTCGGCCCGCTTTTTGCAACTCCCACCAAACCCGACTACAAACCCATTGGAACAGAGGAAATAGCCGAAGCACACCAAAGCGTCTCATTGCCCATTTTCTGCATCGGCGGAATCAAGCTGGAAAATCTCGTTGAAGTGACCCAGGCCGGAGCAAAGCGCGTGGTCATTGTCTCAGGGATTCTGCAAGCTGCTGACATCACAGCGTATTGTCGGGAGTGTGTTAACAAACTAGCCTGGGCTTGAATATTCACACAGAAGAAACTACAGAATTGTTCCTATGAGTGAGATTCCCATGCGAGAGCACTTTGGGGCTTTTCTGGGTGATGGTGACCTGGGAAACAAATTTCGATTTTGCGAAATCGAACTGCTCGTTAATAAAACAGATCAAATAGTATTTGATTTTGAGGGAGTCACTAACATGACAGACTCCTTTGCAAATGCTTGCTTTGGGAATCTCGCGGAAGATCACGCCTTTGAGATGGCTTCCAAATTTCGCTTTAAAAACTGTTCGCCCCTGATCCGCCAGTCGCTGTCTGCTGCTTTAAACGCAGGTATCCAGCGTGGAAAACAATACGCATAAAAGCTCTCTCTTCTTTTGGCGTATCGGAAAATCATCACAAGCCACAAATATCCGGGTCATTTGCTGGGCTACCCAAAATAAAACGTTTCGAAAATTAACCGGCACGTTTTGGGATATGAAACTTGCTTTTCAGGCCCGTTGAATTTTGCATTTCGGATATGACAAGTGAATTTGACTTAACGGGACAAGGTGTATTAGTAACCGGCTCAACACGCGGCATCGGTGCAGGTATCGCCGCTTCCTTCGCAGCAGCAGGTGCCAAAGTTTTACGAAACGGAACCAAAGCAACCGAAGACTCCGACGTGTTGGTTTATAATCTGCTCAAACCGGAAGCTCCCGAACAGATGATCGAGGAGGCTTTTTCGCGTGATCCCAATTTGAGTATGCTTGTCTGCAACGCCGGCAGCTTTTTCGACTCACCTTTTTTGGAAATGGATGCGGAGAGATTCAATAAAACGATCCAGCTCAATGTGCAGCATGTTTATTTCCTGATCCAAGGCTTTGCAAAACGCCTCATCGAAAAAAAACGCCCCGGCTCTGTGGTCATCGTCAGCTCCACCAATGGCTTTTTTGCCGAGGAAGATTCCACGGCTTACGACATGTCCAAAGGTGCCTTGGTTATGCTCACTCGCAGTCTCTCGGTGGCTCTGGCACCGCACAATATCCGTGTCAACGGCATGGCTCCCGGCCTCATTCGCACCCCGCTTACCAGTGGCTGGATGGATGCGCATCCCGAGAAGGTGCAGCACTATGAAAAGAAAATCCTCATGGCTGAAATCGGGAAACCTGAGGATTGCGGCGGGGCCTGCGTTTTTCTCTGCAGCCCGGCGGCACGCTACATCGTCGGACAGGTTCTCGTTGTCGATGGAGGTCTGACAGTCGGGCAAATCGGAAAAATGTAGGTCCCTTGCCGACCTACCCTGTGTTGACGGGGACAGGATAAGCGTCGCGACTGAAGCCGGCAGTGCGAGAAACAAAAAAGTCAGCGTGAAATTACTTAAAAAAATGTGATAAGTGCTGCCACGGTTTCTCGTCCGAAAGCTCTGTTTGAATACCCTTAAATTTCAAAATTAGCGACATTTAAGCCGCCGGAATCCAGTTCTATTAAATTATCAATAGTATTGCTGCTAAGGATATTATAAACTTCTTTATGTAAATTTCGTAAAAATAAATCAACTCCGCCGGAAGCTGAATTATCGGCTGGAGATTCGAAAGGCCCTTCGACAGCTTCCACAATTTCGAGAACTGAAATTTGACCTGGCGTGCGTTGAGTGAAGTATCCCCCACCCGCTCCACGTTTGCTTTCCAGGAGACCTTTTTGACGTAAAACGAGGAGAATTTGCTCTAAAAATTTGGCGGGGATTCCCTCAGTACGGCTGATTTTCGGAATTGTGCAGATGCTGCCAGGCGAACGGGAAATTGCCAGCATAGCACGCAGGGCATACTCGCTTTTTTTTGACAACTTCATGCCAACTGCTCCCCCTCACCCACGAGTTCAGATAATTCGTCGCGCTCAGATTTGGGAGTTCTCAAAAGCAGCTCCCGCATGGCGTCCTGGGGAGATTTGCCTTCGTATAAAATAGCAAAAATCTGCTCCGTAATGGGCACATCCACTCCGAGTTTTTGAGCGCATTGCAAAGCACTTTGCGCGGTCGGAATCCCCTCTGCGACCATTTTCATTGATGCCTCGATATCTGTCCGGAGTTCTCCGCCGCCGAGGCGCTCGCCGACTTTTCGGTTGCGGCTGTGTTGGCTGAAGCAAGTCACCATTAGGTCCCCTATCCCGCTCAGGCCGGAGAAAGTTTCGCGGCGTCCGCCGAGAGCTACTCCGAGTCGCATCATTTCTGCGAGTGCCCGGGTTACGAGGCCGGCCTTGGCGTTGTCGCCCATTTTGAAGCCGTCGGAGCATCCCGCTGCGATGGCGAAGATGTTTTTCAGTGCTCCGCCGAGCTGGATTCCCGTTACGTCGTCGCTTCGGTAAACCCGAAAGCCCGGAGCATTCAGAGTTGCAGATAGGCGATCGAGAATTTCGGAGTCAGCGCAGCCCACCACACTGGCAGCAGGTATTTTGCTGGCGACCTCAATGGCCAGATTGGGGCCGGAGAGAACACCGACATGCGAGGTATCGAGGGTCTCTTCGACGATTTGTGTCATCAGTAAGCCCGTGTTGTGTTCGATCCCTTTGGTGCAGCTCACCCAAACAGTTTCGGGGTTCATTTTTAGCCCGGCGAGCTGTGTACAAATCTCTCGTATGGCTCGTGAGGGCGTCACAAGCAGGATTAAATCGCAGTCCTGCAGGTCAGCAAGTTCCGTGGTAACTTCGACCGATTTCGGAATAGCGATTCCTTTCAGGTAAGTTTCGTTTGTGCCACTGGAGCGCATTTCCTCGACGATTGCCGGGTTGTGCCCCCAGAGTTTCACGGAGGCGGGGCCGCCTGCATAAAGAATAGCAAGAGCCGTACCCCACCCGCCTGCACCGATGACGCCGATATTTTTATACATAGTAATTAAAAGGGTGAAGCATAGCAGTTACGGGGAGATATTTTTTTGATTTTAAGAAGATTTTGGGGATGTTTTTTTACTCGCCCGGGATTCGGTTCCGGCGAGTAAGCGTTTGATGTTGCTTCGATGCAACCAAACGGCCATGACACACATAATAGCGGTCACAGCAAAAAGCAAACCCGATCCTTTCCCCATCGCATACAGAGCACCTGTCGTAGCGGGCAGTGCTAGTGAACCACCAATGGAAGCCAGCGAGACGTAACGGGTCGCAAAAAACAATATCAGCCAAACGGACAACGAAATAACAAAAGCCAGCGGGATCAGCCCCAGCATTCCGCCTCCTGAGGTTGCGATTCCTTTGCCGCCGCGAAAGCCCAGCCACAGCGGAAAGTTATGCCCCAGGACGACACAGAAAAAACAAACGATCCCCACCCATTCGGGTGCTTGTAAAATACCCGGCAGGCCGACAGCCAGCAGGCCTTTTAAAAAATCGAGGGCAAAAACGGTGTATCCAAGCGGCTTTCCAAGGACGCGTCCGGCATTAGTGGCCCCGATATTTCCACTGCCATGCTTACGCAAATCCACCCCCTTCATACGCCCTGCAATGAGACCAAAGGGAATCGATCCAAGGAAATAAGCCGCTGCAAAATAAAGAAGATAAAAGAAATTCATCCGGTCTCTACTTCAATAAGTGACGAACACTTCCACAAGAAAAATACAAAGACAAAATCGTAATATAAAGCTATGCTCCCTGCATGAATCAGGGAAAATTGATTACACTTACAGGGCTGGCTCTCTCCCTGATCTCATGCCAGCTTATTCAGGCTCAAGTAATGGAAAGAAATTTACCCAACGAAGTAACTGTCCGATTTGCGGATAAAAACGGGGTTCCCGGCGAGCCTCAGAAAGTCCCCACAATCAAAAAAACTAATGAGGAGTGGAAAAAGGAATTATCGCCCGATGCCTACCGCATCCTGCGCTCCAGTGCGACGGAACGCCCCCACTGCGGGTTGCTTTTAGACAATAAAAAGCCGGGGATTTATTTCTGTGCGGGTTGCGATTTACCTCTTTTTAGCTCTGCTGCAAAATTTCACTCCGGCACGGGCTGGCCCAGTTTTTTTCAGCCTTTTGCAAAAGAAAATGTCGGTGAAGAAGTCGATGAAAGCCACGGAATGCGACGCGTGGAAATTTACTGTGTGCGCTGCGGTGGCCATCTCGGACACGTTTTCACAGACGGCCCAAAACCCACCGGACTCCGGTATTGCCTGAACTCCGAGGCCATGACTTTTAAAGAATATCCAAGCCTGGCAGGAACGGAAAAAGACTGATGCGCAGTCGAAGTAAAATCAGCACTAAAAGTAAACCATGAGCAACCCAGTCGCCGAAAAACCCAAACCGCCCCGCATCAACCTGCGCACTCCTGAAGTAATGAGCCATGTGCAGGCTCAGGTCGAGCGGCATTACCAAAGCAGCCTCGTCGAGCAGCTCCGCAGCAACTCCGGCGTTCTGGAAACTCCTTCGACTCGCGTGCATCTCGCCAAGGAATTCGGGTTTTGCTACGGTGTCGAACGCGCCATCGACCTCGCCTACGCGGCACGAAAAGTCTTCCCCGATGACCGGATGTTCATCGTCGGCGAGATCATCCACAACCCCGATGTGAACGAACACATCACCAATCTCGGCATCCAAAACCTCTCCCGCCCCAGCAAAAGCGGCATCGCACTGAAAAACCTCGATCTCTCAGTGCTCCAAAAAGACGACGTTGTCATCCTGCCAGCCTTCGGCGCAGAAACAAAAATCATCGACCAGATAAAAGCTCTCGGCTGCCGCATCGTCGATACAACCTGCGGTGACGTGATGAGCGTCTGGAAACGCGTCCGCCAAAACGCCAAAGAGCAGGTTACCTCGATCATCCACGGCAAAGCAGCTCACGAAGAAACCCGCGCCACCGCCTCCCGCGCCCTCGGCAAGGACGGTGGCGGCCATTATCTCGTCGTCCTCGATATCACGCAAACCAAACTCGTTCGCCAATACATGTGCCACGGTGGCGACCGCGAAGCCTTTTTGGAAAAATTCAAAAATGCCACCTCCGAAGGCTTCGACCCCGACCTTCATCTGCAGCGCATCGGCGTCGCAAACCAGACCACCATGCTACGCAGCGAGACCGAGGCCATCCAAAATGAACTTCGCGATGCCATCCTCGAACGCGACAACGGAGACCCGCGAAATTTTCGCTACTTCGACACCATCTGCGGCGCAACTCAGGACCGCCAGGACGCTCTCTTCGGCCTTCTTCATAATCACCTCGACCTCCTCCTTGTCGTCGGCGGATACAACAGCTCAAACACAACCCACCTCGTCGAAATCGGAGAAAAAAAAGTCCCTACCTTCTTCATTCGCGACGCCAGTCGCCTCCATTCGGAAACTCAAATCGCCCACTTCGACATCCACCAACACGAGGAGATCACCACCACTAACTGGCTACCCAAAAAAGAACATCTCGTCGCAGGAGTCACCGCCGGAGCAAGCTGCCCAAACAATCTTATTGAAGAAGTCATTCAGCGCCTTCTCGAACTTCGCCACGAAACCGCCCCCACTCCAGCCACAGCCTGAGCACCATGCAGTCAGGCAGCCCCACTCGCAACGAATATCCCGAAATAATCGAAGCTTATTGGCTCGATGCGCTCTGCAAAAAATATCGCTCCCGAGACATCGCAAGCTGCAGCAAACGCCTCTCTCCCATCGCGGGAAAGCTCAGCGATCTCTTCACAAGCGAACGCAAATCAGGCTTCGAGAGTTACAGCAATTCCGAAGAGTTGTTGCTTGCCTACGGCCTCTACATTTACCCGCAAACCTGGAGCCGCATGTCCTTTCTGGCTCGTGAACTCCGACGGCGCTTTCCCGATTTACCAGCAACAAAACACAACGAGCTTCGTATTCTTGACCTGGGTTCCGGAAGCGGAGCCGCTGCATTCAGCCTGCTCCACAGCCTGTCTTTCGATCAAAAAAATATCCCCGCAACCCGGCTTACCCTTGTTGACCAATCCAAATCAGCACTTCGTGTCGCCACTGACCTGCACAAAAAAGCTACCCCTGAATTATGGTCGGCCAGCAAAATCCAAACTCAGGCAGCTCAACTCGAAGACTTTTTAAACAAAGTCCAACCCGCCAGCTTCGACATCGTCCTCTGCAGCTTTGCTCTCGGAGAAACTCTTTACGAAAGCAACGAAACTTCCCGCGACCAGTTCATAAAAAAACTCCTGAGTCTCCTCGCTCCGGACGCCCTTCTCATTCTGCTCGAACCCGCGCTAAAAGAAACAGCCACGCGGCTCATGCAAATCCGCGATACAGTGACTCAAAGCACTG
>JBKEBM010000098.1:0-2093 GCA_047973165.1 Chthoniobacterales bacterium
GGGTGGGATTTAGTTCTTCGGCGTGAAGGGTTTGCAGCAGTGTCGTTTCCAGTCGTGCAGCACGGAGTTGCCTGAAAATTTCCAGAGTATTTTTTTTCTCTGAAAAATCGGGGTCAAAGAAATAGGATATGATAATGTGTGGGCCGGGGGGAGGGGATTGTAGGATATATTCCCGGAAGGTATTTTTGAATTTTGTATATTGCCTGGCTTGCGAGGGGTATGAGTTTGCGCTGGTCAGAAACTTACAAGCTTCCTGCACGGCGAGGCGATTCCGGCGGGAGTGGTGTTGCCGGGTAATTTTATCGTCAAAAAAACAGAGGTGAACGCGGTCGGAATTGTGAAGGACCAGGCAGGATACTGTGGCTGCAAGATGGAGGGCCAGACGAAATTTTTCCAGGGACGGAGAACGTGAGCCGACGACAGTCCCCGGCTGCCAGTGCATGGAGCGACTCACATCAAGCAGGATGTGGACGTGCATGTCCTGCTCGCTTTCGAAGCGTTTGGAATAAAGGCGACCGAGGCGTCCGTAAATACTCCAGTCAACGTGCCGAAAATCATCTCCGGGGGAGTAGGCGCGGTATTCGGAAAATTCGAGACTTGTTCCGGCCTGGTGACTCAGGTGACGTCCCTGCGTGCCCTGTGTGGAGACATGGCGTGCGGAGCGCAGCAACTGCAGACGCAGGGCTTCGAGGCGACGTAAGAAACGTCCGTCGAGTTGCAGAGAGTCTGTTGTTTGCAAAGCGGGCATCAGGGGCGAGGAAGTGAATCGAAGTAGTTTCGGATAAGTTTGCGCTGCTCGGGGCGTAAATAGTGATTGGTGCTGCCGGACTGAAGCTCGGGATTGCGTGCGAGATTGTCGCGCAGCAGTTTGCTGAGGTCTCTGGCATTGGTGCTCCGGGTGGCGGCAGGGTCTTTTTGATTTGTGGAGGAAAAAATAATGGACTCGATGCTTTCGCCCTTTGCGAGGAGGCTTTCGAGCTGAATTAATTGAGTGGCCTGGAGTGTGTCGGGTGGGTTGATCTCCGTAGTGGTATTTACTTCCTCCGAACTAAGAGTCTTGCCGGGTTCACTGATTTTGCTCGAAGAGGATAGGGCGGCCGGAGATTGTTCTTCGGGTTTGGTATCTGCCGGGCTGAGTGTGCTGTTCATTTCCTGAAAGGCTTTGCTCAGGCGTTCCAGGGCGGCCTTTTGATTTTCATGCCGGGATTGTGCCAGGAGCTGTTGGCTGCCTGAGAGGCTGGCGGACGAGTCGGTTATTTTCGATGGAGAGGTGTTTTTTTGCTGCCTCCGGAGCATTTTTGCAAGTTGGGCAGCAGCAGATTCGGAGGAAGTTTTTGCGAGTGCTTTTTCTAAAAGCTGTTGCTGTTCTCCAGGAGAAAAATTTGCTTCGAGAATTTTGGCAGCTTTCTGGAGCTGTCCCTGCGAAAGGGCTTTTTGGAAATCGGGTAACTCAGCGGCCTGCGCGAGGGCTCTCAGTGCCTCCTGGCTGAGGGGCAATGCTGAGGCAGTCAGCGCAAGCTTCTGTCGCTGAAGCTCCGCCTGAAGAGCACCTTGCAGGCGAAGGTGCGCCTCGTGCTGAAATTCGGTCCGACTTTGTGAAGTATGGGGAAGTTTAAAATATTTTTTTTGCCAGTCATGGACGAGAGCTTTAAATTTTTTTTCAGAAGTTTTATCGAGACCGGATTTTTTAATTTCAGCCTGAGTAACTTCTGCCTGCTTCCGTATCCAGCCTCCGGATTCGGCCACTGAAGAAGCTGAACCTAAGGGTTGAGAGTGCAACGAAAAAAATATAAACAACAAACCGGCAGAAACTAAAATCGCAGCAAAAGGCCAGTGGCAAAAGCAGGAGCGGGGGGAGTAACGTAAAGCACGATAATTTTTCTCAAAAAAATACAGTGTTTCCTGGCGGGCTGCCGCATGCAATTCTGTTCTCCGATTGAACGGGGCGTCCGGTATTTCCTTCGCAAGCTGCACGAGCAGACTCATGCGATCCGAAATCGCAAAATTGCGATCTGCCCAGATGGCTGTTTTTTGAGCGGAACACAGAGAAAAAAAACGGACCACACTGTGAAGCAAAACGAGAAATACCAGTA
>JBKEBM010000062.1:0-18081 GCA_047973165.1 Chthoniobacterales bacterium
CCAAAAAACCCGCAAGGGTTGACTTTATCTTCCTTTGCGGGTTGTAAAATTGGTTGCGGGGGTAGGATTTGAACCTACGACCTTCAGGTTATGAGCCTGACGAGCTACCAGGCTGCTCCACCCCGCTATTGGAGACTGGCGATACTGTCGGATTATCTGTATTCGAACAAGATAATTTTTAATTATTGATTCAGACACACAACAACACGAGAAAAGATGCTTTGACGAACATGGAAATAAGTGAAAAACGAATGCAGGACCAAAGCAGCTTCCATCCTGATAAAATTACTTTCTGCAGAGCTGCTTCGGACACACTCCGGAAACATCCACCCACCAAAAAAAATCGACTGAGCATTTCGTATGAGTAATCTTTCTGCTACAGCTTCCAAACCAACCGCTCTTGTGACTGGTGGTGCCGGAGAAGGAATTGGCCATGGAATTACGGAAGCTCTTTGTGCAGCAGGATGGGCGGTTTTGATCACTGATATAGATGCTGCCCGCGCAAATATTTTTACCAAACGGCTGAAATCCGAAGGCGCCTTGGTTGCAAGCATCACACTCGATGTTACTGAACAGGATGCTCCTGAACGATCTGTTCAGGCTGCACTGGAGCATTTTGGTCGTCTTGATGGTTTGGTCAATAATGTGGGAGTCGGTCTGACCAAACTGGCAGGCGATGTAAGTGATGAGGAATTTTTGCGCTTGTTCCATGTGGACTTTATGGCTTCGTTTCGCTTTGTCAGAGCAGCTCTTCCGGCCCTGAGAAAAGCTAAAGGTTCTGTTGTTAATATCGGCTCCATCCATGCGGTTGGCAGTGCCAAAAACTATGCTCTCTATTCTGCTGTTAAGTCTTCGCTTGAAGCCTTCACGCGCGGTCTGGCGGTTGACTACGGAAAGGATGGCCTGCGTGCTAATATCGTGCATCCCGGCTGGGTTGACAGCCCTCAAAATGATGCTCTCCTGGCTAAAATTTTTCCTGATCCTAAAGCATGGATTGGTGATTTTACCGAACTTCGCCAATGTATCCCGAGAGCGATTCAGGCACGAGAGGTTGGCGAATTAGTCGCTTTTTTACTGGGTGATAAATCTCAAATGATCACAGCTCAGTCCATTTGCATCGATGGTGGTACAACTGCTATGTTATGGAACAACGAAAAAACCTGAATGTAATATTATTATGAGCTCTGAAAAATATCCTAACCCTTTTCCGTCTGATCCGGATCGTCATGAAATCTGGGAGATTTTAATGCGTCGTGATTTTGAGGCATTTGTCGGAAATAACTGGAGCCTCACCGAACCCGATTTTCTTGAAAATGAATTTCAGGGTATTGATGGTGGCAAAGTTCCCAATCCGGACGAATGGAGAATAAAGTATGCCGATCTTGCTACTTACCGTGAGGAATGGCTGAGGCAGGCTGCGGAATTTCAGGATGTCGAATTTCGGGGTATAAGCAAACTCGATTTTCTTTTTCAATCCGTTGTCATGAATGACATCGAAATTCACGGCAACAGAGCCATGGCTCATAAAAAATTCGATGGTATGACTACTGCGACCAAAGGTGATGAGGTCCGCCTGTTATGGCAAACGCTGTATCTCTTAAAGAAGGTTGATGGTCACTGGAAAATTTGTGGTTTTATAGGCTACCTTCCCAATCCTCTGGGAAGCAAATAATCTAATACTTTTTCTGTCATATTATGAAAAATGATTACGCATCCAATCAGGTTGCTATTATTACGGGCGGGGCTGATGGTCTTGGCCTCGCGCTGGCAGAGCGTCTGGCTCAAACAGAAACCTGTGTATGTTTATTGGATATCGATGCTGCAAAACTGAAACAAGCCCAGGCTAAGCTTGGTGATAATAGCAGAATATTCGCCGTTGATATCACTCAGGCAGAGGTGCTTGCTGAGACGATTCAAAAAATTTTTGGAGAATTCGGGCGTATCGATATTCTTGTCAACTCTGCAGGGATCACCGGACAGACCAACCTTAAGAGTCACGAAGTCGATCTCGCTAATTTTGAACATGTAATGGCTCTGAATGTAAAAGCATCTTTTCTGACCTGCCGGGCTGTATTGCCCTATATGTTAAAGGCAGATTACGGACGTATTTTAAATATAGCATCCATTGCAGGCAAAGAAGGTAATGCAGGTATGGTCGCTTATTCCACGTCGAAAGCTGCTGTTATTGGAATGACCAAATCCATGGGCAAAGAATATGCAGAAACGGGTATTACAATTAATGCCCTTGCTCCGGCTGTTATTCGGACAGCTATGGTTGCCGCGATGCCCGATGTCCTGGTAAAGTATATGACGGATAAAATTCCTATGAAACGCTGTGGAACTCTCGAAGAGTTTGCAGCAATGGCGGAGTTTATTGTTTCTCCACAGAATAGTTTTACAACCGGATTTTGCTTTAACCTCTCCGGTGGACGTGCCGTTTATTAAGATAGAAATTTTTCTCTGTCAGCGTCAGGGAATTTTTCGATTGCGTAACGCAGCATCGTTCGCGGCATTCTTTGATAATTCTCTCTCAGAAATTTTTTTTCGACTGCGATGTTTCTGTTTCCTGTTTCACGAAGCATCCAGCCCACCGCTTTGTGAATGAGGTCTTCGGGATCGTTTATAAGAATTTTCGATATTTGCAGCGTTTCTTCAAAATGACCTTCTTTAATGAATCGAAACGTTGAGATAATAGCGATACGCCGCTCCCAGAGATTGTCGGACAAGGCCAGTTTAAAGAGGATTTTTTTATTACGATTGAGAAGGTAGGAGCCAACAATCTGGTATGCTGAGCTGTCAACCAGGTCCCAGTTGTTGATGCCTGGGGTGTTAGCAAGGTAGAATTTATAAACAGCCGTTTTTTTGCTTTCGCTTCCCTTTTCAAATTGTCGGACCAGCACCAGCAGGGCGCATAGTCGAACTTCATGCCAGGGAGATTTTAATAAGCAGCGAAGCTCCGGCAGGGAGGTAGTTTCAAATTCGCGAGCTTTTTTTCGCAGAACCGGCACGGGAACACCCAGAAATTTATCTGATTCCGCATAGCCTCCTTTATCAGTTTTAAAAAATCGTTTTGAGCGAGCGGCGAATTCCGGATTATGCAGTGCCTTGAGCTTTAGCTGGATTTGTTTGCTTTTCACGCGGAGGCACTCGCGAACCTTCTAATCCCGATCAGCTGCGTTGATAATCTCCGCAAAGCTCCTTGGGTCGAGGCTGGCTCCGCCAACGAGTGCTCCGTCGATGTCCGCCTGCGAGAGTAGTTCCTTCGCATTAGCTGGTTTTACGCTGCCGCCATATTGGATTCGGATTTTGGCAGCAGTTTCTTTGTCGATCAGATCGGCAAGAATTTTTCGGATATGGGCGTGCGCGGCCTGGGCTTGTTCGGGTGTGGCTGTGCGGCCCGTGCCGATTGCCCAGACAGGCTCGTAGGCAATTACGATGTCTTCAAATTGTTTGGGTGAAACACCCGCCAGGCCGCCGCGCAGTTGTTTTTCGAGCACAGCATTTTCCTGACCGGCATCCCGCTCGGTGAGAGATTCGCCAACGCATAAAATCGGGCGCAGCTCAGACGCGAGCGCGAAGAGAACTTTTTTGTTAATGAAAGCATCGTCCTCTGCAAAATACTGTCGCCGCTCGCTGTGCCCGATAATCACGTAGCGCACGTAAAGCTCTCGCAGCATTTCTGCGCTGATTTCTCCGGTAAATGCTCCGGACTTTTCAGGGTAGAAATTTTGCCCGGCCAGACTAATTTTTTGCGTGTTTTCTGTGAGTTCGGAAAGTTTGGAAAGCGAAGTAAAGGGAGCTGCGATGACGATTTCGGAATGCGGGGTATCGTCAACTTCAAGATTAAAGGCCGTCCAGTAAGCGGTCGTTTCCTCTTTGGTCATGAACATTTTCCAGTTCGCTGCGATGATGGGTTTGCGCATAAATTTATTTGTTGTTGAGATTGGATATCCCCGGCAGGTCTTTGCCTTCCAGGAGTTCGAGTGAGGCGCCGCCGCCCGTGGAGCAATGGCTGACCTGGTCTTCGACACCAAATTTTTTTGCAGCGGTGGCCGTGTCTCCTCCGCCTACGATGCTGACAGCACCTTTTGCTGTCGCGGCGGCTACGGCCTGGGCCATGGCTTTTGTGCCCTCAGCAAATTTATCAAATTCAAAAACTCCTGCCGGCCCATTCCAGATAATGGTTTGAGCGCATCCGATGGCTTCTGCAAAAAGCTTTCGGCTTTCGGGTCCGCAATCGAGTCCCATCCAGCCTTCGGGGATTCCGTCGGCCTGAGTTGCTGCCTGCGTGTCGGCATCGGGTGAAAAACTATCCGCACAGACAAAATCGACCGGTAATAAAAGCCGAACGCCTTTTTCCTGAGCTTTCGCAGCGAGTTCGGAAACTATTTTTGCTCCCTCTTCGTCAAAGAGGCTGGTGCCGATCGGCATATTGTTGAGCATTTTGAGAAAAGTGTAGGCCATGCCACCGCCGATAATAATTTCGTCAGCCTTGTCGATCAGGTTTCGAATCAGCGGAATTTTGTCGGCGACTTTTGCACCACCAAGAATGGCGAGCAGGGGACGCTTTGGATTCACGAGAACCTGAGCGAATGCAGAGAGTTCTTTTTCGACAAGGAATCCGGCAGCCTTGTGTGGAAGATCGACGCCGACGACCGATGAATGCGCACGGTGCGAGGTGCCGAAGGCGTCGTTTACAAAAACATCGCCAAGCCGGGAAAGGCTTTTGCGAAAGGCTTCAACGGCGGATACCCCGGCTTTTGTCGAGGTGCCGTCTTCATTCTTTGACTTGCCTTCCTCCTCGATGTGGAAGCGCAGATTTTCGAGTAAAACAACCTGCCCGGGCTGTAGCGCGGTGCAGGTCGCTTCGGTCTCACCGCCGAGAATTTTCTCCAGAAACCGCACGGGTCGTCCGAGAAGTTCGCTCAGTTTTTCGGCGACGGGGCGCAGGGAAAATTTCGTACTGGGCTGCCCGTTGGGTCGTCCGAGATGACTCATCAGAACCACGCTGCCCCCCTGGTCCAGGATATATTGAATGGTTGGAAGGGCAGCTGTGATACGCTGGGTGTTGGTAATTTCGCCCGTGTTTTTATCGAGTGGCACGTTGAAATCCACGCGCACGATGGCACGTTTCCCCGCAAGCGGGATATCCCGAACTGAGAGTTTTTCCATTGTTGGGACGGGTATTTTTTATCCTTTGCTGACGATGTATTTTAAAAGATCGACGCAGCGATTGGAGTAGCCCCATTCGTTGTCATACCAGCTTACGAGTTTGAAAAATCGTTCGTTTAGTCCGATGCCGGAGCCTGCGTCGAAGATGCTGGAGTGAGAGTCATGGATAAAATCGCTCGAGACAACCTGGTCTTCCGTGTAAGCAAGGATGCCTTTCAGGTAAGTCTCGCTGGCCTTTTTAATCGCAGCGCAGATTTCCTCGTAGCTCGTATCTTTTTCCGTGCGGACCGTGAGGTCCACGGCGGAGACCGTCGGAGTCGGGACACGGAAGGACATGCCGGTTAGTTTTCCGGCAACTTCGGGAAGCACCAGGCCGACAGCTTTGGCGGCACCGGTGGTCGATGGGATGATGTTGATGCCTGCTGAGCGACCACCTTTCATGTCTTTGGGCGACGGGCCATCAACGGTTTTTTGAGTTGCCGTGTAGCTGTGAACCGTCGTCATAAGGCCCTCGGCGACGCCGAAACCTTCTTTGAGCAGAACGTGAACGAGAGGAGCCAGGCAGTTTGTGGTGCAGCTTGCGTTGGAAATAATGTGATGCGATGCAGCATCATATTTTTCGTGATTCACTCCGACCACGACTGTGATGTCGTCGTTTTTTCCAGGGGCGGAGATGATTACTTTTTTTGCTCCGGCTTCGATGTGGCCGCGAGCTTTGTTGGCGTCGGTAAAGAGGCCCGTGCATTCGATGACAACTTCCACGCCAAGTTCACCCCAGGGCAGAGCGTCGGGGCCAGCGCGAAGCGAGAGGCATTTTATTTTATTGCCATCCACGGAGAGAATGTCCGGCGCATCCAGGGAAGCATCGGATTTTTCCGCAGCGACTTCACCCTGGAAGCGTCCCTGTGTTGAGTCGTATTTTACGAGGTAGGCCAGGTTGTCGGCACTGACGAGATCGTTGATGGCGACGACCTCAAATTCTTTACCCAGAAGTCCCTGTTCAACAAGTGCCCGAAAAACCAGGCGTCCGATACGTCCAAATCCGTTAATTCCAATTTTTGTCATGATAATTATTTTTTAAGTTAAGTGATTTTTTATTAGAGAGGCGTGTGGAAATTACGCCCTGAGCAGGTGAGTAAACCCTTGTGCTTCTCAGGAGTCAATCGGAATACGACACACCTGGAAACGAAGGGTTTTTTCCGTATTTTTTCGGCTGCTTCACCCCGAATCAAAATAATGATTACCAAATCTGTATAAAAGAATGCTGACACCGGGAAATTTATTTTTTCACACCTTCAAATCGATTAACGTATAGCAATGCCGCATTCTGATTTCAGGAATACAAAGCGAGAGGCACTGAAGAAGGTCCAGCAGATTTATGCAGACCTTGAACAGGTGCCTGCCGAGCGGAATTGTAGTTTTCGGGCGGGTTGCTGTCATTTTAAAAATACGGGCCTTACGCCTTCGGTGACCGATGCCGAGGCACTCGTGGCAGCGCAGGCTCTGCGTGCGAGCGGACGTCGAAAAATTCCGGAGAGTCCCGACGGAGCCTGCCCGCTTCTGGATCGGAAAACTTTACGTTGTATTATTTACGAAGCGCGGCCTTTTGGTTGTCGGACTCATTTTTGCAAAGCGGCGGGCGGCCCTTTTGCACGTCGCGATGTCATTGATTTGATTCGTCGGCTGGAGGAAGTTGAGGCCGGGATCGGTGGCAGGGGCCCGCGTCCTTTTTTAAAAGCTCTAAAGTCCTGCCTTTCGCTTCTGTCGTGAGCCGAGTCGATTTTTTAAAATCTGCACACTCTCAAGCATCTCTTCGCTTTTAAGCAGATAACAAATCAACAGGTAAACGGCTCCGGCCAGAGCGACAGTCAAAAGCACCGCCGGAACTCTGAAATAAAGCGACCCCTGAAGCAATAAATGTCCAAAATAATACTGCGCGGAATAAGCCACAGCAACCAGCCCGGCAACCCCGACCAAAGATTTTGCAATCGCCAGGAGCCACACGCCTGACTGCATTCCATGCAAATGCCGATACATCAGAAAATAAAGCAGGGCAAAATTCATCGTTGCCGAAATCGCCGTGCTCAGTGCCAGCCCGCGATGCCCATAGTCGAGGTGGAAAATAAAAAAATAGTTCAGGGCAACATTTAAAGCAATCGCCGCAAAGCTCACAAACATCGGCGTCCACTTTCGATTCATTGCGTAAAAAGCCGGAGAGAGAACTTTGATACAGGAGTAAGCAAAAAGGCCCATCGCATAGAATTGCAGCGCGGCACCGACGGCCAGCGTATCATCCGAGTCAAAACGAAAGCGCTCGTAAATCAAACTGACAATCGGCTTGCCCAAAATGATGAGTCCGGCTGCCGATGGAATGCTCAGAAAGGTCGCCAGCCGAATAGCCTTTGCCAGCGTAGCTCGGAAATGTTCCCAATTCTGTGTCACCGCAATTTTGGAAACAACCGGCAATGTCACCGTCGCCACAGCCACACCGAAAACACCAAGCGGCAACTGCATGAGACGAAACGCATAGTTCAGCCAACTGATCGCTCCGTCCTGCAAATACGAGGCAAACATCGTATTGATCATCACATTGACCTGCACTGCACTGCCCGCAATGACGGAAGGAACCATGAGCAGCAAAACACGCCTCACCCCCTCATCCCGCCACAAAAAATCCGGGCGAAAAGCAAAGCCAACCTTCCTCAGACTCGGGAGCTGCACAAGGAGCTGCAGCAGCCCACCGATGAGAGTTCCGATTGCAAGTCCGATCAGTGCGCGATAACCAAACTCCGGATCGATCCACCATCCGAAAAATAATCCCCCGGCAATGGATCCGATATTAAAAAAACTGGAAGCCAGGGCCGGAATCCCAAAAATATTTTTTGAATTCAGCATCCCCATGGCCAGTGCGGCGAGCGAAACCACGAGGATAAACGGGAACATAATTCGCGTAAGCAAAACGGCAAAAGTTGCCGTCTCGGCATCAAAATCCGGAGCCAGAAAACGAACAACAGCCGGAGCAAACAGGACGCCCAGAAGCGTTACCACGCTCATGAAAATCACCGCCAGGGTCGCCATTTTTGCTGCGAGTTGCCAGGCGGAGCGATCCCCTTCTTTTTCGATTTTTTGTGAAAAAACTGTGATGAATGCCGTGGAAAGAGCACCCTCTGCAAAAAGATCGCGCAGCAAATTCGGTGCCCGAAATGCGACGATAAACGCATCCATCCACTGACTCGCTCCGAAAAGTGCAGCGACGATTATCTCACGCGTAAGCCCCAGCACACGACTGCACATCACGGCGATGGAGACGATCCAGGCTGCACGGGTATTTACTTTATGGACGGATTTTTCAGCCATGAAAAGAAGCGCGACGAAGACGGTCCATGATGGCACGACCTATTCCGGTTTCGGGAAGTGGCTCGACACAAATGCCGTCGAGCTGAAGTTGATCGAGAGAACGCATGGCGTAGTAGAGATTGGTCGCTGCCTCATGCAGGTCAAGCCCTCGACTCAGGTATTCTGTAGCAACGTAATCCTGAGCGGCAGAAGTTTTTTCATCCCAGGCAATCAGCCCGCGACATTTCCAGGAAGCCGGTGGCTCGCCTTCGCTGAGCAAATGCAGTGGCGTTCGTGGTGCGTAATGCGAAGCCAGGCTGCCGGGAGTCACCGGTGCAGCAGTCGTTTTTTCCGGAATAAAAATGGGAGCAAAATCGGCCAGCTCCTCCGCCGTCACAGGCCCGGGTCGCAGGATTTGCAGCGCAAATTTTTCAGCGCCCCCACCTACTTGAATTGGCAAAACAATCGTGGATTCCAGCCCGCGCTCGCAGGCTCCACCATCCAGAATGAGCGGGATACGCCCCTGGAGTTCAGCAAAAACATCGGTGGCTCGTGTCGGGCTGATACGACCAAATCGATTTGCACTCGGAGCTGCCAGCGGAAACCTGCACGCCCGAAGCACCCTTCGAAAAACAGGATGTGCCGGGCAGCGAACGGCAACCGTTTCCTGCCCCGCCGTGACAAGATCGGGCAGGTCCGGATGCCGCGGTAAAACCAGCGTCAGCGGTCCTGGCCAGAAAGAACGGGTCAGCTTTTTAAGAAAATCCGGCAGTCCGCCGACAGCCACCTGCGATAAACTTTCAGGATCGGCAATGTGAACGATAAGCGGATCACTGAGCGGACGTTCCTTCGCCTCAAAAATCCGGGCGACAGCTTTTGCGTCGAAAGCATTGGCCGCGAGGCCGTAAACCGTTTCGCTGGGCAGCGCAACCGTCTCGCCTTTTTTAAAAAATTCGCAGGCAGTCTCAATGGCGAAAGAGGATTCTGCAGCCGAAAGAATCTCTGTTTTCACTCGAGTTTACTACTGCGGGAAGCTGCTGCCTGCCGCCGCCGAAAGGTATCCAGTTTTTTTTGCAGCACTGCGTTTTTTGAGGCCAGCATTTGAATCGCAAAGAGGGCAGCATTTTTTGCACCGGCCTCCCCGATTGCAAAAGTGGCCACCGGGATGCCGCCCGGCATTTGCACGATTGAAAGCAGCGAATCCATTCCCTGGAGTGCCCGGCTTTTCACGGGGACTCCCAGCACCGGCACCGTCGTTTGTGCTGCGAGCATTCCAGGCAGATGAGCCGCTCCGCCCGCCCCTGCGATGATGGCCTGTAGTCCGCTGCGGCGGGCTGCCTTTGCGTAATCTGCCATGTCGTCCGGCGTGCGGTGGGCCGAGACGACTTTACAGGCATGGGAAACTCCGAACTGTTCCAGAATTTCTGCTGCTGCCCGCATGGTCTCCCAGTCGCTTTTGCTGCCCATTACGATTCCGACGAGCGGTTTCGCTGTTGATTTTTTTGTGGAAACAGAGCCTGGAGAATTCTTTTTTTTCATGGAAAAATTGCTGCGATGTGAGTCAGAAAACGAAACTGAAAAAGTATTACTCTTTTTTACCTTTTGCTACCAAGCCGAAAGACGGGAGTTTTTTGCAAAGAAAATAATCCTCGCTCCTTTGTAAAGTCCTGCGAAGCTTGGGGGCGTGCTGCCGAATATTGTATTGATAGGTTTTATGGGAAGCGGAAAAAGTTCCGTAGGCCGCAAGCTTGCGGATATGACCGGCCACCGTTTTATCGATACAGACAAACTTATTGTAACGCGCACCAGGCAGCCAATCACGTCGATTTTCAAATATAACGGCGAGGAATATTTCAGAAACCTGGAGACCGAAGAGCTTAAAAAACTGGCCGATCTCACAGGTATCATCCTGGCCACCGGTGGCGGTGTGCCCCTGCGGGAAGAAAATCGCGAAATACTCCGTCAGATCGGCCCTGTCGCCTGGCTGGATGCTGATCCGGATGAGGTTTTCGAGCGCGTCTCGCGCAACAAAAAACGTCCCCTGCTGCAAACAGAAAATCCTCGCCGGACCTTCGACGAGCTTCGCCAGCAGCGCATAGAGTTTTACGAAAAAGCCGCTGACTTCCGGATCGATTCCAGCAGAATCAATCACAGTAAAACAGCCCGAAAAATCCTGGACGAAACCATGCGTTTTCAGGCCGCACGCAGCCCTGCTGATTCCTGATACCGAATCCAAAAATATTTGGGACACCTTTGGAATATCTTCTGGTCTTTTTGATGACGGACTTCGCCGGTCTCTCCCGGGGCCACTTATAGGCTATACGTCGTTTTTTCGAACGACTCTTTCGGAAAACTGATTGATTTTTTTCAGGATGTCGGCGTTTTCAGAATCGATCTGAAGTGCTTTTTGCCAGTAGAGAATCGCTTCGGGCTGTCGTCCCAGGGCATTATAAGTATCGGCAATGTGATCGAAAACGACAGGATCAGGTGCTTCCATTAACTCGACGGCCCGCAGAAGTTCTATCAACGCCTCCGAGTAGCGTTTTTGTTTAAAATAAACCCAGCCCAGGCTGTCAAGGTAGGCTCCGTTTTCCGGCTCACTCGTCAGGGCGCGGCGAATAAGCTGCTCGGCCTCGGCAAGGTTTTCTCCGCGCTCCGCCCACATGTAACCGAGGTAATTGCAAACACGCGCCGCTTTTTGCGGGTCCATTTCGATAGATTTTTTAAATAATTCCGCCGCTTTTTTGTAGGCCTGGGTCTGCTCGGAGGCTACGCCATACTCGAAATAAAAATCGGCATTCACGTATTCGCCGTAGCCTGTTGCCGCTTCAATCAGAGCTCCTTCAAAGCTGGCGAGTGCTTTTTCATATTGTTCGGCTCGACTCAGAGCGACTGCCTGTAAAAAGGTAAAAGTGCCTGCACCGGGAAAGCGTTTGCGGGCTTGTTCGGCATACATGGACGCCGTTTCATAACGCTGCATCTTCAGTAAAAGATCGATAGTGTTGAGGTGACGATTTACCTGCTGAGGGGCCAGAGACAGACCGCGTTGCGACCAGGTCAGGGTTTCTTCGAGCTTCCCTTCTTTGAGAGTTATTTCTTCGAGAGCATCGTTTGCCCAGAGACTTTGTGGACTATCTTCAATGATTTTTTCGAGAAGAGGCTTTGCTTTTTGGAGGCGTTGATTCCGAAGATAAACCATTGCAAGCTTATTGGGCAGGTCGGGAAAATCAGGTTTTAATTTATAGAGATCTTCATAGGCGGTCTCGGCTTTTTCATAAAGCTGCGCCACGACAAAAAATTCTGCAACCTGGCTTAAAATTTCCGGTGAATCTTCTGCATGGCTAAAAGCCTTATTAAGTGCATGAAGGAAAATTTCGTCCCGCGAATTTTGCAGTGAGCTTTTAGTGCTATTTTCCTGCGAGCGTAGTTCAGCCAGGCGCAACCAATACCAGGGACTCTCATTTTCACTTTCTGCAGCCTTTTCAAGCAGTTTTTCGGCCTGCTCATTGTTTCCCTGGTGTTTTAAAATCTCCCATTGCATTGAAACGGGCATAAAAAGGTCCGGTGCCAGCTTCGCTGCTTGTGCCGCATATTTTTCGGCAAAATCCGGTTTCTGTAACTGCCGCAGATAAATATTGGAGATCATCAGCGGCAGAAGAAAATTTTTGTCCATCTTCTTTGCCGCGTCTTTCAGGATACTGAGAGCCTGCGCATTTTCTCCCCGCCGGAGATACTCCTGGGCCACGCGCAGGGCGAGGCGAAGATTTTCGCTGTTAAGTGCCAGGGAGGCCTCGTAGCTCTTCAGCGCATTTTCTGCACCCCCGGACTGCTCATCAAAAATACCCTTCGCGTAGAGTGCCAGGGCCTGAGCCATTGTATCCCGGTCCGCAGATAAAAGTGCTTCGAGCTTTAACTGTTCCTCATTTTGTGACAGCAGATCGACCGAGCGTGCGAGCAGTTCAACCTGCAAAAAAACACTCAGGCAAAAAACTCCAAAGCACGCAGCCGCCCTCCTCCAAAGTGAGGAAAACCTGTAATGGATCAGTTGCTGATCACTAACACGCACACCGGCAGTGTAGCGATTAGGATTTGTAACGCAAACGCTTCTTATGACGATTTTCTTTCATACGCTTGCGGCGCTTGTGTTTACTGATTTTGGCTTTTCGTGTTTTTTTTAGCGATCCCATGTGGATTTAAGCAGAGCTTTTATTTTGATTAGAAATGGTTTACTCGGTGGATTCTAATAGACAACTTTGTTCAGGGGATATTCGATTATTCCCTCTGCCCCCAGGTCTTTTAGTTTCGGAAGTATCTCCCGGACGACACGCTCTTCGATCACAGTTTCAACCGCGATCCAGTCGGCTTGCGCCAGCGGGGAAACGGTAGGGTTCCTTAATGCAGGCAACTGCTCAAGCAAATTATTCAGGTCTTTTTGCCGGAGGTTCATTTTTATCCCCACGAGGTCCCGGGCATTCAGGGCACCTTTTAAAAGCAGAGCGAGATTTTCGATCTTTTTACGCTTTTTGTCGTCCTGCCAGGAGCCCTTGTTTGCAATCAAAACCGGGTAGGACTCCATGAGGGTTGCGAGAATACGCAGCTTATTTGCGCGGAGGGACGAGCCGGTTTCTGTCACATCCACAATGGCATCGACCAGGTCGGGGACTTTTACTTCAGTGGCTCCCCAGGAAAATTCGACTTTGGCTTCGACGCCGTGCTTTGCGAGGAAGCGTTTGGTCAGTCCCACGGCCTCGGTTGCAACTCGCCGTCCCTGCAAATCCTCAACTTTTTGAAATTCTGAATCTTCGGGCACAACCAACACCCAACGCGTCGGACGGGATGAAACTTTGCTGTAGGGCAGATCAATAATTTCCTGAATATCGGAATCGTTTTCTGCAACCCAGTCGCGACCGGTGATGCCACAGTCGAGAAAGCCCTGCTCGACATAACGACTGATTTCCTGCGCCCGCAAAAGACGCAGTTCAAGCTCCGGATCATCCGCCGAGGGACGATAGGAGCGCCGGGGAATATTTATCCGAAAACCAGCCCGGGTAAAAAGCTCGACCGTAGGGTCCATCAGGCTACCGGATGGAAGCCCGAGAGTCAGGATGGGTTGGTCTGTGGAACTGGTAGCAGTCATGCGAGCGAACCTGTGTAAGGGTTCGGGCGCATTGTGGCAAGCGATTTGACAGGAAGAAAGCAGTCCGCGTCGGGGAGATTCCCGGCTTTAAGATTGCAGAGCCGAAAATTTTTTTGTTCTGTGGGCCGTGTAAGAAATTCTCGAATGGCTTTGGTTTCCAAAAAAAAAGAAAATCCCGCACTGGAAGAAGAGGCATGGTTTTGTGTCCGGACCGGACCAAAGCAGGAGATGCTGGCGATGCAGCGTATTACGACGGAAATGCAGCGGGAGATTTACTGTCCGCGCATCCGATTCAAACGTGCCCGCAGCTCCGGCTCAGTCTGGGTTACGGAGGCACTTTTCCCATGTTACGTTTTTGCGAAGCTGAATTACTATGAGCATATCCGCCACCTGAAATCGCTCTCCGGCGTTCGCGGAGTTATTTCATTCGCGGGAGTTCCGGCGACTATCTCTCCCGACATTATCGCTACGCTGAAGGAAGGTTTTTCATCCGAAGAGATCGTGGAAATCCAGCCCGGCATCGAAGTCGGCAGCGAAATCCGTATCGTAAGCGGCCCGTATAAAGGTATCCAAACCCTGGTAACAAAAGTCCTCCCCGCCAGGCAGCGTGTCGCCATTTTACTGGAAATACTCGGAAATGAACGTGAAGTTGAAATCGACGTAAATTCTGTGCTCCTGAATAAAATCCACCCGCTGGCAGAAAGTTAGAGTATTATAAAACGCTCTTGTTGAAGATTGTAATCCCGTGAGCCTTCTTGAAAAGTAACTCCCCCACCCCATGTCCTTCCCATCCGTCCCCGTTGTTTTGTCCATTGCTGGTTCCGATAACAGTGCCGGTGCCGGCATCCAGGCAGACCTGAAAACAGTCACAACTCTCGGTTGCTACGGCCTCACTGCCGTCACCTGTGTCGTTTCGGAAATTCCCGGTTGCGTCGAGCATATCCAGGCCATCCGTCCCTCCATCGTTGCTTCTCAGGTGGCACTTTGCGTAAAGGCATTTCCGATTGCTGCTGTCAAAATAGGTATGCTGTATTCGACCAGCATCATGAAAGCTGTCCTGCCCGTCCTGACCGATCTTTTGGAACGCAGGGGCTGCTATCTGGTTGTCGATCCTGTCATGATTTCGAGCAGTGGTGACCCTCTTTTACAACCCGACGCCATTTCTTTTTATCGCAAGCATATTTTCCCACTCGCACGTGTGATTACTCCAAATCTGGATGAGCTCTCCCACCTCTGCAAACGCAAAATCACCTCTCTCTCCGAAATGAAAAAAGCCGGCCTGGAACTCACCGAACGCCACGGCTGCGCCGTCCTCTGCAAGGGCGGACACCTCAAAAAAAACGCCGGCATCGACCTCCTGGTTGATGGCGACATCATCACTTCCTACGAGGGGATCTATCGAAAAAACGTCTCGACTCATGGCTCGGGCTGCACCTATTCCTCAGCCATTGCGGCAGGGCTGGCCAAAGGAAAAAATCTTCCGGATGCTGTTTTCGAGGCAAAAAATTACATCCAGGCGGCCATCGATCAGACTCTCCACTGGGGTTCGACCCAGGCTCTTCAGCATGTGCCCGTTCGAACATCGAAGAAGTCAAAAACTCCTCCTGCCGCTTGAGTTTTTTGAAAGCTGCTTTAGACTGCGGCGTTTCCATGAATAAACGCATTTGTCTTTTCGGGCTTTACCTGACCCTCTCCGTCCTCTTTGCGGGCTGCGCCGGCTCGCCACAGCAGGGAAGCCAAAGTCAGCAGGCAACCCGCATTGATGCACTTGGACACATGTGTTTCCTGGTTCAAAATTCCATTGGCTCGCGAATCCTGACCAACCCTTTTTACCCCGGCACGACGGGGTATAAAATTTCCCGCGACCCTCGGCCCAACGCCATCCTTGTTACAAACGAAACCCGCGATGCAAACAACGTCTTCCTCACAGACTCCTCTCCGCAGGTCTTTCGCGGTAGCATGGCCGTCGGCACAAACAACGCCACAGGCACCACCATCCTCGGCATCCCGACCTGGGCCGCCGGCGCGGAAGAGGGACCCGTCGGCGACCGGAACCTGGTCTTTTCCTGGAAGCAGGACGGCATGAGCTTTGCCTTCCTGGGAAAATTGCAGCGCAGTCTCACGCGTGCAGAGGCCGAGCGCATCGGCGAAGTGGACCTGCTTTTTATGCCCGTTGGAATGCCTGGCTCTCTCAGTGATTCTGAGCGCATCGCCGTCATCAATCAGCTCCGCCCCCTCGTCATCGTTCCGATGGGCAGCAGCGGTGCACGCTCGGCTTTTGCCACAAAATTTCGCGACGTCGTCCGCCTGCCGGGACGCAGTTTTATCATTTCAAAAAATACCCTGCCCCGTCAGCCCTTCCCACGCGTGGTGCTCCTTTCCTACTGATAAATGCTAACTCTTTCCTGCTTATGAAAATCCTGGTCATCGGCTCGGGCGGACGCGAACACGCTCTCGGCTGGAAGCTCGCACAGTCTCCTGAAGCCACACTTTTTTTTGCACCCGGCAACGGCGGCACGCAGCCACTCGGAACCAATGTCTCCATCGACGCACTGGACACCCCAGCTCTCCTCGACTTTGCAAAAAAAGAAAAAATCGACCTTACCGTTGTCGGTCCCGACGACGCGCTGGCCGGAGGTGTTGTCGATGCTTTTGAAGACGCCGACCTGCACATCTTTGGTCCGCGCAAGGCCGCCGCTCAACTCGAATCCTCCAATAGTTTTGCGAAGGATTTCATGCTGCGTCACGGCATTCCCTGCGCGAAATCAACTGATTTTACAGACGCCTCCGAGGCCCGTGCTTACTGCGATGCAGCGGACTACCCGCTGGTCATCAAAGCCGACGGACTCGCCCTGGGCAAAGGCGTTACCATTGCCGAAAATAAAGAAACAGCCATGGATGCCATCCATAGCGCCATGGAATTAAAAGTCTTTGGCGAAGCCGGAACGAAAGTCCTCATCGAAGAATATCTCGAAGGTACGGAATGCTCCATCCACGCCTTCGTCGCGGGCGACACTTACCTGCTCTGCCCGGACTGCCGCGACCACAAACGCGCCTTCGACGGTGACCTCGGACCGAATACCGGCGGCATGGGCACTATCTCTCCCTCCGGCGTCGCCGATGAAAAAGTGATAAAGACCATTCGCGAAAAAATTCTCGATCCCTTCATCGCAGGTCTGAAAGCCGACGGGCTGGATTTTCGTGGCATGTTATTTCCCGGCCTCATGCTCACCAAAGACGGTCCGAAAGTTTTGGAATTCAACTGCCGCTTTGGCGATCCGGAAACGCAGGTTCTCATGCGCCGCCTCGAAAGCGATCTGGCAAAAATTCTCCTCGCAACTGCCGAAAATCGCCTCGCTGAAATCGACGTAACATGGTCTCCAAAGGCCGCCGCCTGCGTGATTCAGGCCTCCGGCGGCTACCCCGGGAGCTACCAAAAAGGCTACCCAATCGAAGGCATCTCCAAGGCAGAGGAGCACGGCAAATCCGTAAAAGTCTTCCACGCCGGAACCAAAATCCACAAAGAACAGCTCGTGACCTCCGGCGGACGCGTCCTTGGAATTACCGCCCTCGCCGCCGACCTGCCAACCGCCCTCAAACATGCTTACCAGGCTTGCAAAGGAATCTCTTTTAAAGATCATTATTTCCGCAGCGACATCGGATCAACCCTATGAAAATTTTTTATCCCATTCTTTTTTTTGCGCTCCTGACACTGCATCCGCTCGCGGCACAAACAGCCGCCCAGGAAGCACCGCCCCGGGCTGCCGAATCCCCCGCACAAAAAAACGGAGTTCACCCTGCGTCCAACGTCACGGAGCCGGAAGCTACAAAACCAACCCAACCAACCCCCGAAAAAAATGCGAATCCGCCCCAGGACGCGGACGCCCCTGAACCCGCGACTGAAGCGGCTCCGGCGCAGGAATTGCCGCAGTCCCTCGACGAGCGAATCGATTTGCTCAGCACAAAACCAGTGGACCTGGCCGTCGAACTCCTCCAAAAAAACTTCGTCACCCCCTCGGCTCTCCAGGAGCAAAAACTCCTCCAGGCCCGCCTCAACGGCCTGATCGAACGCCTCGGCAGCGGCGCGGACATCGTCCCCTCCGAATCCACTCACAAGACCGACAAACTCCACGATTTCCTGGCAGAAGTCCTCGACGGGCGCGTGGGCTACGTTCGGATCGGAAGCATGGACTCAAACGAACTTGCTCAGATGGACGCTGTCATCAAAGGCCTCGACGAACAAAAAATCCACGGCCTCATCCTCGACCTTCGCTCGGTTCCTTACTCCACAAACTTCGAGATGGCGACCGAGTTTGCACGACGTTTCTGCGGCAAGGGGCACGTTCTTTTCCGTGTCGAAAAACCGAACGACAAACAGGAGCGCATCTACACCTCCGACCGCGACCCGCTTTTCGACGGCACGCTTGTAATCCTGA
>JBKEBM010000108.1:0-10238 GCA_047973165.1 Chthoniobacterales bacterium
CGCGGCTCATCGATCCGTGTCCCTCACGCCTTTCGTGATAACGGTTTCAAAGGCTACATCGAGGATCGACGCCCCAACTCCCAGGGTGATCCTTATCAAATTGCAAGCCGAATTCTGAAAACGATCAACGAAGTTCCAACTTCGTAAAGAGAGCTTCTCTTTTTCAAAAAACAAAAGCAGCCGCTCCAAACGGGGCGTGCTGCTTTTTTGTGGTCATTTTTAGCCAGCCTGGTTTTTTTTACGCATATTTACCAATCGGCTTATGGGCACCTCTCCCGACTAAGTTAAAATACGCTATATCCGCAAAGCTGTCCGCATTTGTCGCAGAAGCTGTATTTAAATTGATCTTCGTGGGATTCATCATCCATCCAAAATGCCACCCGCAACATGGGATTCGCAAAGCATGGTGCCGCTCCTGACCGGAACGACAGCACCCGATTCCGGTCGCAAACATCTCGCGATTTCACAGCTCGCCCAGACCCGGCAGCGATCAGCATGAGCAGAATAATCTTGCTCCGAGCCGACCGGAGTTGATCAGACACGCACGAACTTTGCTTCAAACCTGGAGCGAAAACATGCTGAGTACCTCTCGGCATCCGGATCCACTCGAAGGTGAGAGAAATTTTAAAAGCGTTTTAAAGATGTCGCCTGCCGGAAGCGGGCTCAGGAATGCGCAGCATCCGCCACGACCTGAGCTTTCAACGATATCTCGGCAGCTTTAAAGATGTGCTCCTGGGTCATAGCTTTTTCGCTTCGGTTCAGAACATCCAGAATCAACTCTCCGAAGAATGGGTAGCCGATTTTTCCGGTGACCTGCACGCGCTCTTCTTTTTCCTGGTTGACGATATAGACATTGTCTCCACCTTCGCCGGGACGGCCGAGTTCGAGGTATTTTCTTAGTTCGATGTAGCCGTCTGTGCCGAGGATGATGGTGCGTCCATCGCCCCAGGTGCTGAGTCCGTCGGGCGTGAACCAATCCACACGATGATAACCCGAGGCACCGCTGTCTCCTTTGAAGGTCCATTCGCCGAAGTCTTCGAGGCCGGGATATTCCGGATGGGCAAAATTTTCCACCCGTGCGCTCAGGACCTCAGCATCTTTTGATCCTGTATAAAAAAGAAACTGCTCGGCCTGGTGCGATCCGATGTCCGTAATGATCCCACCGTATTTCTGTTTGTCAAAAAACCAGGCGGGACGCGCCGGGATACTGACTCGGTGAGGCCCAAGCCCCAGAACCTGGATTACCCGACCGACGACGCCATCCTGCACAAGCTGGCTCGCATACATGCCGGCTTCGGAGTGCAGACGCTCACTGTAGTAAACAAAATAACGTTGCTGCGTTTCAGCCTGCACCTTCCTTGCCTCCTCTAACTGCTCCAGCGTTGTAAAGGGTGACTTGTCCACAAAGTAGTCTTTCCCTGCCTTCATGACCTGACAGCCAATCGGTCCGCGGTCCGATGGAACGGCAGCACCCGCAACAAGCTGCACTTCGGAGTCTTCCAGAATCTGCTCGAAAGAACTTGCGAGCTTACTTCCGGGGTTTGCTTCCAGGTAGGGCTTTGCGCGTTCGGGGTCGGCGTCGTAAACCCACTTCATGCGTCCGCCGGCCTCGGTCAGGCCGTTGGACATTCCCTCAATATGCCCGTGGTCCAGGTGGGCTATTGCAAAAATAAATTCTCCTTCTTTGCAAACCGGACGTGGTTTGCCTTTCGGTGCGTGGGTCATGCCATCAGTACTCATAGATAAATTTGTCGGTGTTCAGTTTTCAGTGTTGTTGGTATTGCGAATGTTCGGAAAGAGTAAGCAAAAAATGAGCGATGCAAAGGGAATTTAAAAAAGGCGTTCCACAATCGTTTGTTCGACGCGTGATTTTACGATCCTGTCTTCCGGTAAAACTCCGCGCCACTGCGTGCCGGGATACAGAGTAGAATTTTTTCCGATGATAGAGCCTGGGCTTAAAACACTGTTGCAGCCCACCTCGACATGATCTCCGAGGACCGCTCCGAATTTTCTCAGACCACTGCCCACCATACCTTCTGAATGCGCCACCTGAACTTCCCCCTGATCGAGTTTTACATTTGATAAAATAACCCCGGCACCCAGGTGGGCCTGGCAACCGAGGATCGAATCGCCCACGTAGTTAAAGTGTGGTATCTGCGCCCGGTTAAAAATCAGACAGTTTTTAAATTCGCAGGAATTTCCCAGGACACAGCCGTCTCCCACAATCACGTTTTCACGAATGTAACAGCCGCTGCGCACCTGGCAATTTCGACCGATCCATGCGGGCCCTTTTATCATTGCCCCATGCTCCACAATCGTCCCCTCCCCTATGTAAGCTGCTCCGCTGATAAAGGGCTTGCCGATGACCTGCCCCAGGATGGCCGGTTTCAGACGAAACTGCAAATACGCTTTTATTTTAGGCAGAACTTCCCAGACATTTTCCACATTTTCAAAAATGACCTGATGCTCGGTCTGCGAAATATCAAAATAATTTTCCGGTGAAAAGCTCATCTCGCTTTCTCCTCCCGTGAGTGAATAATTTCCGTCCCCACACCCGTATCCGTAAAAATCTCCAGCAGCAGACAATGCGCCAGCGATCCGCGGACCATGTGAACTTTATCGACTCCTGCCCGCAGTGCCTCGACTGCTGAAAGGACCTTTGGAATCATCCCGCCCGCAATCACTTTTCGCTTAATCAGTGCGTCTGTGTCGCTGATGGAGACCGTCGGAACGAGCGAGTCTTTATCCCCCGGATCGAGCATGATGCCCGGTACGTCGCTGATAAAAATAAGCTTGGAGCATTTCAAAGCCGCCGCCAGAGCTGCCGCAGCAACGTCGGCATTTACATTCAGAATTGTTCCGTCCGCCGTCCGGCTGATCGGCGAGACAACCGGAACGGTTTCTGCGTGGATCGTTTTTTCAAGCCCGGCAGTGTGCACTTTTTTCACTTCGCCCACAAAGCCGATGTCAACGGGTTTTCCGTCCTCGTCCGGCTGCGGAGGGAGTTTTTTACTTTCAAAAACCTCCTGCCCCGAGTGGCCTTTTGCCGCTCCGCCAAAGTCGATGATGCGCTTTACAATTTTCGGATTGATGTCCGTATCGAGAGCTTCCTGGACGAGATTTACGGATTCCTCATCTGTGACTCGCAGGCCATTTACAAAGCGGGCAGCCTTTCCCAGTGCACGCATTTTTGCAGTGATGACCTTACCGCCGCCGTGCACAACCACGGGGTTGATTCCGACGGCTTCGAGAAAAACGATATCCCGAAGCATGCGATCGACCTGGTGCTCATCCTCCATCGCGCTGCCACCGTATTTGATGACAAAAGTATGTCCGCGAAATTTCTGAATGTAGGGAAGAGCCTCGATCAGGCTCTCCGTGCGTGCTTCAAGAGATGGTTGTTGACTCATTTGTTTTTTAAAAAAATCCCCTCAGGCGTTTTGCTACTCGCTACTCACTGAGGTTCAGGCGAACGTATTCTTCGGTTAAGTCCGTCGTCAACACCGTATGCCCCGCCTTGCCAGCATTGAGATCGACTACGACACGGAATTCTTTCTTCCTGGCTACACGTCGTGCCGGGACCTCCGCTCCCGATACGGGTTCTCCCTGCGAAACCAGGAGCACATCGCCGTAGTAAACATCGATCCGGCGCGGATCAAAGCGTGCTCCGGAGTAACCTACGGCATCGACGATGCGGCCCCAGTTCGGATCGGCACCAGCCAGGGCGCATTTCAGCAAAATGGAATTTGCCGCAGCGTCAGCAGCAAGCCTGGCATCGCGAGCGGTTTTTGCTGTGCGTATTTCCAGCTCGATCACGCGTTCAGTCCCCTCACCGTCCTGCACAATCTTCCGGGCAAGTTCCGTGCAGCAGTGCTGCAAACCTGCGTGAAAAAGCTCTGCATCCGAATCATCGTTCGGAGAAATTTTTACTCCGCTTTGAGCATTAGCTAGCAGCAGCACGGTGTCGTTTGTGCTCATGTCGCCATCGACGGTGATCCTGTTAAAAGTCGCCTCGACGACTTCGGCCAGGATTTTTTTTAAAAAAACTCGTGGGATATCCGCATCGGTTGTCACGACGCAGAGCATCGTCGCCATGTTTGGGTTGATCATTCCCGCCCCCTTGGCCATCGCTCCGATGCGATAAGTCCCCTGCGAGGATTTTATCTCGATCGAAACTTCCTTGGGAACTGTGTCGCTCGTCATGATCGCTCGTGCCGCCGCCCGGTGATTTTTTTTCGCAAGAAATTTCGATGCTGCAGCAATACCGCTTTCGATTTTTTGCATTGGCAAAGGCACGCCGATCCGTCCGGTCGAGCAAACGAGCACTTCTTTTTCCGAAACGGACAAAGCTTTTCCAGTGAGAGCGGCCATGGCTGCGGCATCGCTGTCTCCCTGTGTTCCGGTGCAGGCGTTGGCATTTCCGCTGTTCAAAACCACTGCACGAACCTGCTTTGAACGCAGGTGTTTTTGACAAAGATAAACCGGGGCGGCCTTAACAACATTCGTCGTAAAAACGCCTGCGCCTGTCGCCGGAAACTCCGAGTAAACCAAGGCGAGATCGTCCCTCGTCGTATTCACCCGCTTGATACCACAGTGAGTCGCTGCAGCCGTAAACCCCTGCGGCGCACAAACCCCACCACGAACAGAAGAAATTTTTTCGCTCACAGCAGCCCTTCCGTTTCGTCCCAGGATTGCTGAATATTCAGACTCTGCACGGCCTGGCCACCGGCTCCCTTTACGAGATTGTCCACCGCACTCAGGATCACCACGCTGCCAGTCCGCTCGTCCACCCGTAGCGAAAAATCACAGAAATTTCCGCCTGAGATATTTTTTGTATCGGGCAGGTTTTTTCCGAAGCGCACGAAGGGTTCGTCCGCATAATTCTCTGCCCACGCATCCATCAAATCCGATTCACTCACACCCGTTTTTGGCTTCGCAAAAATCGTGGAATGAATCCCGCGCGTCATCGGAGCCAGGTGGGGGACGAAATTGACACGCACATTTTTCTCCCCCGCAGCAAACGAAAGTTCCTGCTCGATTTCGGAGAGGTGACGGTGCTTCGGCAGGCCGTAGGCACGGAGACTTTCATTGCATTCCGAAAAAAGTAATGCCTCGTTTGCCTTGCGTCCGGCACCACTTGTGCCGCTGGCTGAGCTTATAAAAATACCCTGAGTTTCCAGCAACCCGCCACGCAAAAGCGGAATCAGCGGCAACAAAATGCTCGTGGGATAACACCCCGGTGAAGCCAGCAGCCTGGCGGTTTTTATTTCCTCCCGATAAATCTCGGGAAGACTGTAAACTGCCGCCTCCAGAAGCTCCGGTGCCTTGTGTTTTTCAGCATAAAACTCCTCGTAAATCGCAGCATCACGCAAACGAAAATCTGCGCTGATATCGATGACTCGCTTACCCGCTTTGAAAAGCGGGAGAGCAAATTCCGAAGCAACCCCATGCGGCAGGGAAAGAAAAAAAACTTCTGCATCCGAATCAAGCAGACCTTCCGGTGAGGGAGCAGTGAACGAAAGCTCTCCCGCTCCGGGAAGTCCCGCGAGCGAAGGGATCACCGAAACGAGCGATTTCCCCGCGTGCTGACGCGAGGTCACAAGCTCAGGCGAAAGCTTTGGATGGCGCAGCAAAAGCCGACACAACTCCTCACCCGTGTAACCATTTGCGCCGACGACTCCGACCTTAAGTTTAGAACTCTTTGACATAAAAGGGAAGCTAACGAGACTACTCCGCTTTTGAAAATGTAAATCTTACTTGCCAGAAACTTCGAGTTAGATCATTTTGTCCCCTCTCTTAAAAAAGAACGGGCCGTAGCACAGCTTGGTAGTGCGCCTGAATGGGGTTCAGGAGGTCGTGGGTTCGAATCCCGCCGGCCCGATTTTCCACTGCTGCCTGGAACAGCCGATCTACTTCGACGATGAGGATCGTGAAAGCAATGAAGTCACCAAAGTTTACGAAGTTACGGTCAACACCGGCACCTCACTAAGCATCAATCTGGCTCGGGTTAAAATTTCCGTCATCCGCGGCAACGACTCAAGCAAATGGGACTACAGTTACCTTTTCTTTGATGATAAATGAAAAAACAAATTCCATATTTGCTCTCCCCTTCGCAACACAAACGGGGTGGATTTACCCTCCTGGAAATTCTGCTTTCAGCAGCGATCATGGCTCTCGTTCTCGTGCCCCTGGCGAGCGTGATCAGCATGATAAGCTCCAGCTACAGCCGCACGATGGGTAAACCGGACATCTTTGAAAGCACCCGGGCTACCTTGGATGTTCTGGAGCGAACTCTCCGCCAGGTCACCCTGCAATCCTACCTCAGTTACGACAACCCTCTGCGCCCGGCCAACGGAATCGCCATTTCCGAAAATGCAACCTGGTCCAGCCTTGCAAGGTCGCCCACTACGAGCATCTCCCTGCGATTCAGCAAGACGTTCACGGGATATCCCGTTGAGTTCCCCCCCCTCCGGAGCAGCCTCCCAGGCCAGCACCAGCCAGTGGCTCCTGACGCTTTATCCCTACCGAAAAGCGTCAGAAACAGACTCCGACCCGAACTTCATCACAATCGTTCTTGACCCTGCCACCGGACACCTTTTTTCTTATCAGCCGGACTAGCCTGGCATAGCTACCAACGACGAGAGCAATCCCGCCGGACGATGCGAGATCAGGCTTCCTCTCAATCATTTTTCCTTTTGGTATAAGCTTATGAGCCTGACAAAACATTTTACTCTTATAATGCTCCTGATTTTTGGAGGAGCGAATGCGGAAATCTCTCATGTGAATGATGAGGCCCTGTCCGGCCTGTTTGCCCCCGAAGAATTCTCCCTCCCACCACGCTTATTCACTCCGGAACTCATCGAGCGTGCTCGAGCCGGCAAGCCTTCACTGGTGAGTAATTTGTTTGGCAACGCTAATCTCGGGCTGCGCTTTGCACAAGAGATTCCGGAGAATCGCTGGCGGGAAATGCTTCCACCCTACACAGCATTCACAATGCGAACATGGGCAAAGCAAAATATCAGTGACAGCGGCAAGTGTCCGTTTTGCGATGCGCTCTTCGGTGGTTTGGTAATGGGTGTGAATGATTTTATTACAAATCCTTTTCAGGCAAAAACGAAATGCTGTGGCGCAATGGTCTATGAGCGAGAGGAAGACATGCCCGAAGATTACAAAGCAAAACCAAACAAGACAGTCGAGATTCCAAACCTGGATGGGACGATGCAGGAATACCGATTTTATGTGCCACCAGGCGAGGAGAATCAGGGACCGAAGCTGCTTTCGCGGCGAAACTGGTTTTGTTCGGCCAGTGAAGTCTGGTGGGCTCGAATGGAGTATTTCACAGCAAGCACTCAAAACACGGCAGTAACAGCACTTGCCGGTGCGGTGTTTCTAAAAAATGACCCGGCAGCCGCTCGTGCGCTCGCCGTAATCTATGATCGTCTTGCGGAAGTGTTGCCGGCCTACCAATTGGTTGACAGCGGAGGAACTCCAAATGGCATTGCCCGCGGGGCAGAGGGTAAAGATTATCTTACAAAAGAAGAATACCGGAAGGCTCTCGTGCCTGCGGCCTGGACGAAACCGGGTTGGCTGCGTCTGCATAATCCGTATTACAATCTGAACAAAATGAGCCAGGCGCTGGCATGGCAGGACGGCGTAGTTCAGAATTGTGGCAATATGGCGGCTGTTTTTGATTTCATTCGCGACCTTCCGGAAACAAAGGCATACAGCAGCGAACAATATGGAGATGAGACGGCCTGGGAAAAAAAAGTTCGTAAAGGCGCACTTGAGGAATGGCACTTCCTAGCACAATGCTCGACTCCAAATCGCGGTGGTAACACATCGGACCAGTGGATCAGCGGCGGGATTCGCCTGGGAGTAGTCACTCAGGATCGCTATTTCATTGATACCGCTGCGGAGATGAGTTCGCGTGTCATTGATAATGGATATTTTGCCAGCGGTCTTTCCACTGAAGGTTCTTTTATTTATGCTGCTATGAATCGCGCAACGGTCAATTTCGCCGCCATGCTACAGGAAAATCTCGGTATGGATTTTTCCAAAAAACACCCCCTCTGGCCAACCCTCCGGAAACGGGAGGATTTTTTTCTAAAGACTCTTCGCGGTGTGGAAAGCATGCACGGAGACGAGCATGCATACTTTTTCAGCGGTGCAATGATGGGTTGGAAAAAGCCGCCCGAGGCACCAGACTACTCCGCACACGAAGCAGCGCAGTGCGATCCCATCTACGGCCTGGCCGCCCTGCGAGCAGGTGCCCCTGGCCGCCGCATGGAAACCATTCTGGATTTTCAGCTTGCAAAAGGGCACACGCATGATGCCCGGTTAAATCTTCAGGTTTTTTACGAAGGCATCAACCTCATGCCGGACATCGGTTACGCTTGTGTCAGCGCAGACATATCCAAATCACCGTGGTCAGAACTGCAATATTCTTTTGAGAAACTTCCCAAGCCACCAGGCACAGATTTCTGGGGCGCATGGTTCTACTCGTATGCCCGACAACCCGAGCTGCATCAGACAGCTCTTGTGGACGGCGATCATGGTCTTCGCGGACGCCTGGGACCGATTGTATTTCGGAGCTTTTTCGGCGGAGCAAAATTCGGTGAACCCGATTACAACGCCCAGTTTGTCGATGTGGAGGGGAAGGGATTATTTAACCAGGGCAAAAAGCCAGTGGAGGTATTTAACCGCCAGATCGCAACCATCACGCTGGAAAACGGCGATCCGTTGACGGTAGATTTTTTCCGTATCCAGGGCGGGCAACGCCATGATCTGCTGTGGCATACCCCGGCCACGGGTCCCGACGGGTCCCTGAAAACCTCGCTTGGCGATGCTGCTGCGCAGGAAGGTTCGCTCAATGATATCCTGAACTCCACCCACCCGGATCGCATATTCAAAGATCCGAAGGACCAGGGAAGTGACCTGATCCGACGCCTGGAACGCTGGAAAATGCCCGCTGTGTGGCAGGTGGATTTTCGCGTGGACCCCACGCAATTTTATCCGGCAAGCGAAGGTGGACGCCAAATATATGCTCCCTGGATGGAGGCATTGCACCCAGTTGACCTGCAACTTTTCGGAAGTGTTCTCGGCTCGCCCGCCACGACATCAGAAATTTTTTCCGGACGTGCTCCCTGGCCATCCAAGATGCGTGAAGTTGTCAACGGTCAGGAAATCTGGGGCACGATCAGCCTGAAAGATGCCCTGCACGTTTTGATGGAATCCCGCATCAGCAAGTCAGCCCCGCTGGAAAGCACCTTCGTCCATGTGCTCTCCCCCACCCGTCCGGACGAGGACTCACCGATACAAAAAATGGAAACCTTCGGCAGAGCAGCACCAGGTATGGGAGCCGGACTCCGGCTTGATCTTGCCCCTTCCGGAAAATTGTTCGTTGCAAGCACGCATGATGGTGGAAAATTTGAAAATGGTGGTATGCGTTTACAGGGGCGCTTCGGTGTCGCTGAACCCCAGGCTCATCGTCTCACTCTGTTCGACGGTACCCATTTTTCCGCAGACGGCTTTGAAGTAAACACTGACGCCGGCTGGAATATGAAACTCCTTAGCGTTATCGGAGACATCACCGGCCACATGGGCGAAAGTGCCCTGCTTGTGGAAAGTGCGAAACCCCTGCCGACAGACAACACGCTGTCCGGACGTATTCTGACCGTTCAGCATCAAATCAGTCCCTTTCACAGCTCGGCTTACACTATCGAAAGGGTAACTTCCGTGAACGGCAACCGTTACCGGATCGACCTGCGCAATACGCCGTCTTTTCTCATGCACCGCCTCGCCATAACGGAAATTGATGAGAAAGACCCACAAAAGGTTCAGGTCGATTATTATCTCCTCAAAGGAAATAATATCCCGGGGCTCTACGACGGACGCCGCGTGCGCTTTCCCCGACTTGGATTTGAAACAAGTATGACTCTCCTTCCGGGCATCTCAGACTGGCATCACACGCGTTTCCGACTGGCCGAAAAACCTCCCACCCTCGAAGTTGGTGAACCCCTGGTTATTTATCAGATTCAACCCGGCGACCAGGTTACCATCCCGTCTTATTTCGCCTGTCAGGGTGAAAAAGATGCCAGCGGCCTCAAACTGGAAATCGTCACAAGCGGCTCCGCAGACATAACTATTCCCGGCACTTACAAAGGTGCCAGCTTAATACACGGCCCCACACCTGTCGCTCTCGATAACGTCACCGCAAACAAAAACAGAACTCGTCTTCA
>JBKEBM010000064.1:0-5673 GCA_047973165.1 Chthoniobacterales bacterium
GTGCGTCTTAAAATTGGTAAAAAGTATAAAATATCTGCAAAAATAAAGGGCAGCAAAGTCCGGGAAGGTCTCCTGCGAGTCTTCTACAGGGGGCGTAAAAAACTTGGAGAGAAAAAAGTCACACGGGGAAGTCGCGGCAGTGCAAAAGTGGACACAAATACCATTGAAGAAAAAGAGTTTGAAGAGATTCGTCTGAATCCGGGTAATGACTGGACTAATGTCGAGAAAACCTTCACCGTCAAATTTGACGAACACAAAGAGTTGAACAGCGAAGAAACAACAAGCTGGACCTCCATTCAGTTCTCCTTCCTTCTCCAGCCCGGACAGGGCGAAATTTATTTTGACGACGTCAGGCTTGTCGAAGTTCCCTAATCCCAAAAACCGCATTTTTTCAGGTGATCGATACAGCCTTTGTTCTCGGTGCTGGTCTCGGAACGCGCCTGCGGCCATTGACGGAAAACTACCCCAAGCCGCTGATTCCGATTTTTAATAAGCCTCTCATCACTTTTGCCTTTGACCACCTCATCTCCCTCGGTGTCCGCTCTTTTGTGGTCAACACGCACCACGCAGCAGAGTGTTTCCGCCAAACCTTTCCCGACGGGCACTACCGCAGCCACACAATCCAATTCATCCACGAACCAAAACTCCTGGGCACCGCAGGCGGCATTAAAAACGCAGAACCTCTGCTCGGGGAGAAACCCTTCCTCGTTTACAGTGGCGACCTGCTCACAGACCTGGACATCGCAACTCTTGTCGAATCTCACTTTGCCAATGGTCACGATGTAACCCTTGCACTTCGTAAAACCGATCTCGCAGCTCCCATCACACTCGATGGGACACGCATCATCGATATTCGTAACCACTTTGGACATTCCAGCCATTTTGAAAATTTCGACTATGCAAATATCTCGGTTTGGAACCCATCGGTTTTCAAACGTCTCCCCGCAGGCAAAGAACTCTCCATCGCGCCGATTCTCACCGAATGGCTGCACGACAAAGGAAACATCGGAGGAGTCGTTTTACACGAAAACGAATGGTTCAATATCGGCTCACGCAAAGAGTATCTCGAAACGCATCAAAAAATCCATCATAGCAACTGGCGCCCTGCCTTTCCTGTGGACCCGCAAATTCCCTGGCCTCAAAAAATTCATCCCGGTGCTGAAATCGATCCAAGCGCACAAATCGATGGATTTTCAGCTATCGGAAATGGTGTAAAAATTCATGCCAACACACGCATCCGGGACTCCATCCTCTGGCCCCATTCGGAAATTGTCTCCGACTCCTTCCTCGATCGCTGTATTGTGCACAGCACCCAAAAAACCACCCCCGGCCACCTCGAAAATCTCGACATCTAAACCGCAAAACTTTCCACTAAAAAACCAACTATCTCATGCTGCCAGAAAACGTCATCGACTTCACCCGCACTCGCTTCCCAACCACTGACGGGAAAAATTTTCGGGTTACCCCACTCGAAAAAGGTGGCTCCGGGCGCATTTTCTATCGTGTCCGCACCGGCGATACCTCGATGATTTTCGCAAAATACACATCTCAACGCGAAGAAAATGTCCACTTTGTCGATATCGCCAACTTCCTCGACAAAACCAAAGTCCAGGTCCCAAAAATTTACCACCACGACTCCGGCGAAGGACTTATCTGGATGCAGGACCTCGGCGAAGAAGACCTCTGGAGCTTCCGCGACTCCGACTGGAATCTGCGACGCGATCTCTACTGCTCCGCTATCCGCCAGGTAGCCCTCATCCACACGACAGCGACCCGCAGCCACTCCAACAACACCCTCAGCGGTCCAACGCTGCAAATCGATTTTGACGAAAATCTCTACCTTTGGGAGCAGGAATACTTTTTTGAAAACTGCGTAAAAGCCATCTTCGGCCTCGACGACCAGCAGGCAGCACAGTTCTCTCACTCCCCCGCCCTTCAGCGCCTGGCCAGAGACCTGGCCCGCCTCCCACGGGTGCTGATCCACCGCGACTTCCAGTCTCAGAATATCATCATCCACGAAGCAAGTGCCTGGCTCATCGACTTCCAGGGCATGCGCCCCGGCCTCCCTCAATACGACCTGGCTTCCCTTCTCTACGACCCTTACGTCGAACTGACAGACAACGAACGCAGCGAACTCATCGAATTTTACAAATCCTGCGCCGCCGACCTCGGCCTGCCCATCGCCGAAGATTTTGACAAGGTCTTTTATCAGTGCGCGACGCAACGACTCATGCAGGCTCTTGGTGCCTACGGCTTTCTCGGAAAAAGAAACGGTCGCCCTGCTTTCCTGCGCCATGTGCCAGCCGCCCGCAAATCCCTTCTCGAAGTTGTCTCCCGCCTCGATGATCTGAACGAAGTCATCGATCTCCTTAACGCCGCACCTGTCGAGGACGAAAAAAACACAGCCACTCTTTGAGAACCGCTCAAAAAAACTGACCATGCAATCCAAACCTTCGCTCTCCGGCAAACGCCCCGATACGGTCGTTATCGAACACGTCGCTCCCGACCTCAATGGAAATCGTTACCCCGTAAAACGCATCCAGGGCGACACGCTGACCGTCGAAGCCGACATCTTCAAAGACGGACACGACGTCGTTTACGCCCTCCTGAAATGGCGCCGAAGAGAACAAGCAAGCTGGAACGAAACCCCCATGCAGTCCACAAACAACCCCGCTGACCAGGACCGCTGGCGAGCCACCCTGCCGCTACCCGAACCAGGACTTTACGAATACACCATCGAAGCCTGGGGCGATCACTTCGCCTCCTGGGTCGTCGAATTTTCCAAAAAATTTGATGCCGGACTCCGCGAACTCAACAGTGAAATTTTCGAAGGTGCTGCCTTCATCGAAGCTGCTGCCAAACGCGCCCAAAAATCTCCCGATGCCAAAACGCTGGCAACTTTTGCCAAAGAACTTCGCCGCCTCTCCCCCGAGGCCGCCCGCCAAAAAATCGACGAACCCGTTTTCCAGGGTCTCATGAAAAGCTGGCCCGACCGCAGCCTGAGCACCGAATGTGCTGAACCCTTCCTCGTCCGGGTCGAGCGCGAACGCGCCGCCTTCGGCGCCTGGTATGAATTTTTTCCCCGCTCCGCTGAGGGCAAAGCCGACTCCGGCTCGACCTTTCGCGATTGCATCGGGCGCATTGAGGACGCCAAAGCGATGGGCTTCAACGTCATTTATTTTCCACCGATCCACCCCATCGGAGTCACCAACCGCAAAGGCCGCAACAATTCCCTGAAATGCGAACCCGGCGACCCAGGTGTCCCCTACGCAATCGGCAACAGCTCCCAGGGCGTCAACGGCGGTGGTCACAAAGACGTCGCCCCCGAACTCGGCACTCTTGATGATTTTTGCTGGCTTGTTGACGAGACCAAAAAGCGTGGACTCGAAATCGCCATCGATTTTGCAATCAACTGCTCGCCCGACCACCCCTACGTGAAAGAGCATCCCGAGTGGTTTTTCAAACGCCCCGACGGCAGCATCAAATACGCCGAAAACCCTCCCAAAAAATACGAAGACGTTTATCCCCTGAATTTTTACAACGAAAACTGGAAAGAACTCTGGATCGAGCTGCGCAATGTCATTTTATTCTGGTGCGAACAAGGCGTGCGCATCTTTCGCGTCGATAACCCCCACACCAAACCCGTCACCTTCTGGGAGTGGATGATCGCCGAAGTCCAGGACGAATTTCCCGATGCCATTTTCCTCAGCGAAGCTTTTACCAAAGCAAAAATGATGCGCGTTCTCGCCAAAGCCGGCTTTACCCAGAGCTACACCTACTTCACCTGGCGGAACGAAAAACAGGAAATCATCGACTATTTCACCGAGCTGACCCAAACTGAAATGGTCGATTATTTTCGTCCGAATCTTTTCACAAACACCCCCGATATTCTCCCCTTCTGCCTGCAGGAGGGAGGCCGCCCCGCCTTCCGGATTCGTGCACTGCTTGCCGCAACTCTCGGTGCAACCTACGGCATCTACAGCGGTTTCGAACTCTGTGAAAATGCCGCCCTCCCTGGACGCGAGGAATACCTCGACTCCGAAAAATACCAGTTCAAAGGCCGCGACTGGGATGCCCCCGACAATATCAAAGACGTCATCTTCCGCCTGAACCAGGCCCGCAGCACAAACCGCGCACTTCAGCAGCTCGGCAACCTGCGTTTCCTTGAAACCGATAACGACGCCATCCTCGCCTACTACAAGGCAACCCCTTCCAAAGACAACATCGTCATCGTAGTCACCTCCCTCGACTATCACAATCCACGCAGCGGATGGGTTCAACTCCCGCTCGACAAAATGGGGATTCAGGATAATAAAGCCTTTCAGGTTGAAGACCTCCTCACCGACGAACGCTTCACCTGGCACAGCGCACACAATTTTGTGGAACTCGACCCCTGGGTCCGCCCCTCCCACGTCTTTCGCCTCCGCCGCTGGCAGGGTCGCGAAGGTGGTCAGGACCTCTTTCTCTAGGCACAAAGATTCTCAATCGGCCTTTTGACGGATTCGGGCAATTCCTGAAATTTGAATGCAATCTGCGATTGACTTCCTGAACTGTAGTAGCTGATCCTGGTGCCATGTCAGAGCCTGTTCTTTACGAAACTCATTGTCATACGCCGTTATGCGGACACGCGCTGGGGGAACCGATGGAGTATGCCGAGGCGGCTCTGGAGCGTGGTCTGAAAGGGATCACTTTTACCTGCCACAGTCCTTTTCCAAACGCTCTGTCCGCCGGGATTCGTATGCAGCCGGAGGAATTTCCAACTTACGTAAAGATGATTTACGAGACGCGAGAGGCTTTTCGCGGCAGGCTCGATGTGCGCCTCGGCCTGGAAAGCGATTATTTTCCGGAGGAGGCCTTTCCAGGGACCGAGGCGTGGCTCCGTGAGCTGCATTCGCAGGAGCCACTGGACTACGTCCTGGGTTCGGTTCATTACCATGTTTCGGAATATCGGGATGCTTTTTTTACGGGAGATGTTTTTGAATATCAGAAGACTTATTATGAACATTTGGTGCGGGCTGCGCAGACCGGGCTTTATGACTCGCTGGCTCATCCCGACCTGATAAAGGACGAGGATCCGACTCAGTGGGATTTTGAAGACATTCGTCCGTATGTCGCGAAAGCACTCCGTGAGATTGCGGAGACGGGTATCGCTATGGAGCTGAACACCAGCGGTTACCACAAACCACCGTTTGAAGCAAACCCTTCGTCGGAGCAGCTTGTGATGATGCGCGAACGGAATATCCCGGTCGTCATAGGTGCTGATGCCCACCATGCGGGGCGGGTTGGCGAACATTTTCGGGATGCCCTGGAGTTGCTTCAGCAGGTGGGTTATTCCGAAGTAAATTATTTCCTGGAGCGCAAACGTCACTCGGTTCCGATTTCGGAAGCACTTGCCAGCCTGGCGTAAAGGAGTATTTTTTATGTCTGTGAAACCGTCTCTTTCTCCGCGGGTGCTTGCCGCTCTGAAAATTATAGCGAGCCCGTATCTTTATAAAGTTTGTGAGGGCTGCGAGTCGATTGTTGCGGTTCGCGTGACGAGTTGTCCGAATTGTCACGGCTATCGTTTTTCAGAAGATACAGAGGGGCTGATCGAACAAGCCAGAAAGCTGGCCACTCGCGAGCAGACTTCCGTGACGGCAGAGGACCTTTACAACTGACTCCGCCTCGCCTTGT
>JBKEBM010000125.1:0-15390 GCA_047973165.1 Chthoniobacterales bacterium
CTGCTTCTCAGCGGGTGAAGTTTTCCCAAAAAATTTCGTCAAAACCTCGCGTCCATTTTCCTGTTTAGCATAAAAAAAACCGCCCCGAATTTCTTCGGGACGGTTTTTTGTTGATTGGGTCGTTCGGTTTGAACGGCTGGTTGGATTTCTTAGAATCCGCCCATGCCTCCCATTCCGCCCATGCCTCCCATGTCGGGAGCGCCAGCCGGTGCTGGTTTTTCGTCCTCCGGAGCATCGGTGATGAGTGCTTCCGTGGTGAGGAGGAGTCCGCTGATGGATGATGCGTGCTGTAGTGCACTGCGGGTTACTTTGGCCGGATCGACTACACCTGCTTTGATGAGATCTTCGTAGGTGTCGGTAGCTACGTTGTAGCCTTCGCTGCCTTTGCGTTTTTTGATCTCTTGCACGATGAGTGCTCCTTCGCGGCCTGCGTTGTTTGCAAGCTGGCGGAGTGGTGCTTCGATAGCGCGGCGGACGATTTCGAGTCCGATGGCTTCGTCGCCTTCGAGCTCTACTTTGTCGAGTGCTTTCTGTGCGCGGATGAGTGCTGTGCCACCGCCTGGGACGATGCCTTCTTCGACGGCTGCGCGGGTTGCGTGCAGGGCGTCTTCGACGCGGGCTTTCTTTTCTTTCATCTCGGTTTCGGTGGATGCACCGACGTTGATGACGGCAACGCCGCCGGCCAGCTTGGCGAGGCGTTCCTGGAGTTTTTCGCGGTCGTAGTCGCTGGTTGTTTCTTCGATCTGACGACGGATTTGGGATACGCGGCCCTGGATGTCGGAGTTTTTGCCTTCGCCTTCGACGATGGTGGTGTTTTCTTTGTCCACGGTGACGTGTTTGGCGCGTCCGAGGTCGTCGATGGTGAGGTTCTCGAGTTTGATTCCGAGGTCTTCGGTGATGCAGCGTCCACCGGTGAGGACGGCGAGGTCTTCGAGCATGGCTTTGCGGCGGTCGCCGAAGCCGGGTGCTTTAACTGCACAGATTTGCAGGGTGCCGCGGAGTTTGTTTACAACGAGAGTTGCGAGGGCTTCGCCTTCGACGTCTTCTGCGATGATGAGGAAGGGGCGTCCGGATTTGGCAACTTTTTCGAGGAGTGGCAGCATTTCTTTGAGGTTGCTGATTTTCTTCTCGTGGATGAGGATGTAAGCGTTTTCGAGAACGGCTTCCATGGCTTCCATGTTGGTTGCGAAGTAGGGTGAGAGGTAGCCTTTGTCGAACTGCATTCCTTCGACGACGTCGAGGGTGGTTTCGATGGATTTGGCTTCTTCGACGGTGATGGTGCCGTCTTTACCTACTTTGTCCATTGCGTCGGCGATGATGCCGCCGATGGTTTCGTCCCAGTTTGCGGATACGGTGGCAACCTGTGCGATTTCGGAGCTGTCTTTGACTTTTTTGCTGATGCGTGCGATTTCGGCAACGATGGCTTCTACGGATTTTTGGATGCCGCGGTGAAGAGACGTTGGGTTTGCACCGGCGGTCACGTTTTTGAGACCTTCGCGGTAGATGGCTTCAGCGAGGACGGTGGCCGTGGTGGTTCCGTCTCCGGCGATGTCGCTGGTTTTGCTGGCGACTTCGCGGACGAGCTGTGCACCCATGTTTTCGTAGGGGCATTCGAGTTCGATTTCTTTGGCCACGGTGACACCGTCTTTGGTGATGGTGGGGCTGCCGAATTTTTTATCGAGGATAACGTTGCGGCCGGATGGTCCGAGCGTTGCCTTGACTGCTTTTGCGAGTTTTTCGACACCGCGGAGCAAGGCCTGCCGTGCGGATTCGTCGAATTTTAGTTGTTTTGCTGACATAATGTTATTTTAGATTCTTATGTTTTGTTGAGTGATTGATGGATGCTGCGGGTGCGTTATCCAAGGATGCCGAGGATGTCGTCTTCGCGCATGATGAGGTAGCTGTCGCCGTCGATTTTGACTTCGGTTCCACCGTATTTGCTGATGAGAACTTTGTCGCCGGTTTTGACGGTGAAGTCGATTTTGTTGCCTGCGTCATCGGTTTTGCCGGTGCCGAGAGCCACGACTTTGCCTTCCTGTGGTTTTTCTTTTGCAGAGTCGGGAATGATGATTCCGCCTGTGCTTTTTTGTTCGGCTTCGTCGGCTGGTTGGACGAGCACGCGATCACCGATTGGTTTTATTTTTGGTGTTGCCATAGATTATGTATTTGTATTTTTGGTTGGTTTATTAACGAGCAGACGAGTGGGAAGTGGCTTCTCTCTCGTCTGCCTTAGTTAAAGTGTTGATTAGTCTTTTTTGTCTTTGTCTTCGTCGACCATTTCGAATTCGGCGTCGACGACGTCTCCGTCGGCTGCTTTTTCTTCGCTGCCGGAATCGGCGGCTGTAGCGGTCGGATCAGGAGCGGGGCCGGCTCCGGGTGCGGCGCCTTCGGGTGCAGCGTTTTTGTAGAGTTCGGCACTGATTTCCTGGAATTTTGTTTGCAGGTCTTCGGTGGCTGCTTTGATGGCGTCGATGTCGTCGCCTTTGAGTGCTTCGCGGAGTTTGGTGACGGCTTCTTCGACTTTGCTTTTTGCAGAGGCGTCGATTTTGTCACCGAGGTCTTTGAGTTGTTTTTCGCACTGGTAGGCGAGGTTGTCGCCGTTGTTGCGGACTTCGATGGCTTCTTTGGCTTTGAGGTCTTCGCTGGCGTGGGCTTCGGCTTCTTTCTGAAGTTTTTCGACTTCGTCTTTGGAGAGGCCGCTGGATCCGGTGATGGAGATTTTTTGCTCTTTTCCGGAGCCCATGTCTTTTGCGGAGACGTTCAGGATACCGTTTGCGTCGATGTCGAAGGTGACTTCGATTTGTGGGACACCGCGTGGGGCGGGTGGGATTCCGTCGAGGTGGAAGACGCCGAGTTGTTTGTTGTCGCGGGAGAGCGGGCGCTCGCCTTGCAGGACTTTTACCTCAACGCCGGGTTGATTGTCGCTGTAGGTCGAGAAGATCTGCGACTTGCGGGTTGGGATGGTGGTGTTGCGCGGGATCATCGCGGTGGCGATGCCGCCTGCAGTTTCGATCGCAAGGGTCAGCGGTGTGACGTCGAGGAGGAGGACGTCTTTTACGTCTCCCTGGAGAACGCCGCCCTGGATGCCGGCACCGATGGCTACAACTTCGTCGGGGTTTACTCCTTTGTGGGGTTCTTTGCCGATGAGTTTGCGTGCGGCTTCGATGACGCGGGGCATGCGGGTCATGCCGCCTACGAGGACGAGTTCGTCCACGTCGCCGGTTTGCCATTCTGCGTCTTTTAAGCAGGCGCGAACGGGTTCGAGCGTTTTTTCAAAAAGGTCGTCGCAGAGCTGTTCGAGCTTGGAGCGAGTGAGCTTTTGCTGGATGTGTTTCGGGCCGGACTGGTCTGCGGTGATGAAGGGCAGATTGATCTCGTATTCCTGTGTGGAACTGAGTGCGATTTTTGCTTTTTCGGCTTCTTCTTTGATTCGCTGGACGGCGTCGGGCTGCTTGGAGAGGTCGATGCCGGAGTCTTTTTTGAACTCTTCGATGATCCAGTCCATGAGGCGGTTGTCCCAGTCGTCGCCGCCGAGATGCGTGTCGCCGTTGGTGGCTTTTACTTCGAAGACACCTTCGCCGATTTCGAGGGCGCAGATGTCGAAGGTGCCGCCGCCGAGGTCATAGACGGCGATTTTTTCGTCGGACTTTTTGTCGAGTCCGTAGGCGAGTGATGCGGCGGTGGGTTCGTTGATGATTCGCAGGACTTCGAGACCGGCGATTTTGCCGGCGTCTTTTGTGGCGTTTCGCTGAGAGTCGTTGAAGTAAGCGGGGACGGTGATGACAGCCTGGGTGATTTTTTCACCTAGTTTGGATTCTGCGTCGGCTTTGAGCTTGGCGAGAATCATTGCCGAGATTTCCGGCGGGCTGTAGTTTTTCTTTTCTCCGTTTACATCGACTTCGATGTGGGCGTCGCCGTTTGCAGCGGCTACGAGTTTGTAGGGAACGCGGTCGAGCTCGTCTTTGACTTCCTCGAACTTGCGGCCCATGAAGCGTTTTACCGAGAAGATGGTGTTTGCGGCGTTGGTTACGGCCTGGCGTTTGGCGGCCTGGCCGACAAGGCGTTCACCTGATTTTGAAAAAGCAACGATCGAGGGTGTCGTGCGTGCTCCTTCTGAGTTTTCTAAAACAACGGGCTCTCCACCCTCCATTACGGACATACAAGAGTTCGTTGTTCCTAAATCGATTCCTAAAATTTTTGACATAATTTAAAATTCCTTCCTTTTTTCTTTCGGTAGGGTCTTTAGCAAGCTGCATGCCAATATTAAGCAATTTTAGGATAAATCATTTATTATAAGTAATTTAAAAAATAATTTTTGATTTTTAAAACTTTGAGATTGTATCTGAGAGATCCCGAAAAGCGACTTTTTGGCGCACTTTTACATGCTAGTTGAGTCAAATTGACGTGTTTTTACATGAGAAGTAATCAAAGTCGGCGGATTTGAAGGTTCCGGCAACATCCTGTGCGCAAAGTCCGATAAATGCACCGGTGAAGTGCATGGCGCTGCCATAGTCATCACTAAGCTTTGCCATATCGAGTCGAGAGCCTATTTTTTGCCAGTTTTCCCCGTTCGATGAGGCTGAAAACTGCAGGTCGGCATGGTTGATTTCCACTCGGAGAAAAATCTGCGGCCAGTCCGCAATGGCTACCTGTGTTTCGAGCAATTCGTCGTAAACAGCATCATCACGAAGCACAATGCCAAGCACTTTTCCGAGTTTTTCATCATGCGTGATTCGTAAGTAATAATACTGGCATGTGTCATAATAGCAAATGAGCCCGGCCATTTGCGTGAAATCCTCCGGTTCAAATTCGATACATGTTTCCGCCGTGCATCGGAGGTTTGTCAGACGTTTTGCAATGAGACTTTGGTGAAACAACGACGAAAGCGAATCCCGCCCCCGCAGACGCAACCAACCCGGTCGTTCGGTTAGTGACAGCCACGATTTTTCCACCGGAGTCCGGGGAGCACTCCAATTAACATCAAGAGATGAAGTATCAAAATCATCCCGTTCCGGAAGCGGGGGGCAGGGGGATTCCGGCAAACCTGCTGGTGCAGGCCATTCGGTCTTAGGTTCCGCTCCACCTCCGGCCAGACGAAGCCAGCCATCCTGCCACTCGACTTTCTGAATACACGTTTCGCGTCCCAGCGGACAGACCCAGCCGGTGCGCACTCCCTCGGGTGATTTGAGCGGCGACTCTTCGGGAGAAAGTCTCAGCGGACGACTCGCCAGATGTGCCAAATACCATTCTCCTGCCGGCGTCTGTACGATCTCACCATGTCCGGCCTTTTGAAGCAACAAATCCGGGTTGTCTCGTGAAGTGATCACGCTGGCCTGCGGATCAGCCTCATACGGTCCCAGGATATTTCGGGAACGAGCTGCGGAAATCCCATGATTCCATTCTGTACCACCCTCGGCGAGCATCAGGTAATACCAGCCATCGTGTTTGTAGATATTTGGCCCCTCTATGAGGATGTTTGGCTTTTCAAAAATCTTATGTTGCTGCCCGACCAACCTGCGCTTTGTGTGATCGTATTCCTGAGCGACAATTCCTCCGAAGCGGAAACGTCCTTTACGAAAATCCCAGGCCAGATTGATCAGCCATTTTCGTCCGTCATCATCATGAAAAAGCGAAGGGTCGAATCCCACAGAGTTTAATGTCACCGGATCCGACCACGGTCCTAAAATGTCTGTGGCAGTCGTCAAATAAATCCCGATATCCTTAAACGGCTGCCCATTTCCCCAGCAGCGAACATTTGTATAAATGAGCCAAAACTGCCCGTCGTAATAACTCATCGATGGTGCCCAAACTCCGCCCGAGTTGGGAATTCCCCGCAGGTCAAGCTGCTCGCGACGTGTGAGTATGTGCCCAATGAGGCGCCAATTTACGAGGTCTCGCGAGTGGTGAACCGGCACACCGGGAAACCACTCAAACGTGCTGTTGACAATATAATAATCCTCACCCACACGAACAAAAGACGGGTCGGGATTAAAGCCGGGAATAATGGGGTTTTGAATCATCATCAGAAGTTTAATCGAAAAGACTTTTTTCTCTATTCGTTAATCGCAAAAAGAAGAAATTCTGTTTTTTGGTCTTTGCGAAAATTATTATCCGAAACCAAAAGTATCGTCGCCTTCCCATCGACTTCGGGACCGAAGCCCATTCCTTCGACGTTATCGATTTGCTCCAGACCGGCGACTTCGGAGTCAAAAACCAGTTTTTTCGTAAGCGGCTTGTAGTTGGTTTTGAGTAAAGAGCTTACCCCCTCCACCGGCGATGCTCCCTTTTCAAAAAAATCGACCTCGTAAATTCGGATACGGACGCGACGCGGACGATTTCTTTCAACCAGGGTTCGCTCCAGCATCAGCAAACGCCCTTCCCCCAGGGCCAGCATATCGACCAGAGTATTGTAATTCGATTCCGCATCCGGCACATACACGCGCTGCAGCGGCAATTTCTTTTGATCTTTAATATCAAAATTTAAAATCCGCACCGGCCCGGCCCAGCTTCCTTTTTTTGTATCCTGTAAAAGTGGCGACTCGCTTGCCGCAAAAAGCGCACGCCCCTTCGGATCGAGACTGAGCGATTCCAGACCACGATTTTTCTGCAGCCCGGACTTTGCAGTGCTCTCGAATATCTCAGGCAGCACGAACGAAAAAATTTTCTTTCCGGATTTTCGGTCAAAGCAGGAAATCCCTGGCTTCAGATTACCGCCGTTCGCCTCGTCGTGCGCCAGGAACACACGATTTTTCGGCGCAAGAGCCAGCCCCTCCACATCCGATGCAGGCCCATCCAGGACAACAAATTTTTCCGGTAAAACACGAAATTTTTTTGCAGGAGGAGTCTCCACATTAAAAAACCAAAGAACACTCCCACCCCTTCGATAGGCGTCGCTCGCCGCCACGATTTGCCCGGATTTTTTATTGAAACCCAGCGACGACAGACCACCAGGCTGCCGTCCGTCGATCTCTGCCTCTGTCGGCAAAGCAAAGACCCCAAGCAGTTTCAGGTCTCCGGCCAGGGCACTCGAATGCAGCAGAAAAAAAATCGCAGTAAAAGCAGGGGGAAAGAAGCGAGAGGGGAAGCGTGTCAACATAACACTTTAAAACATCGTCACAAAGAAAGTGCGGGTCAAGTCATCCCGTGCTGGACCTTCTGACAAACGTCCGTAATATCGCGACACATGAAATACATTTTTGTGACGGGCGGTGTCGTGAGCTCTTTGGGCAAAGGTCTGGCCGCAGCTTCATTAGGAACCTTACTTGAACACCGTGGCCTCTCCGTCACTCTCCAAAAACTCGACCCCTACCTGAATGTCGATCCCGGCACGATGAACCCCTTTCAGCACGGTGAGGTTTATGTGCTCGCCGACGGTGCGGAAACCGACCTCGATCTCGGCCATTACGAACGCTTCACAAACTGCCAGCTCTCCCGTGCCAACAATCTGACCAGCGGACAAATCTACGAAAGCGTTTTGATGAAAGAACGCCGCGGCGACTATCTCGGCAAAACCGTCCAGGTCATCCCGCACGTTACCGACGAAATAAAAGCCCGCATCCACAGCCTCAGCGAGAACAATAAATCCGACGTCCTCATTACCGAAATCGGTGGCACAACCGGCGACATCGAAGGCCTGCCCTTCCTCGAAGCCATTCGTCAGTTTCAGCTCGAAGTCGGCTTTGCAAATGTCCTCGTCATGCACGTGACCCTCGTCCCCTTTATCCGCGCAGCCGGAGAACTGAAAACAAAGCCCACGCAGCAAAGTGTCGCCAAACTCCGTGAAATCGGCCTGCAGCCACACATCCTTATCTGCCGCTCCGAGTATCCACTCGAAGAAGATGTTCGCCAAAAACTCTCCCTCCACTGCAATGTTCCGCTCGAAGCCGTGATCGAAGCCTGCGACGTTGCTCACTCCATCTACGAAGCACCGCTGAACTTCCACGAAGAAGGTCTCGACGACTACGTTTGCCGTGCACTCGGCCTCGACCTGCCGGCACCCGATCTCACGGAATGGAAAAAATTCGTCAACCGCATTATCAACCCCAAAAGACGCGTGCGTATCGCTGTTGTCGGTAAATACATTGAGCTCCAGGACGCTTACAAAAGCATCTACGAATCCCTCACCCATGCCGGAGCCTCGCAGGACTGCGGGATCGATCTCGTCCTGGTTGACGCCGAAGACATCGAAGCCGAAGGTGCTGAAAAATACCTTGCCGGCGTCGCGGGCGTCCTTGTCCCCGGCGGCTTTGGCGATCGTGGTGTCGAAGGAAAAATTCGGGCAGCACGTTACGCCCGCGAATCTCGCACACCCTTCCTCGGTCTTTGCCTGGGAATGCAAATCGCCACCATCGAGTTCGCTCGAAACGTCTGTCAGCTCGACGCCGCCAACAGCACGGAGTTCGACGCCTCCACCCCGCATCCGGTCATCCATATCCTGGAGGAGCAAAAAAATGTCAGCGACAAAGGAGCCTCCATGCGCCTTGGTTCCTGGCCCACGGTTTTGGCAAAAGATTCCCTGGCCGCCCGTGTTTACGGAGCCAACACGGTGGAAGAACGCCACCGCCACCGCTACGAATTTAACAACGATTACCGCGAGCAAATGGAGAACTCCGGGTTTGTCATCTCCGGCACCTCACCCGACGGAAAACTTGTTGAGCTTATCGAACTTCGCGACCATCCCTGGTATCTGTCCTGTCAATACCACCCGGAATTTTGTTCCCGCCCGAACCGCCCGCACCCGCTCTTCCGCGGATTTGTCTCAGCCTGCCTGGCTCAGGAAGATTAAGGTCATCGAGCCTCTGAGCAGGTCGGCTACTTTATGAAAGCCCATTCATTACGACTCGGCGAGGGATTTAAAAATCCACTCGGGTTTCACAGTGCAATGCCGACTTTCTCATGGAAGCTACCCGTCGAAACGAAGAGGCAAACAGCATATCAAATACAGGTAAATTTCGATGACGACCACTGGGACAGCAGTTGGGTAGAGTCGGAGCAGTCGGTCCTCGTGCCCTGGGAAGGAAAGCCTTTCCGCTCCCGGCAACGTGCCGAATGGCAGGTGCGCTTTCGTGATGAAAATGGCACCTGCTCAGACTGGAGCGAAACGGCACATTTTGAAATAGGCCTGCTGCAACACAAGGACTGGAGTGCACAATGGATTCGGCCCACAGAAGATATCGATTTAAAAACTGAACCGGTTAGTTGGCTACGTCGTCATTTTTCACTTACCGAAGAGATCGTGCGTGCACGTCTTTACGTAACAGCGCGAGGTATTTTTGAGATAAAAATTAACGGACGGCGTGTCGGAAGAGATTACTTTGCAAACGGATTCACCGCATATGATAAACGAATCGATACGCTGACCTGCGATACGACGAGCCTTTTGCAGGCAGGCCAAAACACCATTGAAGCCATGCTGGGCACAGGTTGGTATGCCGGACGTTTTCCTTTCGATGCAGACACTCGCGGTGTCTATGGAAAAAACCCTGAACTGCTGCTTCAACTGGAAGTTTTTCGGACGGACGGATCGTGCGAGACGATCAGTTCAGACGACCGCTGGCAGAGTTGCTCCACTGGACCGATCCTTTCATCGAGTATGTATGACGGAGAAGTTTATGACGCACGTATTCGCTGTGAAAAATGGAGCACCGTCCACGTCAGTTCCGGCCTGGGTTCGCAGCGGCTGACCCCAAAACCTTTTGCGCCGATCCGTGAAATTTGCACCCTTGCAACTCAGACTCTCACTGAGCCACAGCCAGGCCGTTTTGTTTTCGACCTCGGTCAGAACATAGTGGGCTGGCCACGTATTCGGACTTCTTTAAAAAAGAATCAGACACTCACGCTGCGTTATGCCGAGATACTGAATCAGGACGGCACACTTTATACGGAAAATTATCGCAGTGCGAAATCGATCGACTATTTTACCGCCGCCAAAGATGGCCCTGCCGAGTGGGAACCCTGCTTTACTTTTCACGGTTTTCGTTATGTCGAACTATCCGTCTCACCGGCAGAAGCGACCTTCGACAAAAGTGCTGTCTCGGGCGTGGTCCTGGCTTCAGACCTCCCGAAGATAGGACATTTCGAAAGCTCTCATGCAAAGCTGAATCAACTCCAAAACAACATCGGTTGGGGCTGGCGTGGAAATTCTCTCGATATCCCAACAGACTGCCCGCAGCGAGACGAACGCCTGGGCTGGACCGGTGATGCTCAGGTTTTTGGAGCAACCGCGATGTTTAATACCGATTCGCATGCCTTCTGGAAAAGCTGGCTTACCTCCCTGCGTGATGGCCAAAAAGCTGCAGGCCACATCCCGGATGTCATTCCATCAATGGGGATTCCCTGGGAAAGACCCTCTCCCGGCTGGCTGGATGCAGCGACTTTTTTGCCCTGGCAGCTCTACGTCCGCACGGGCGACCACGGAGTACTTGAGGAAAATTTTTCGATGATGGAAAAGTTGCTGGCCTGGTATCGCAGCCATGCAGACAATGGAGTCATTACCAAATGGGAATCTGCTTTTGGCGACTGGCTTCAGCCCTGTGCTGAAAGGCTGGAGGGCGATACAGCCTTTGAGTTTCTTGCCTCTGCTTACTATGCCCGCAGTGCCCAAATTGTGGCCCGGACTGCCACAGCACTCGAAAAGCAGAGTTTGGCAGAAACTTTCAACCGCGAAGCGAAAGCCGCACAAAAAGCGTTCTCCGACTACTTTTTTAATTCCGATGGACGCCTGCAAAATGCTCCCGAAACACAAACATCTTTCATTCTCGCAATTGCCTTTGACCTCCTCCCCCGGGAAACCGAAAATCTCGCGGCCAGCCATCTCGAACGTTTGATTCAAAAGGCTGGCGGACACCTGCGCACCGGATTCCTGGGCACACCCCTGCTCACCTGGGCACTTGATAAAACGGGACGCCACGAGTTGGCTTTCGAGCTTTTATTTCGCGAGACCTGGCCTTCATGGTTTTATCCCATCAACCAAGGTGCGACCACTATGTGGGAACGCTGGAACAGCTACAGCCACGAAGATGGCTTTGGCGATGCCGTCATGAACTCCTTTAATCACTACGCCTACGGTGCCGTCGGACAATGGATGTATGAACGTCTCGCCGGTCTCGCTCCCGATTCCGAAAATCCGGGATACAAGCATTTCTTTGTGCGACCTCTTCCGTGTGCCCGGCTCAGCCACGCCAAAGCAGAACTGGAAACACCGTATGGAAAAGCGATGAGTGGCTGGAAACGCAAAAATAATACCGTGGAAATCTTCCTCACCGTTCCGCCAAATACCACGGCAACCGTAGAGTTTCCGGACGCACGAACTCCAAAGACCGTGGGGCCAGGGCAGTATCAGTTTTAGCTCTTATTTTTGGTTCATCCTCTTTTATTCTCCCCCCTTCTCTCCATACACATGAACTTTCCGAGTGAAGCTTATTTTTCACTCGCCGGCTCGCTTAAATAATTTCGCGAGTTCTTCAGGAGTTTCCACCGGCGGGGAGCAGGTAAAGTTTTGGCAGAAGTAAGCCGCTGTCTTATCGCGAGGAAGAGTTGCTAAAAACTCCGGTAAATTTTTTGGAGTTTCTTCCGGTTCAGGCGGCAGACCAAGCACGACAAGATCGGGCAGGTAGTGATGGCCGATTTCCTTTAGTAAAGCGGAGCGCTCAGCTGAGGCTGGCCCGGTAATTACGAGGTGCTGCGCGGGCTGGGCAAATTGGATTCGTGCGGCAGCCATGAGGGGTGCTGCGTGGGGCATGTGCTCCAGGACAGATGAGAAAGTTTCAAAAATCTGCCGGGCTTTTTCTTCTCGGTCGGGTTGGTGAAAGATGCGGCTTAGTTGCAAAAGGTTCGCCGCAGAAACAGAATTTGCCGAGGGTTCGGCTCCGTCGTAGCTTTCTTTCATTCGCACTTTGACAAGCGGATCACCTTCTTCGGTGCTGAAGTATCCGCCTGCTGAATCCCAAAAAAGTGTATCTTGTTTTTCCTGGAGATCGTGTGCCCAATTGAGCCATTTGGCATTCAGCGTTGCCCGGTAAAGCTCCAGGAGTCCCTGAATAAAAAAGGCATAGTCTTCGGCGAAGGCAAATGTGGGAGAGGCTTTCCCATCCCGCCAGGTGCGGAGGAGTTTGCCCTTGTCTTTTTGATAAAGATTTTTTTCGACAAAGCTGGCTGCTGACACAGCGGCAGCGATCCAATCGGAGCGGGAAAAGGCTGCGCCGGCACGGGCCGCAGCGGAGATCATGAGACCATTCCAGGCAGTTAAAACCTTATCGTCCAGGTGCGGGCGCGGGCGTTCCTCGCGTTTTTTAAAAAGAATTTGCCGACATTTTTTCAGGTGCTCTGTATCCGTCTTACTTTCCGCTTTTTGTCTCCAAAGGATATTTTTCCCGGTGAATTCATCGTGTGGATCGGCGAGCGGGGAGACGTTTCCTCCGTCGAGAACGTCGTAGGCGGCACAAAAAATTTCGCTGTCCCGGGGATCAAGCAGGTCGTCGATTTCTTCTTTGGACCAGATGTAAAATGCACCCTCGCCGTGGTCGGGGTGCCCGTGTTCAAACAGGCTGTCTGCATCCTCCGCTGAGAAAAAACCTCCTTCCGGGTGGGTCAGTTCCCGTAATACGTAGGCCATTGTTTCCTCGACAGCTTTTGTGAAAATTTCTTTCTCGTCGCTGCTTTGCAGCCAGGCGTTGGTGCAGGCTGAGACAAGCTGAGCCTGGTCGTAGAGCATTTTTTCAAAGTGTGGGACATGCCATGTCTCATCCACGGAGTAGCGGTGGAAGCCACCTCCAAGGTGGTCACAGATTCCTCCGTTGGCCATCTGCCTGAGTGTGTAGTTGACCATTTCGCGGGCTTTTCGTCCGCGTTCAGCACCCTCAAACTCCGCAAAGAAAAACAGAAAATCAAAAATGGCCGGGCGTGGAAATTTGGGTGCACCGCCGAAGCCGCCATGCTCCGCATCATACGTATTTTCAAAATACGAAAACCCTTTATTGGCCAGAGCCTGAATGTCGGGCAGGTCTCCGGGTGCCTGCTTTGCAGACTCATTCAGTGCAGTGATGACCTCCGCTCCGCGTGTGCGAATTTTTTCTTCATCGTTGGCCCAGAGGGTTTTGATTTGTCGCAGGATCGATAAAAATCCCGGGCGTTCGTGGGCATCCTGGGGTGGAAAATAGGTGCCGCCAAAAAAGGGTTCTCCCTCGGGTGTGAGCCAGACGCTCATCGGCCAGCCTCCGCTGCCGGTCGTGGCCTGCACAAAGGCCATGTAAATCCGGTCGATGTCCGGACGTTCTTCACGGTCGAGTTTGATACTGATAAAATTTGAGTTCAGCTCTTCGGCGACAGCGGCACTTTCAAAGGACTCGTGCGCCATGACATGGCACCAGTGGCAGGTCGAGTAACCGATAGATAAAAAAATCGGCTTATTTTCCGTCCGAGCCTGGTTGAAAGCTGCTTCGCCCCAGGCTTGCCAGTGGACGGGGTTGTCCTTGTGCTGAAGTAAATACGGAGACTGTTCGTCGGACAGCAGGTTCATTTTTTTAGCGGACGAGAATGATGCGCTGGCCTTCTTCATGATATCTTGCGTGGCCAACCTGGTTCATCGAATCGTCCATAGGGTTGCCGAAGCTGTCCCGCTCGCTGGTGACGGTCACCGGATCTATACTCGTCGTGTAAGAACGGATGCGAGCCACGCCAGGAGAGAGAGCTACAAAAACCGGAACACGGAATCCATCTTCGCGTGTATCGTATTCGATACGCACGATATTTTTATCTCGCGAGGAGTGGCGGACTGATGGACGCCAGCCGGCACGGAGAGCTTCCTCCGACATCATGGAAACACGTTCGCCGACATTCATAACGAGATCGGGTTTGCCGGGCAGAAGAGGCTCATTTGTCGCGCAGGAAGCCAGAGCTAACATGCAAAAGCATGTCAGCAGTGCGGCAGTCAGACGCGAAGCGAGCATTTTTTTATTTGTTGAAATCAGACTCCGGTGACTTGTGTGTCGATGACTTCGCGACGCAGGTTTTTGCCGCGAACTTTGGCCCACCAGAGGACGATAGGGGCGGCCACGAAAATCGAGGAGTAGGTTCCGATGATGATCCCGGCAAAAATGGCGAATGAGAAATCTCGCAAAACGGCTCCACCTAAAAAGTAGAGAGCTCCGATCGAGAGGAGTGTGGTGCCGCCGGTCAGAATGGTTCGTCCGAGAGTTTCGTTGATACTGCGGTTTACGATTTCCTGCACGCTGCCTCTTGCACCGGAGTGGAGACCCTCGCGGATGCGGTCAAACACCACAATGGTATCATTAATCGAATAACCCGCGATTGTAAGGACCGCGCCGACCATGACGAGTGAAAGCTGGCCGCCCACGAGTGAGAAAATACCAAGGGTTATGATGATGTCGTGCAGCACGGCAACGACTGCGCCGAGAGCGAAGCCGAATTCAAATCGCAGAGTCGTGTAGATTAGGATACCGAGCATTCCGAGTCCCAGGGCGATGAAGGCGCGGGTCAGAAATTCGCCTCCGATTTGTGCTCCGACAGTGTCGTTTTTTACGACTGTGAGACCATACGAGGAGAGATTTTTTTTCAAACTCTCCACGATGCTTTCGGAGCTTCCCTGCGGTCCGCGAACGCTCAGAACCTGATGATCGCCCTCGCGCTCAAACTGAAGCACCACGTCAGAAAGTCCGTCGCTTGCAAGACCTTCACGCGCTTCCGTGAGGTTCGGTGGCGTGTCGTAGTTCAAAACAACGATGTCTCCTCCGCGAAAGTCGATACCGTAGTTGTCTGCCCCGCGAAAGCCAATCACGAGTGCCGAGCCAACGAGCAGGACGACGGAAGCGGTCAGAGCCAGTTTTCGTTTCCCGACAAAGTCGAAGGTTTTTTCGGGGATTACGTTAAGCATGCTGACTTTGGAGAGTCCGCCCTTGTCGAGAAACCAGCGGAAAATCGTATGTGTGACCAGGAGAGCACTGAACATGGAGGCGATGATGCCCAGGGTCAGCGTGACTGCGAACCCACGCACCGATCCGACAGCCTGCCACATCAGAATGACAGAGGTGATCAGCGTAGTTACATTTGCGTCAAAGATAGCGGAGAAGGCTTTGTCGTAGGCTCCGGAAACAGCGGCTCGCAGCGATTTGCCGGCAGCGAGTTCCTCTCGCAGACGTTAGTAGATGAGGACGTTTTCATCCACAGCCATACCGATCGTGAGGATAATTCCTGCGATACCTGGCAGGGTCAGTGTGAAGTTAAACATCGCCATCATACCAAACAGCAGGATGATGTTTATGGCCAGACCAGCCAAAGCGATGAAGCCTATGAGGCGGTAATAAACGAGCAGGAACAGAAGTACGGCGACCAGGCCGATGATACCGGCCATCAGGCCGCTGCGGACAGAGTCTT
>JBKEBM010000191.1:0-3827 GCA_047973165.1 Chthoniobacterales bacterium
GCTTCCGAAAAAACATCCTCTCATGATCTCCTCCTCTTACCTGCCAACCGCCCGCTGTTTTGTCGCTTTTACGCCATCATAATTTTAGCGGGGCTTGCAGGCACAAGTCCCGCTCAGGATGAAGTGGCACCGCCGGGCTGGGAGGATATTCAGCAGTTTCTGTATAAAAAAATCCGCTGGTCACCCCCTGGGACCGCCCGGATTAAAGTGGTTTTCTCTTCCAATTCGCTGGGGAAAAGAAATGCAATCGGCAATGCCAGCCGGGCTCTACCGCCCCCAGCCTTTCCATCGCGACTACAGGGGAATCTCAGGCAAATGAGATTCCTCGAAACACTGGAAATAATTTGAATTTACGATAAGACTGGTAGGCACTTTATGAATTTACTTTGCATCGGAGTAAATCACCGTGTTGCCACGGTCGATGTGAGGGAGCGTCTCGCAGTGAGTTCCCATAAAATGCCGGAGGTCCTGGCGGACCTGACCGGCAATGTTGCTGCTGTCGTCGAAGCGGTTATTTTATCAACCTGTAATCGTGTGGAATTTTATGTCGCAAGCACACAGCCGACACTCAGCCTGGAGGATTTTCGATCCTGGACTTCGGGTCGCACAGGGATCGACCCTCCTTTTTATTGCTTAAACACCTCCGAAGCAATTCGTCACCTTTTTAAAGTTGCAGCAGGGCTCGATTCAATGGTTCTGGGGGAGAGCGAAGTTTTTGGTCAGGTAAAAAAGGCCTACCGGATTGCCTTCGATGCCGGGGCAACATCCCGGTATCTTAACAAATTTTTCCAGCAGGCCTTTCGGGTGGCCAAGCAGGTTCGCACGGAAACGCAGATTGCTGCGGGAGCAACATCGGTAGGATCCGTAGCCGTCGATCTGGCTCAAAAAATCTTTGGAGACCTGAGCAGGCGACATGTCATGATTCTTGGTGCCGGAGAGACCAGTGAGCTCACAGCAAGATATTTGCAGTCTCACGGCATCCAAAGCGTCTTTGTTTCAAATCGTTCGTTTGAGCGGGCAAGCCGCCTGGCGAAGGAAATTGGTGGTCGGGCAATCCAGTTTGACAACTGGCAGGAGGCTTTTCACGAAGTCGATATTCTGATCACTGCGACCAGTGCCCCCCATGCCATTCTGACAACGGAAAAACTTTTACCAATGATGCAGGAGCGTCCGGACCAGCCGCTTTTTATTATTGATCTGGCCGTTCCGCGTGATGCAGATCCGAGCATCAGCAAACTGAAGGGCATTCATTTATTCGACATAGATTCTCTGCAGGAAATCGCTGACCAGGGAATGGTTGTGCGGCGTCAGGAGATTAGCTGCTGCGAAAGCATCATCAGCAAAAGCGCACAGAATTTTGAGCATTGGTTTGAGTCACAAAATAACCGGGACACCGAAATGGTACCCCAAAAAGAGAGTGTTGCCGGATGAGCCGACAGGAAATAGTCATTGGCACACGCGGGAGTGAGCTTGCGCTGGCCCAGGCCCGGCTTGTTCAGGATGCTCTTCAAAAATTAAATCCCGATCTCTCGTTGCGTTGCGAAATCATTAAAACCAGCGGCGACAAACATCTCGATAAGAGTCTTCAGGAACTGGGTAAACTTGAAAAAGGCCTTTTCACCAAAGAGCTTGACCAGGCTTTGCTCGATGGACGCACGCATATTTCGGTTCACAGTTTAAAAGACCTTCCGACAGAGCGACCGAAGGAAATTTTTCAGGCGGCTATGCTTCCAAGAGAGGACTGGCGAGATGTGCTGCTCACCCGACATGCAGGAGGAATCGCAGCTCTGCCAAAGGGAGCAATCATCGGGACCGGAAGCTCGCGACGAGTGCTGCAGTTACTGGAGCTTCGTCCCGATTTAAAATTTTTTCCCGTTCGCGGAAATGTTCTCACACGTATTTGTAAGCTGCAGGATGGGAAGGAAAATCTGGCAGGTATTGTGCTCGCGCAAGCCGGACTCAAGCGGCTGGGCCTTACCCCCGACGGAGAAAGAAAAATTTTACCGGGCAACCTTCATTGGCAGATTTTTGAAAATATCTTGCCGGCTCCCGGACAGGCCGCAATCGCAGTGGAAACAACCTCCGAATATCTTGAAAGTATCCGAAAAATCAATGATCCTGCGACCATGCAAAGTGTGAGTATAGAACGCGAACTTCTTGCTCTAATGGGCGGAGGCTGTCACCTGGCACTCGGTACAATCGCTGTCTGCTGCGACGATCAGGTTCATCTTAAAGCTGTTTTTTCGCCTGACGAAAACATCGCGCTGCGACGAGCGGAAATCACTTTTTCACTCAGAGAAAAACACGCCGCTCTAAGCCAGTTAGCAAAAACTTTATCAAAATCTTTATAATAATATGAGTTCTGCAGTTTCCGGAAAGTGTTATCTCACAGGTGCCGGCCCGGGCGATCCGGGTCTGCTTACGATCAAAGGTAAAGAGTGCCTCGAACGAGCCGATGCTGTCCTTTACGACTACCTGAGTAATCCCGAACTGCTTCAATACTGCCCGGCGGATTGCGAGCAAATTTATGTCGGCAAAAAAGCGGGAACCCACACAAAAACCCAGGATGAAATAAACGAACTGCTCATCCAAAAAATCTCCGAGGGGAAAACCGTTGTCCGACTGAAAGGCGGAGACCCCTTTCTTTTTGGACGCGGAGGTGAAGAAGCTGAAGCACTGGCTGCTGCAGGGCTTCCTTTTGAAGTTATCCCTGGGGTGACGAGTGCAATTGCCGGCCCTGCCTGTGCAGGTATTCCGGTAACGCATCGTGAGCACAGCGCAATGCTGACCATCTTCACGGGGCATGAAAATCCGGATAAAAATTCTTCCGCTGTTAATTATGCCGCCATCGCAAAATCACCTGGAACCAAAGTGCTGCTCATGGGCATGACGCGCCTGCGCAGCATTGCGGAACAACTTCAAAAAGAAGGCATGCCTGGCACAACCCCCATCGCTCTCGTGCGACGGGCCAGCACAGGTAAACAAAAAACGCTGACAGGAACACTCGCTGACATCGCAGATAAGACAGAAGCTGCAGACTTCAGACCTCCCGCCGTAGCCGTGATCGGCGAGGTCGCAAAGCTTCGCGATGAGTTAAACTGGTTTGAAAATCGTCCGCTTTTCGGAAAAAGCATAGCCGTCACACGCACGCGACAACAAGCAGGCAGCCTGTTGAAAACACTGCGAGACCTGGGAGCCGATGCCTTTGAACTCCCAACGATTCGCATCGAAGAGCCTTTGAAAAAACGTGCGTTTTACGAAAGCGTCGCTTATGCCCACGGTTACGACTGGATTGTTTTTTCAAGTCCCAACGGCGTGGATGCTTTTTTCAAAGCCTTCTACGAAATTTTTAAAGATGCTCGCGAACTCGGTCCGCCTCGCATTGCGGTTATCGGTCCGGCAACGGCTGAGCGCGTAAAGCACTTCCGCTTTCAGGTTGATCTGATAGCCAAAACCTACGTAGCTGAAGGCATCGTCGAAGTTTTTAAAAAAGAAACTGACATTGAAAACCTGCAGATATTACTGGTCAGACCAGAGGAAGCCCGGGATGTTTTGCCGCAGGAACTCAGTAAACTCGGCGCAATCGTGGACGAGACAATCGCCTACCGCACCGTTCCTGAAACCGAAGACCTGGCTGGAGGGATCGCACGTTTCAAGAAAGACGGTGCCGATATGATTACCTTTACCAGTGCGTCCACCGTCAGGAATTTTGCAAAACTGAATTTACCCCTGCCGTCCGGCCTTGTCGCTGCAAGTATCGGACCCGTAACCACTGCGACAATCGAAGAGTTTGAACTACCCATTGCCGTGGAAGCAAAGACCCACGA
>JBKEBM010000212.1:0-2847 GCA_047973165.1 Chthoniobacterales bacterium
GGGTACGCATGGTTACCGACATGGTCACCCGCTGGAAAAATTCATGCAGATGCCCAGCATTTTCTGCATAGAAAAGATCATTGGGCGTACCCTCGATAAAACGCTTCAAAACCGCCTCATCCGCATCACGCCCGATAGCCATTGCCATGCGGTCACATTTGGAAGAGCGACCTTTAGAAATAAAGTCCTCCAGCGATCTTTCCCAGATGTCATTAGGCTGTCCGTCTGAAACAAGAACAATCGTCGGACGGTAGGCTCGAGATGGGGTGGTCTCCTTGTCCTCAATCATGGCCTTGGCCATCTCGAAGGCAGTTCCCATTGGAGTCATACCGTTTGCCTGCAGGTCTTGCCACTGCACTTGAGAAGCCTTGGTGTAGGGAACATGCAACTCAACTTGATTGCCAAAAGTGATGACTGAAACAAGAATTTCAGTCTCCATCTTTTCTTCCTGCGCAAAGGTATCCAACATATCTTCGACAGCTTTGTTTAGATTATCAATTTTATCTCCATACATACTGGAACTGACATCTAAAAGTAAAACAACAGGGAGTGGTTTAGCTGTAGAAACAGTAAATTTTTTGGGATCAAACATGGGTCGTAATTTTTAATAATTTTTCGGTCTTAATTTGTATAAATCTTACCATTTGAAAAAGCATAATAGAATTTAAACTGTAAAAAATGAAGCTGTCTTCAACGTCGAGATTGCTGCTTATGTTCGTTACCTGTATAAGTTCGGCAGGGTTATCAGAATGTATAATTCTTTTACCATATATTTTTCATATTGCATGAGGAAGATTCTATCATAAGTCCGCTTAGCTGGCACGAAATTCTGTTTTAAATACCCAAAATCAAAATATCGCAAAATGAGCATACTCATTTCGATAATTTTTTTGGAGTAGCTGAAGGCTATTGTCAGGTTGGACTGTCGTCCACCCTCCTTTTTTCGCCGGTAATCTTTTTGTTGGTAGTGTCAATAGCGAAATAGAGTCTTAGAAAATGGCACGAACCGCTATGGGCATTTCAGGGCGGAGCGGCAGACTTGTCGCTCCGCCTTCACCTTTACTTGTCATGAAAATTAAAATTGAAAAATACAATCAACGTAACTGGGCAATCTACGATTCCGAAAACAATTTGATCGTTGTGACTGTTTATAAAAAAGGTGCTCTGAGAATTGCTGAGTTGCTTGCTGCGTTGCCCCACAAGCCATTGTCAGAGTCTGCAAATCAAAAATAGTATCTGTCGCCCTGAATTTATGCGGTCCTTTCTGCTTTCAATTTGGCATGCCAATTATCGGCACAGAGCGTAGAAATTGCGTATAAATTTTGCGCAGTTCCCATCTGTTTCATTGTGTTCCAAAAGTATAAAACTAAAAACAAAAATAGCTTATAATTCCTTTATTTAAGCGGATTTGCAGATATGTTAAAGGATTGCTCCCGCCGGGAATCGAACCCGGATTTAAGGTTTAGGAAACCTCCGTTCTATCCGTTGAACTACGGGAGCCGATGATTCCGGCTCTTGCTCTCAGAGCGAATTGTCGGTCTGCTTTTTAATGTTACGCAGCACGGGCATCAATTCCAGATTCCAGGGGCCAATCATTGGACGCGAACTTTCAAAACCGGCATCTCCGCTGTCTGAGACGATGCGGGCGTGAGCCGAGAGGCGATAGCTGTTATCTCCCAGAGAATTGACTTTCAGAACTGCGCGGTAAGACGACGGATCGTGATAGCTTCCCCACATGACCTGGCCAAAGGCGCCGGAAGGTTTGTCGTAGGAAAAGGAGTCGGGGTAGTCAACCGGTCCCTGCGTATAGCCTGCGTTTGTAAAGGCCTGGTTGGCGGCCTCCACGACGTCACTAAGGCTTGTATTTACGACGGTGATTGCTGCGAGTCCGCCGCTTTTTTCAGGAGAGGAAACAAGGCAGGCAGTCAGGAAGACGGAGAGAGATACTAAAAAACAAAATGCCAGGGACAGGTCCAGGATGTGGGAAGATTTTCTCATGGGCGAAATCGTAAACAGGGCGAAGCGAAGGGGCAATACGGAATCTGTTCGCAGTAGGTGAATTTTCAGTAAATCACGGAAGGACCAACAGGGTTTCTGCGATGCTGTCGGCCAGCAGGCGACCCTGAGGCGTCAGGCTGCAGCGTCGGTTTTTTTCGCGAAGATACCCTGCGGCTTTTAGTCGTGTGTATTCCTCCTGGTTTTCGATCCATTTGTGCGGGATGCCCTGGTTCAGGCGCAGGCCGAAGGCGACGCGTTCATTGTGTAGGGTTTCTTTGGAAAGAATTTCCTCCTCATCGATAAGCGGGCAGTTTTTTTCGAGCCAGCTTCGGACATAGTTGCGTGTATCGGGTTGATTTCTCCAGCGGCGATTTCCTCTGGTGGACCAGGCGCTGGGACCAAGCCCGAGGTAGGCGGCTCCCTGCCAATAGGCCAGGTTGTGCCGGGACTCGCGGTCTTTTTTTGCGAAGTTTGAAATTTCGTATTGTTCGTAGCCGTGCTCTGCGAGCCATGCCGGAGTTGCTTCAAAAAAAATCGCGTCGAGTTCGGGGTCTTCGCGTAGTTTGCCTTTGGTGCGGAGGCGGAAAAATTCTGTGTCTTCCTCGTAGGTCAGGCAGTAGGCGGAAATGTGCTCGGGAGAAAGGGCAGTGGTTTTTTCCAGAGATTCGAACCACTCGTGTCGCTCCTGTCCGGGGACTCCGAAGATTAAATCGAGATTCAGGTTTTTCACACCTGCTTTTCGTAAAGTCTCTGTGGAACGCGTGACTTGTTCCGGTGAATGAATGCGCCCCAGCGTTTTCAGCAGCCGGGGTTGCCAGGCCTGAACGCCCATGCTGAATCGGGTGACTC
>JBKEBM010000219.1:0-15396 GCA_047973165.1 Chthoniobacterales bacterium
AAAACCTGCAAGCCCTCCTCGAAAACCCCACTCTGCGAAGCGACTACCACACCCGCTCTCTCGCACGCGCTCAGGAATTTGCCTGGCCAAAAATCACCGAAGCCTGGGAGAACTGTTACCGCGAAATTATTTCAAACCAAAAACAATGACACAAAATACAAACCCATCTGTCACCGAACGATACGGCCCTGATCCCGCGAGCGTCCTCGCAGAAAATATTGCTTCCGTGCGCGAACGCATTGCCGCAGCCTGCCAGCAGTCCGGCACAGACACGTCCGCAGTCCGCCTGCTACCCATTTCCAAAACCGTTCCGGCAGAAGCCCTTCGCATCGCCCACGGACTTGGCATGAACGAACTCGGTGAAAACAAAGTTCAGGAAGCAAAAAATAAATCAGAAGCTCTCTCAGACCTTCCCATCCGCTGGGTAATCGTCGGGCACCTGCAGTCCAACAAAGCAAAATATGTCGCGCGTTTCGCCTCAGAATTTCAGGCACTTGATAACCCTCGCGTCGCCGACGCACTGAATAAACGGCTGGCGGCAGAACAACGCGAGATGGATGTTTTCGTGCAGGTAAACACCTCCGACGAAGACACAAAATTCGGCCTTCAGGTCGATGAAGTCCACCCTTTCCTCGATACGCTGGAGCAATACCCGCAACTGCGCCCCAAAGGCTTCATGACTCTCGCACTATTTTCCGATGACAAAGATCGCGTTCGCCGCTGCTTTGTCAAACTTCGCGAACTGCGCGACAAACTAAGCAATCAAACTCCCGCCGGAGCAATGAGCGAACTCTCGATGGGAATGTCCGGCGACTACGAGCTGGCCATCGCCGAAGGCAGCACCGTCGTGCGAGTCGGGCAATCCATCTTCGGTGCCCGTAAAACTCCTGACAGCCACTACTGGCCGGAAAAATCAAAGTAAACCGATCAACCCTCTTCATGAAAAAAGCCGTAGCAATTCAACATCTCAGTTTTGAAAACCTGGGGGTATTTGAACCAGAGCTTCAGTCGTCAGGATTCTCCGTCGAATACCTCGATGCGACAGCGGGTGACTTTAATATCCTGAATCAGACTCCACCCGATCTTTTAATCATACTCGGTGCTCCGATCGGAGCCTTTGATGATGAACTCTACCCCTTTCTCACAGCGGAGCTCGACGCCATCCAACAACGTATCGAAAAAAAACTCCCCACCCTCGGCATCTGTCTCGGCGCCCAGCTCATCGCCCGCGCACTTGGGGCAAAGGTCTCACCGATGGGATACAAAGAGATCGGATACGCCCCGCTAAAGCTCACCGAGGCCGGAGCTAACTCCTGTCTGGCACCACTCAAAGACATCCCCGTTCTGCACTGGCACGGCGATCAGTTTGAGATTCCCTCGGGAGCCACATTGCTTGCCGGATCGGAGCTTTGTCCGCACCAAGCCTTCGCTTTCGAGGATCATGTTCTCGCTTTGCAATTCCATATCGAAGCGGATTATCAAAAAATCGAGCACTGGCTTGTTGGCCACACCGCCGAGCTCGCAGCAGCATCCATCAATCCGCAGGAATTGCGGCAACAGGCAAAAAAATTCGGGCCAAAACTAAATCGGATAGCTCCGGAAGTGCTGCATCGGATACAGTGTGCAGGGAGAGGCGAATGAACTGGGAATCACTAACCAGGGCCTGTTAAGGTAACGCTTTAAATCGTATAAGACTTCAAAGGCTTTTTCAGATTTTTCCCCATGCTGTTCGGGAGCTTCGTCCAGGGGCCGAGCGCGTAGACAGCGGTTGTTGCCCTGTGCCCAGGGTTCACCTTATTTTTTCAAATTCGGCAGACGACAGTTTCGTTTTTTGATTTTGATTTGTGATGGTCGCTGTGGTTTCATGACATGCTTTAACTGCTTCTATGTCTCCTGATCCCAGTCATCAAATTTGCAATCGTGCTGCCGAGCGCGTCGAAGCCGCTGCCGAATGCCTGGGCCCCGACTGGCCGGGCTGTGCACCCGTTTTGCAGGCTTCTGCAGCTTTCAGGATGGCAGTCCAGCGTATCATTTCGCAGCGCGGTTTTGAGGGGATCACCCTGGCTTTTATCGGTCCCAAAAAAGCGGGAAAGAGCACGCTGGCGAGTCTTTTCATCACCTCGGAAGAAAAGCGGCAGCGTCTGAAAGTTGGTGAGGCTTCGGCGATGGCGACCACCCGGCCAACGTGGATTGCTGCCCGACCACCTGCACACTTTGATTCTGAGACAGAGTTTTTCATTCCCTGTGCGCCGGACGAATTGCTGCCTTTGCCGGTTTCTTCGACTGACGTATCATCCGATTACGCCATTCTGGATTTTCCTGGATCAAATGAGATGGACCCGCAGCGCCAGCAGGCGGCTCGCACGGCTCTCGATGATGCAAAAGTCAAAATCCTCGTGCTCGATCGTGCCTCCATCGAGTCGGCTGAAATCACCGACTACCTTGAGCTGATCGGAGCCTCACCGGTTATCCCTGTCGTCAATCGTATCCGCAAAGAGGAAGACCGGAACGATCTGGACCAATGGGAAAAACAACTCGGCACGCGCTTTCCACGACTTCTCCCGCGCATCGATATTGCAGACTGGGAGCTTTCGTCAGACGATATGCCGGGGTCTGCTGATGAACGGCGTGAGCAGGCTCTTGCCGAGGCTTTGAAAACAATACTGGATCGGGTTGCTTCGTTGCCGAGTCTTCTTTCACCACAGGCTTTCACCGAGGCAGCTCTGACGGAAAAACTTCGTCATTTTGGAAATGAAGTTGCCGATCTCGCGCTTGCGCATCTTCCGCGCACACAGCTTGCTCTCCGGGATTTGACGCAGCGCACCAGCACGCTTCCCCGTGAGTCTGTTTATGCGCTCCTCGGAGACGATCAGGGTATCGCCATGCAGATTCGTGCACGCTTTCGCGCTCTGCTGCTTGCCCGCACTCCGCTTATTCTTTTTCCCTGGCGACTTGCGATGTCTGTTGCCAACCTCATTCACGGAGCGACCGACCGGCTTCCCCTGGCCCTGCTTGGCAGTGTGCCGTCTTTGATTTCGACGGCACACACGGCGTTAAAAAATAATCAGGAGGCAAAAGTTTTTGCCGGAGAAATTTCGCATGGTTTACAGTTGCGGATTGAATCGGTCTGCCGCGATCTCGCCGGTTCGCAACTCCAGGCCATCAACCATGCCCTCCGAAGCGATCTTAACGAAAACGCAGATTTCAACAGCGGAAGCCAGGAGTCTTCCGCATCCGAAATCGACTGCAAAGTCCGTCTCCGCGGGCTGGAGACTTTACAAAATCGCTCCACAGAATTTTTTCAGAGAATTACTCAAAAATTTGCCCCGGATTCCCTTTTCGCCTGGGCTTTCGGACTTCCGGGCTTCTTTTTATTCTGGGGAATATTTGCCTGGCCGATCTATGGACTTTATCGCGATTTTGCGAATGCGGCTTTGGGTGTTTCTTTTTACGATCAGCTTACGCTGAGCACTTTTCCGTCAGGTGCTTTTTCTGTTTTGCTCACGGCGGCTCTGCTGGCTCTCGTGCCGATGGGTTTTTTTCTGCTTTTCACGCTTGCTGTGGCGACACGCAGAGGTCGCGTTCAGGCCTGCATTCGTGAACTGCGATCCTCACATGAAGAGGAACTTGATCGCCTGACAAAGTCTCATCAACTGGAGGTCGAGTTCAGCGAGCCTCGCATTAACGCCTGTCGTCTGCTTCTTCTGAAAAGTAATGTAATTCAGTGAGACAAACTGGTGAAATTCGCGTCACCGATTTGCTCGCCGACAAGGAGCCTGAAGATTGGTATAGCAAGCCTTTCCCCGGTAGGATCGTTTTGATAAAACGACCGTGTCATGTGAACAAGGCCACACATAGCGGTCACTTCATCAATGTGACCCTGCCCGATTCGCTCCAAATCGTATAAGACCATGCAAAAGCTTGCCTCCTCACCGTGGCTGCAACTGACTTGCATTTCGATACTCTCGCGGAGACTGGCCCATCAGTTTTGAGAAGCTGCGGTTAAATTGCGACAGGGAGGAAAAGCCGACCTGGTAAGCGATTTCTGAAATGCGCTGCTTGCGTTGTCTTAACTGACGTTTCGCCGCCTCGATTCGAACCAACGAAATATATTCACTGATTGTTATCCCCGTATTTTCACGAAACAAAGTGCTCGAATACTGATTGCTGAACCCTATCGCCCTGGCCACATCTTCCAGCATGATCGGCTCCGAGTGGTGATTGCGAATATAATACTTTGCCCGCCTCACATGCTCGGGTTCGCCTTCCAGGTCCTGCACCATCAACTCCGCCGCGATACGACTGATCTGCGTGGCAAAAACCTCCAGCAAACGCAGTGCTGCCTGGTAACGTTTTTTCGTTACTCCCTCAGTTTGTTTCCACTGAGTTTCGAGTTTTGCCAGTGTTTCTTCCGGGATTTGCATGTGCTTCAGGTGTGCGGCCACCTGCTGAAAATCCCGCTTACGTGTATCCTGTAAAAAAACCTGCCCGGCCAGCAAACTGGCGAAAACATTATTTCCCACCCGGAGATACAGAACGCTCTCAACCAACTGCGCGAAACAGCGCAGAGGAACTTTTTTATCCTGATGCAAATGAAGACGGTGCATACGACAAGCCCCGCAGGTCTGCTTCTCATTCAGCGTGCGGCAAAAAGCATTTTGCCCCTCTGGCAAGTCCTCCATGCGCGTATGAAGACTGACGTAAATACCCGTTGCATCCTTAAAGGAGTCGATGAATTGCACATACTCAGGGTGCTTTAGAAGTGCCTCCACCAGGGTCCGATAACTCTTTTGCTTCTCGATCATAAGGAGCTAAGCAGGAAAAAATTATGCGATAAAAAACAACTCACGGCAGCTAAAATATCTCCACAGCCTAGTCATTGACTTAAAATAAAAATACGAAAAAATGCGGATTTTTTCGGTGCAGATGCGGAGCATTATTGGCGAGTGCTGCCTATATTCGGGGCATTCCACTATGAATGTCCTCTATTTGACTTTATTAGTCAGCTTGTGTTTGGCCGGTATTTTTACCGCAGCATTTGTTTTAGAGCATGTTTTCCACCGTGGTGGTAACCCCGAGAGAGATGCTTTGCTGCCGCTCGACGATGGCAAAAAAGCAGCTCCTCAAAATTCCCCCGAGGACGACTCCAAGTCACCAGATTAAATCATCCACTACTATGAATCAAAATAGCTCCGCCAAACTCGTAACTATTGAGTATGACGACGACATCGTCCGCAAATTCTGCCTGGCCACCATGTTCTGGGGGTTTATAGCAATGTTCGTAGGTGTCTTCGCCGCTTTCGAACTCAGTTTCTGGCAAATGAACGGCAAGTTTCTGGAAACAATCACCTTTGGTCTGATCCAAAGCGAGGGGCTGCCCTTCCTCACCTTTGGCCGCCTGCGTCCGCTGCATACCAACGCAGCGATCTTTGCCTTTGTCGGCAACATGATGTTTGCCGGCATCTATTACTCCACTCAACGCTTATGTAAGGCACGAATGGCCTCGGATTTCTTATCCAAACTCCACTTCTGGGGCTGGCAGTTTATTATTCTTTGTGCTCCGGTTACCCTGCTGGCAGGCATGACACGGGGTAAAGAATACGCCGAGCTCATCTGGCCTATCAATGTAATGGTCGTCATCATCTGGGTAGTATTTGCCTGGAATTTCTTCTGGACCTTAAAACGTCGAAACGAACCCAGTCTCTACGTCGCACTTTGGTTCTACATCGCTACTATCGTTACGGTGGCAATGTTATATATAGTAAATCACCTCTCGCTGCCCACAAGTCTCACACACAGTTACCCGATCTTTGGCGGGGTGCAGGATGCACTCGTCCAGTGGTGGTATGGACATAATGCTGTCGCCTTCTTTTTAACGACTCCGATCCTGGGTATTATGTATTATTTTATGCCCAAGGCGGCAGAGCGCCCTGTGTATAGTTACAGACTCTCTATCGTTCACTTCTGGTCCCTGGTTTTCATCTACATCTGGGCCGGCCCTCACCACTTATTATATACGAGTCTCCCGACATGGCTGCAGTATCTCGGTATGCTCTTCAGCATCATGCTCTGGGCACCAAGCTGGGGAGGTATGCTAAACGGACTCCTCACACTGCGTGGTGCATGGGATAAACTGCGGACCGACCCGGTCATTAAATTTCTCGTAGCGAGTATTACATTTTACGGTATGGCAACCTTCGAAGGACCGCTCCTGGCAATCCGTTCCGTCAATGCTCTATCTCACTACACAGACTGGACTATCGGCCACGTGCACGCCGGAACCCTGGGCTGGAACGGCTTCATGGCTGCCGGAATGCTCTATTGGATGATGCCCCGCCTCTATGGTCGCAAACTCTATTCCATCAGCCTTGCAAATATGCACTTCTGGATCGGCATGGTCGGCATCCTTCTCTACGTCTCAGCTATGTGGGCCAGCGGTATCTCCCAGGGGCTGATGCTCAATCAACTCACCGAAGACGGTACTCAGGTCAAATATCAGTTTGTGGAAACACTTGAGAAGATCGCCCCTCTCATGCTCGCTCGATCAATCGGCGGTGCCCTCTATCTGTTTGGCTTTGGGCTGATGATATATAATCTCTTCCGCACCATTCGGGGAGCGACACCGGTAACCGACCGACGCGAGGTTGCCCTGTTGACACGGCAGGAAAAAGACACCATGAGCTGGGCACGCACCTTCTTTAATGATCCTGTCTTCTACTGCTTCGCCGGTATGCTGCTTTGCATTCTGTGGACCTTCCTGCCAAACTACAGCAACCTGGTCGCACTGATCCTGGGGCTCTTATTGATAGGGTTTGGTATCCTGCGCTACCGCTCATCCGGCAAAGCCTGGGGGAAATGGTATGACTCTCTTTTGGAGAATTATCTGCCCTTTACCGTGCTGACTTTTATATCTGTTGTAATAGGTGGCCTGGTCCAGATCGTCCCTACAGTGTTAGTAAATAACCCCAAAAATGTGGAAGAGCGAATTCAGATTCCCTATACACCACTCGAACTCATGGGGCGCGATATTTATGTCTCTGAAGGGTGTTACAACTGCCACTCGCAAATGATACGCACCCTGCTGCCGGATGTTGTTCGCTACGGCTACGCCGACGATGAAGGCTACAGCCGCCTCGGCGAATCCATATACGACCACCCCTACCAATGGGGCAGCAAACGCACCGGACCCGATCTGGCACGTGAGGGCGGTAAACAGGATAATATTTGGCATTACATCCACATGCGCAATCCGCGCCACATGCACCCAAACTCTATCATGCCAAACTACCCCTGGCTCTTTACTAATAAAGTTGACTTCGATTCTATCCCCGGTCGAATCGCTGCCATGCGTCGCCTCGGTGTTCCTTACGAACCGATGACTAAGGATGTTATTAAAGATAAAGCCATTACTCAGGCTATGGAAATCGCCAACACTATCAAAACGCAACATGATGATGTGATGGCCGACACAGAGATTATCGCTCTGATTGCCTATCTGCAAAAGCTGGGCAAATACGAGGTGGTGCCACCGAAAGAGAAGAAAAAACCAGGCCTCTTTACGCCGATCATCCCGGATGAACTGCGCGAGGAAAAAGTGCTTGAAGCTCCGGAAGCCTCCGGCAGCACAGCATCCATCCGTCAACCCTGATTATATAATATGTTCAAACAACTGTTTATTGATAACTGGCACGGTCTTGCTGCAATCGGAATTTTTGCCCTGACTTTTCTTTGCTATATCTTCCTCATTCGTCGTGCCATGAAATTAAAAGATAAAGATGCGAAACACATGAGTGAACTGCCACTCGATAAAGATTAAACAAACACTATCATTTATTATGAATTCTTCTTCCAATAAGCCCGGTGAAAATACACCGGAAATACGTCCGCACGTTTACGACGGTATCCAGGAGTATGATAATAAACTACCCAACTGGTGGCTATATACATTATACCTCGGAATTATATTCTATATCGTTTACTGGGTAGCCTACTATCAATTTGATCTGATCCCATCCGAGGTTGAAGAGTTGAATAAACAGATCGTCGCTGTGCAGCAGGCCAAAGAAGAGCAGCTCAAACAACTCGCCGGAAGCATAAGCAATGAAAGCCTCTGGGAAATGAGCAGAGACCCGCAAATTGTTCAAAAAGGCGAAGCCGTTTATCAACTAAGCTGCTCGCCCTGCCATGCAGCCGATTTAAGTGCAAAAATGGGTGAAATATCTCTGCCGGGACAACCCCTCAACGACGCGGAATGGAAATACGGTGGCGAACCCATGACGATAATAAATGTCGTCCAAAAAGGCTCCCCGGATAAAAGTGCTCCGATTCAAATGCCGCCGTGGGAACAGGTCCTCTCGGCTGAGCAAATCACGCAAGTCGTCGCCTTTGTATTAAGCCACCATCAGCAACCCGAGTAAAATTAAACCAAAAAATAAGCGTCCTAACCTGGATCAGGTAACGACGATCAACGACGACGGAAGTCGCTACACGGTCCACCCCGCCGACGTTAAAGGCCCTTACACTCTTTGGCGACGCCTGGTTGGTGCCCTGCTGCTGGCAGTTTACATCCTCCTTCCATGGATTCCGATCAACGGACATCCCGCTGTTTTTCTTGATGTTGCGAGCCGTCGCTTTCATTTATTTGGATTTAATTTTGCAGCGCAGGATATATGGCTTCTCTTTTTTCTGATCGCAGGGCTGGCTTTTTTTCTCTATTATATATCGGCTATTTTCGGACGTATCTGGTGTGGCTGGGCCTGCCCTTATACGGTTTTTCTGGATCATGTTTATCGTCGAATAGAGCGTGTTTTCGAGGGCGATGCTGCACGTCGCAGGAAACTCGATAATGCTCCCTGGACAACTAAAAAATTCCTCCTGCGCACAACGAAACATCTTGTTTATATATTAGTTTCTTTGCTGATAGCGCATATTTTTCTGGCCTACTTTATTTCTTTGTCTCGGCTTTATTCCTATATGCACGATTCACCCATGGAGCATACCACGGCATTTGGTATCGTAGTATTTTTGTCCGCAACACTTTACTTTTGCTTCGCGTGGTTCCGGGAACAGTTTTGTATCATAGTCTGCCCCTACGGACGTCTTCAATCCGCCCTGACCGACGATAATACAATCATCATAGGCTACGATACTCAACGCGGAGAGCCTCGCGGTAAAAAAGGAGAGGCCGAGGGTGATTGTGTGGATTGTCGCCGCTGCGTGCAGGTCTGCCCGACCGGTATTGATATACGAAATGGTTTGCAGCTCGAGTGCATCGGCTGTGCGGCCTGCCTGGATGCCTGCGATGATATAATGACCAAAGTGAAACGTCCTCTCGGTCTTATTCGTTACGACTCTCTGAACGGCCTGGAGGGGAAAAAACGAGAATTTTTTCGCCCGCGTATTTTGGTTTACACCGCCTTCATGTTGATAGGGGCTGTTGCTTTGCTGGCAGCAGTATCGAGCGTTACGCCTTTTGAAATGAGCCTTGTCCGTCTGCCAGGCATGCCCTACATGGAAGACGCAAGTTTTGTCCGCAATCAGATAATGGTGCGTCTTTTAAATAAACAAAACCACGCGGTGGATTATGATGTAAAAATCACCGGCCTGCCGGAAAGCAGCATGATTATCGGAACGGCTAAAAAAATTCATGTCGAAGCAGAAAAGGAAAGCACCTTTACGATTTCAATGGCCGTGCCAAAAGCAGACTATCAAATCAACCGTAACTTTACGATTGAGGTGACAGACCCTGAGGGAGGAAGCCAAATTGAAAAAACCGCCGTTTTTCTTGGACCGACACACAGCAAAGCTTCAAACTGAACCTTATGAAACAGATCGGGAAACTTCTGCGTAAGCGTCCGTGGATTATTCTGATTATCGTAAACGTCGTTTTTATAAGCTGGTGGATCGCCTTCATTATATTTGCTGTTAAAAATCAGCCCGAGGTTATAGAGCTGCCAAATTAGCATGAGCAACCCGGAGATGATGACGACCATTGGAGCGCTTGCTGCCGGATTCGCAGCAAGCTGGCACTGTGTGGGAATGTGCGGTCCGCTGGCCTGCGGCGTCTTGTGCATGAAAGGCGGTGCGGAAGCAAGACATGAAACCGCAGCGATCTATCATGCCATGCGTGCCGTCAGCTACACGCTGCTCGGTGCTCTGGCCGGACTAATGGGACAATCCCTCCCCGTACACTGGCAGCATAATATTATACTACTGCCCTGGCTGCTCGCGATCGTTTTGATTTTTATTGCCTTTGGAATAAAAATTCCCCTGCCCGCTTTTATGCGGACTTTTGGGATGGGAGTGAAAAATCGAATTTTTAAACTCAGTGCTCGCAACGGAGCATTCGGCCTGGGCCTGGCAACTCCCCTGCTGCCCTGCGGGCCGCTCTATATGATGCTCGGGATTGCCCTGCTCAGCGGTTCTTTTATAAAAGGAGCCACGCTGATGCTGGCCTTCAGCGTGGGCACGATGCCGCTTCTCTGGCTTTTACAAATCCAGTCCGCCCGCTGGCAAAAACGCATATCAACACAAACGATGAGTTTTTTAAAACGCGGGGTTGCCCTGCTGGCTGCCGCCATGCTGATCATTCGCATCTGGCCGGCAACTTTTTCTGAAAATAATACCGGCAAACCCGCTCCCTGTCCGCTGTGTGAAGAAGAGGGCTGACACCATCTCGTGCAAGCACTGCGCGACCCGCTTTTATCCGGAGACAGACGAGCAGTTCTGCTGTGCCGGGTGTGCCTTCGTCTATCAAATGATCCAGGAAAATGATCTCGGGCAGTTCTATGACATCAAAGGCAGCCACCGGGGAATTCCTTTAAAATCTCTCCCGCTGGAAAAGCGAAATTTTGAATGGCTGAAGCAGGAGCAACAAAAAGCGGAGTCCGACATTGCCGAATCGGCGTCCGCAAGTGTCCACCTGGGTGTCCAGGGAATCACCTGCAGCGGCTGTGTCTGGTTGCTCGAAAAATTATTTATGCAGCAGCCGGGAGCCATTCGTGCAGATGTCCGTGCGCATCCCGGCAGCATCAGCCTGACCTGGATGCCGGGTGGTTTTTCACTCTCAGAGTTTGCAGACCAGGCAAGACGTTACGGTTATCTGCTCGGGCTGCAGCAAACAGAAGTGTCAACAGAAAGCCGCCGCCTCAGGGTGCGCCTGGGGGTCTGTGCCGCCCTGGGAATGAATACAATGGCCCTCACTCTGCCCCGCTACCTCGGCATGGAGGCAACGGACGAACTTGCAAATTTCTTTACCCTGGCTGCTGCCGTCAGTGCGACCCTGGCCATGCTGGTCGGCGGAAGCTGGTTTTTTACCCGGGCGTATGGCTGCCTGCGCACAGGCAGCCTGCACATGGACCTGCCGATTGCCCTGGGCATCGCGGCGGCGTGGATGGGATCCGTCTTCGGATGGCTCACGCAAAATGAGTCGTTATTATATTTCGATTTCGTTGCGATCTTTATCTTCCTGATGCTGGCCGGGCGAATGCTGCAAACCAAAGCTGTAGAAAAAAATCGCAATCGCCTTTTACAACACGACCCCTCATCGCGTCAGATTCGCAAAGCCGACGGAACTTTTATCGTTCGTGAAAAAATTATTAGCGGCATGCAGCTATCACTTTCTCCAGGACAGGTTACGCCGGTTGTATCGCGAAATCTGAGCGCACCCATATCGGTCAGTATTGCAAGCATCACCGGCGAGGCGGATCCCATTCAGATAGAAAAAGGCGGGCGCATTCCCTCCGGCGCCTGTTATCTCGGCAGCAGCGATGCCTCTGTCGAAACTCTCGAAGACTGGTCAGACTCACTCTATCAAAAATTAACGGCTCCCGAGGAGAGTGCCGGCACACATCCGTTTCTGGATCGGGTCCTGCGAGTCATCATCTGTCTTGTGCTTCTGTTGGCCTTCCTCGGAGCAGCCTGGCACTGGTGGCAATATGATTTTGCATCGGCACTGCAGGTCTTCGTTTCCGTTCTGGTAGTCTCCTGCCCCTGTGCCCTGGGCGTGGCGCTTCCGCTGGCCGACGACCTGGCCGCAGCACGAATGGAAGCCATGGGAGTCTTCGTTAGACGAGCCGCTTTCTGGCCCAGGTTCAAAGCCGTGAAAAAAATTATCTTCGATAAAACTGGCACCCTTACTTTGGAAACACCCGCTCTGCTGAAGCCCGGAGAGTTAGCAAAATTAACCCACGAAGAAAAAGAAATCCTCTCCACACTCGTCGCCGAAAGTCGCCATCCGGTAAGTCGAACCTTGCTCGAATACCTAGCTGCCCAGGGCACATTTAAGCCACAACAGAACATCGACGTGCAGGAACAAGTGGGAAGCGGAATATTCTTACAAACAGCATCCGGCGATCTCTGGGCGCTCGGAAAAGCAGGATGGAAAACCACACCCTCAGCCAGCGGAACCATCTTTTCCAAAAATGGAAATACGCTGGCAGCATTTGAATTTGGCGACCTCACCCGCCCCATGGCGCAAGAGGAAATTTCTGCCCTGCAAAAACGATATGAAGTCTGCCTGTTGAGTGGCGACCGAAAAGAAAAAGTGCTCACCCTTGCCCGCGAACTGGGCATTCCCGAAGCACAGGCCATCGGCGAAGCCGATCCGCAGCAGAAAGAAAAGCAGGTAAAACAATGGGACCGAAAAGACACGCTCTACCTGGGTGATGGAGCAAATGACAGCCTTGCCTTTCAGGCCGCCTGGTGCACCGGCACACCAGTTGCCGACGCCGGTTTGCTGGAAAAGCGGGCCGACTTCTTTTTTCTCCAGCGCAGCCTCCACTGGCTACAGGGCCTCACACGCACGCGAGCACAGCGCGAATTTGCCGTGCGAGTCACAACCGCCTTTACCTTTCTCTATAATGTAATCGTCATCACCATAAGCCTGCGTGGTGACATGAATCCCTTACTCGCCGCCATCCTGATGCCACTCAGCTCCCTGTTGACTCTCGGCATCGTTGCCCTGCTGATGAAGGCAAAGGAAGTATAATACCAAATCTCTGATGAAATCAGACTATATCTTTGCCTTTTTGCTGCCGGGGAGAGGGGCTATTATTTTTTTGAAGACCGTTTTCCCACAGCGAATTTATGCATTCGCTGTGGGAACGGATATTTTTTTACTTGTTAAGGAATCTTTTATTTAACAATCAACTCGCCTTTCATCAGAGCTACATGCCCGGGAAAGGAGCAGATGAAGGGGTAAGAACCCGGCTCTGTCGGTGCGGTGAAGGTGATGGTGTCGCTTTCGCCTGGTCCGAGAAGCTTGGTGTGAGCGAGGACTTGTTCGGCCAGTTCCGGTGCAATGTAATCTGCGGCTGCATGTTTGCTTGCGGCTGCACCATACGCCATGACATCAGAACCTGATTTGAGAAGTATCCAGTTGTGCCCCATGGCTTGCTTGGGTAGTTTTCCAACATTTTTCAGAGTCAGTTTGACTTCCTGGCCGGGTGATACTTCGATGGTGGCCAGGCTGAATTTCATTGTGTCGTTGCCTGTGATTTCGACTTCTTTGGCTGCGGCTGCATCCTGGCTGTAAACAGCACTCGTTGTTAAAAAGGCTCCCAGCAAAACGCTGCAAAGACCTGACAGAATACGATAGTTATTTTTGATTTTCATTAATGTTGGATTTTATTGGTTTGTTGGAGGGCGCATCCTGAATTGGATATGCTGAAAATACTTTGACTTGAATCAAAAAATAATGATTTACAGAAAACAAAATCTTTATTTTGGAAATTGCGTGAGGAGCGTTGATTTTTATCGGGGAAATGAAGTTGGTGTTTGCTTTCATACGCTGAAACGGCTGACTTTAGCCTATGGAATTTTTAAGTCTTACGCGGGATGTCGAGATCGGTGCAAACAGCTACCTGCTGACTCTGGGAGGACAGCGCATCATCCTTGATTCAGGCATGCATCCCAAAAAGGCCGGGCTGGAATCGACACCGAACTTTCAGCTTCTCGGGGAGCTTCCTGTGGATGCGATTATTCTGACCCATGCGCACCAGGATCACATCGGTTCGCTGCCTTTTTTGACGCGGATGCATCAGCAAGCTCCGGTTTTGATGACAGAGGAGACTTACGAAATTGGTGAGATCATGCTGCATAATTCGGTGAACGTGATGAAGCGGCAGCGAGAGAGTCTGAAGCTGGATGACTATCCGCTCTTCACACATCGCGGAGTGGATTATTGCCAGGAAAACTGGATTCGTGTGAAGCGGCGGAAGCGTTACGATTTGGAGGGATATTTACTTGCGGAGAGTGCATGGAGCGATAAGGAAACAAGCGTCGAATTTTATGATGCAGGGCATATTCTGGGTTCAGCGGGTGTCTTGCTGCGACATGAGGGGCAGACGCTTTTTTATACAGGCGATGTGCACTTTGAAGGGCAGACTATTATGCAGCCTGCGGATTTCCCAACCGAGGGTGTCGATGTGCTTGTGATGGAAACGACGCGGGGAGATACGCCGACCCCGGATGGTTTTACGCGTAAAAGCGAGGCGGATCGACTGATGCAAAGTATCCTGGCAGCTTTTGAGCGAGGTGCGTCCGTGACGATACCCGTTTTTGCACTCGGAAAAACACAGGAGTTGCTGGGGATGATTCTGGAGTATCGCCAGCGCGGAGAGCTACCGGACTTTCCTATCTACATTGGCGGTTTGAGCACAAAAATAGCGCAGGTTTATGATGCAACAGCAGAGACCGCACGGAGAAATTTATCCGGAATTTCTTTACTGGAAAATATTGTGCCCAGCGTGGCTTCGGGGCGGGATATTGATACGCTGAAGCCGAAAGCTGGTACGCTCTACGCCTTGTCCAGTGGTATGCTAACTGAAAATACGCTCTCCAATATTTTTGTGCGGCACATTCTCGAAGACGAAAATCAGGCTCTTTTCTTTGTGGGCTACAGCGATCCGGAATCACCGGCGGGACGCCTGCGGGCGACACCGCAGGGGGGGAAAGTCTCTCTGGACGAGCGACTTGGAGAGCTGGAGCGACGCTGTGAGATTCAGGAATTTACATTCAGTGCGCATGCACGACGTGAGCGTTTGCTGGAGTATGCGGTGAAGCTGCACCCCAAAACAATCCTCCTGGTCCACGGAGACACGCCTGCAATCAAATGGTTTCGGAAGGAACTCGAAAAACAACTGCCGGATACAAAAATCCTGACCCCCGAACCGGGAAGAAGCATTACCCTGTCTTAAGGGCACACCCGGAAACTTCATTTTCAACACAGAGTTGTTCAAAATCCTGGAGACGGTGTTGAAAAGATGTCCGTTGTTACAAGGCCAGCGGGTATCTTTTCGCCTTGTCTCTAAAATTTTGTCCGGCCTCTCTGCCGAAAAGCAGGTTTTCGGGTGTGCCCTTGTTTCTTTTTTTATATGAAAACGGATTTGCTTCCTT
>JBKEBM010000049.1:0-10534 GCA_047973165.1 Chthoniobacterales bacterium
ACGCCCGTTTATAGTTTCTCTGCGGTGTCCAGTGGCGTGAACCTGAATGATCAACCACCCGCCGGTCCTGACAGCGAAGATTCTTACACAGGGACCTATGAGGTTCACCTCACCGCCATTCCGGAACCAACTACGGGTGTTTTGGTCTTAGCCACGATGCTCGCATTCTCTTTCAGACGGCGTTCGTGCTGAGTGCTCTGCCTGTGATACCAAACTCAAAAAAATGCCCTACTTTTCTACCGGGAGAGCTTTTTTTATGGTTGGCTGGACTGGCTGAATCGGCTGGGAAGGTGCCGGCCAGATCGACTCTCCAGGAGAGTTATCCACATTATTTTTGATCAGATACCAAAGTGCGGAGGCCAGCAGGAGGCAGGCCAGCTTAGGCTTCCAGTTTGTCAGAATCAGATTCTTCATTCTTCTTTGATAGATAAAAGTTCAGTGAGACGCTGGCGGCAATTATCGACATTCAGGTTGGGATCGATCATCCCATTATGACAGATGGAAACGTGGCCGGTTTCCTCAGACACGATGAGCACGATGGCGTCGGATTCTTCAGTGATGCCAATGGCAGCCCGGTGACGCAGACCGAGATTCCTGTCGAGGTCCTCGCGCTGCGTCAGCGGGAAAATACAGGCGGCAGCAGCGATACGGTCGTTTATCATGATGAGCCCTCCGTCGTGGAGAACTGTCTTGGGGTGGAAAATAGTGACAACAAGGTCCTTTGAAAAAATACAGTCAATAGCGGAACCGCTCTCGGTAATCGGGCGCAGACTAATATCGCGCTCGATAGCGATGAGCGCTCCGAATCCTTTACTTGAAAGTTCAAAAACAGAGTCGATGAGTTCTTCGATGACTTCTTTTTTCTGAAAGGCTGAAGAAAAAAGCGGATGCGTGCCGAGGTCGGTAAGAAGTCGCCTCAGCTCAGGCTGGAAAATAACCACCAAAGCAAGTGCCAGGAAGACGGACAAACTACGGAGAATCCAACTGATGACCACGAGGTTCAAAACCTGTGAGACCAAAGTCAGACCGAGAATCAGGAGAGCCAACCCGAAGAAAATACGGGCACCTCGTGTACCGCGCAGGTAGCGATAGGAATAGTAAAGAACAATCGTCAGGATGAGAATCTCCAGGCCGGACTTCCACGTCGCACTGATAAAATGTATAATGTTCTCAATCATGTCTGGAGGTTCAGATTTATAATGCTTTCGGTTATTTTCAAAGCCTGACGATGTGGCACGGGTTCGTGAACGCGAAAAATACGGGCACCGGTTTCGCGCCCCAGCACAGTCAGGGCTATCCCCGGCCAGTAACGGTCTTCCATAGCATCCGAATTTGCGATCCGACCAAGAAAGGATTTACGGGAAACACCAATCAGGAGAGGTCGTCCGATTCTGCCCAGGTCGGGGATATTTGCAAGCAGCTTAGCATTGTGCTCTGCAGTTTTTCCAAATCCGATACCGGGGTCCAGGATGATGCGATCGGCAGCGATGCCGACAGCCTCCAGGTTTCGAAGCGAAGTGCGAAGGAAATCGCTGACTTCGGCAACCACGTCTGTGTAAAAAGGCTGTTGCTGCATGGTCGCCGGGGAGCCCTGGGCGTGCATTACCACCAGGCCACAAGAGGATTCCGCTGCGACTGCACGCATAGACGGCTTTGTGAATCCGGTTACGTCGTTGATAATGCTGACACCTGCTTTGACAGCAGCGCGGGCGACTTCAGGCTTGGAGGTGTCGATGGACAGCGGTGCTGAAGTGCGACTACGAAGCTCCTGAATGACGGGAAGAGTGCGGCTCATCTCTTCTTCAGCCGAGACCGAACTGGCACCTGGGCGGGTGGATTCACCACCGATGTCCAGAATGTCGGCACCTTGCTCCAGGAGGCGCAGGCCCTGCTCGACAGCGGATTCTTTTGAAAAAAATTCTCCGCCGTCGGAAAAGGAGTCGGGGGTTACGTTGAGTATCCCCATGAGGAGGGCGTTTTTTTGTAAATCAAAATGCTGGCCGCCAATCTGCCAAAGCCAGGGGGAACTCATGGGAGTATTCTTATTTGGGTACACCCGGAAACCCCATTTTCAGCACAGAGTTGCTCAAAACCCTGGAGACGGCGTTGAAAAGATGTCCGTTGGGACAAGGCCAGCGAGTATCTTTTCGCCTTGTCTCCAAAATTTTGTCCGGCTTCTCTGCCGAAAAGCAGATTTTCGGATATACCCATTTCAAATAAAAATTTGTGCCGCATTTCCGTTTCAAAAAAATACGGCACAAACGGGATGCTTTATTTGTGAGGCGTGATTTCTGCGTCGGCGTCCGCACTGTTATTGCCCGTTACGGAAAAGATCAGTTTTCCGTCTTCGAGCCTGACCAGGACAACATCGCCGGTTTTTACATCGCCGCGAAGAATTTCTTCGGCCATCGGGTCTTCGAGGTATTTCTCGACCGTGCGGCGCATTGGACGTGCTCCGTAATTTGGATCGTAACCTTTCTCTATAAGAAAATCCTTTGCGGACTGATCGAGTTGCAAATGCACGTCTTTGGCTTTGATGCGCTCGATGAGTTTATCCACTTCGAGGCTGACGATCTCCATGAGGTTGTCTTTGCTGAGCGTGTGAAAGACGATAATGTCGTCAAGACGGTTGAGAAATTCGGGCTTAAAGACGCGCTTGGTCTCCTCCATGATTTTCTCACGCATCGTGTCGTAGTCGTCATCCAAAGCGGGTGCACCGAAGCCAAGAGAGGTCTGTTTTTTAATCAGTTCAGCTCCGACATTGGAGGTCATGATGATGATGGTATTTCGGAAATCGATCTTCCTGCCCAGGCTGTCAGTCACTTTGCCTTCCTCAAGAATCTGGAGGAGCAGGTGCATGACATCGGGGTGCGCTTTTTCAATTTCGTCGAAAAGCACAACCGAGTAAGGGCGACGACGAACGGCTTCGGAAAGCTGGCCGCCTTCCTCGTGTCCGACGTAGCCTGGAGGCGATCCGATGAGGCGCGAGGCGGTGAATTTCTCCATGTATTCCGACATGTCGATCTGGATAATCGCATCGCCATCTCCAAACATATACTCCGCCAGGGTGCGGGCCAGAAAGGTCTTGCCAACGCCGGTCGGCCCGAGGAAAACAAAGGAGCCTATCGGGCGTTTCGGGTCTTTGAGGTCCGCACGGGAGCGCCGCAGAGCTTTGCTGATTGCTGTGACAGCTTCGTCCTGGCCGATCACACGGCTGCGGAGTTCGCCTTCCATAGCGAGAAGTTTTGTGGATTCGCCCAGCTCCATGCGCTGGAGAGGCACACCCGTCCAGCGTGAAACAACATGCATGATATCGTCTTCGGTGACGGTGATTTCTTTTTCCTCACGTCCGGTTCGCCATTCACTCAGGATTTTTTCGAGAGCTTGTTTGGCATGTTGTTCAGAATCGCGAAGTGAAGCTGCTTTTTCAAAATCCTGTTCTTTGATGGCAGCTTCTTTTTCGGTTTTAATTTGTTCGATTTCCGCCTCGGCGTCTTTGACGTTTGGAGGGCGGGTCATATTTGTAATCCGGGCGCGGGCACCAGCTTCGTCAACAATGTCGATGGCTTTGTCCGGCAGAAAACGTCCGGTGAGATAGCGATCCGAAAGTTTGGCGGCAGATTCGAGAGCCTCGTCTGTAAAGGTGGCTTTGTGGTGGGCTTCGTATTTGTGACGCAGACCTTTGAGGATGAGAATGGTCTCTTCAACGGTTGGGGCATCGACTTTTACCGTCTGGAAACGACGTTCGAGAGCGGAGTCTTTTTCGATGTATTTGCGATATTCGTTGAGAGTTGTGGCACCGATGCACTGCAACTCACCGCGACTGAGAGCGGGTTTGATGATGTTGGATGCATCCATGGCACCTTCGGCGGAACCTGCTCCGACGATGGTGTGCATCTCGTCGATGAAGAGGATAACGTTTTTGGTACGTTTGATCTCGTCCATAACGGCTTTGATCCGCTCTTCAAACTGGCCGCGGTATTTGGTTCCGGCAACCATGAGGGCGAGATCGAGCGTAATTACTTTTTTGTCATGGAGAATGTCGGGGACGGTTTCGTTGACAATTTCCTGGGCGAGGCCCTCGGCGATTGCAGTTTTTCCGACTCCGGCTTCACCGATCAGGACGGGGTTATTTTTTGTGCGACGACAAAGGATTTGAATGACACGCTCAATTTCTTCAGAGCGTCCGATCACCGGGTCCAGCTCTCCCTTGTGAGCCAGTTCAGTGAGGTCGCGCCCGAAGGCTTTGAGGGCCGGTGTTTTGGAGGCGGATTTGCCCCCAACTTCTGAGGGGACTCCGTCTTCTTCTTCGTCCTGCGGGTCGAAATTTGGGTCGAGTTCTTTGAGAACTTCGTTGCGGGTGCGCTCAATATCGATTTCGAGATTTTTCAGTACGCGTGCGGCGACGCCTTCGCCTTCGCGCAGAAGACCGAGCAGGATATGCTCGGTGCCGACGTAGGAATGCTGGAGACTTTTTGCCTCTTTTCCGGCGAGTGCGAGCACTTTTTTGACTCGTGGCGTGTAGGGAATACTGCCGGCGGATTTTGACTCGGAGCCGGAGCCGACCTGCTTCTCGACTTCGTTGCGAACTGTATCGAGATCGAGGCCCATTTTTTGAAGGACGTTGACGGCGACACCCTGGCCGAGCTTGATCAGCCCGAGCAGGAGGTGCTCCGTTCCAACATAATTGTGATTAAAGCGATCTGCTTCCTTTCGCGAAAGTGCCAGGACTTGCTGAGCTCTTGGTGTGAAATTGTTCATCATGATTGACTGTTGGTGAAAGAGGTTTTCTCGAAAAATTTAGCCTTATCGGGTGCTGGCATGGAAGCCAGTCTGGCTCGAATCAGCTCGGCGCGCAAGCTGTCTCGTTCGTGTGCCTGCATTTTTTGGGTGCTGGCACCTTTTTGTAAATGTGCGGGCTGGATTTCAATCAGGAGTTCATCCACTGCTTGTGCGCTACTGTCCGGAAAAAGGCCGAGGTCTGCTCCGAGTTTGATGACGGAGAGCAGGTCGAGAGCTTCTTTTGAGGTCATGGTGCAGGCGTAGGAGAGGATTCCATAGGCACGCCCAACCTGGTCGAGTAGTCGGTCAGAATTTTTTTCAGCCAGGACACTTCTGGAATTTCCCTCAAGCTCCACGATTTTGCGAATGACGTTGTCGAGGCGGTTTACAATTTCTTCTTCGGATTCACCAAGAGTGGCCTGATTTGAAATTTGAAAAAGATTTCCCATGGCTTCGGAACCCTCGCCGTGGAGGCCACGCACCACAAGGCCAATTTTATTGATGGAGTTGATAACGCTCTTTATGTGTTCACTCATTACAAGAGCCGGTAAATGCAGCATTGCCGAGCAACGCATACCGGTGCCGACATTCGTTGGACAGGCTGTAAGGAAGCCGAGTTTTTCGTGAAAAGCAAAATCAAGGGCGTCGTCGAGTTCGTTGTCTGTTTTGTTGATGAGTTCGTAAACTTCCCGAAGTTGCAGGCCGCTCAGGATGGCTTGCATGCGAAGGTGATCCTCTTCGTTGATCATGAAGCTGAGAGTTTGCTCCATATTCATCACAACTGCGCTGCCGGCTCCTTTGGCCGCATGTTCGCGGCTGATCAAATGTCGCTCGACCAGAATCTGTTTCTCCAGCGAGGTGAGTGAGTCCAGATTTTCGGAAAAAGCTTCCTGCATTTCCGGCAGCTCTTCCACCGCCTTTTTGACTTCGTCCAGAATCTCCAGACGCTCGTCTTTTTTTGCCCATCCCGGAAAGGGTTTCAGGTGGATATTTCGTGCAAGGCGAATCCTACTGCTGACGACAATTTGCCGATGCGGCCCCTTGCCTGTAAGCCACTCTCCGGAATTTGCAATGATACGGGAAAGCATCATGATTTTTTCACCTCGGCATCGATTTGACGGATTTCATCGCGCAGGGAAGCAGCCTCTTCAAAGGCCTCTTTTTCGACGGCTTTTGTCAGGCGTCCCTGCAAAGATTCGATCTGACGTTTAAGCAGGAGTTCCGTCCGAAAACGTGCAGGAACCCGCCCGGTATGCATCGTGCCTTTGTGCATGCTTTTCAGCATCGGCAAAAGCTGATCCTGAAAAACATCGTAGCATTCGCTGCAGCCGAACCGGGCAGTTCTTTTAAAATCTGCCTGAGTGAAACCGCAGGAAGGGCACTTGAGGAGCCCCGGACTCTGCTCCACCTTCTCGCTGACCCCCATCTTGTTCAGGATTTCAGGTAATGTAAAACCCGTCGGGTCATTGACGCCTTTTGCCTTGGCGCAGGCAGGGCAGAGATTAACCTTCCTCATCTCCCCCTCGACTATTTGCGTGAGAAAGACTTCAGCCTCTACTTTCTGACAGACATCGCACTGCATACCTTTAACTATAAATCGCAGTGCCGGTGGATTGTGTCAACTTGTTGTATGCGGTCATGAAACGTTTTGTTAGTGCTCCGGGGCTTCCTGAGCCAATCAGACGCTTGTCCAGGCTCACAGCAGGGATGACCTCTGCCGCCGTTCCTGTAAGAAAACACTCGTCAGCGGTGTAAAGATCGTAGCGCGTGAGCAGAGCCTCTTTTATAGTGATCCTGAGTTCGTCAGCAATTTCAAAAACAACAGCCCGCGTCACTCCTGCGAGTGCACCTGAGGAAACCGGCGGAGTCAGGATTTCTCCGTTTACGCCGATGAAGATGTTGTCGCCTGTGCATTCCGCGACATACCCCTGTTCATTGAGCATGATCCCCTCGCCTGCTCCGGCGTTGATTGCTTCGAGTTTTGCAAGGACGTTGTTGAGATAGTTTAGTGATTTTACCATCGGAGAAAGCGCACCGTGATTTGTGCGGCGCGTCGAGCAGGTGACCAGCTCCAGACCATTCTGATATTTTTCTTCGGGGTAAAGTGTGATACCAGCAGCAATAATAATCATGCTCGGCTTCGGACAATTTATCGGACTCAGCCCCAGATCGCCACTGCCACGCGTGACGACCAGGCGGAGGTAACCATCCTGCAGTTCATTTTTCCGAATCGTTTCCAGGACAGCCTTCTCTACTTCTTTTAGCGAAAAAGGAAGCGAGAGGGCAATGGCACGGGCAGATTTTTCAAGACGACGCAAATGCTCATCCAGGCGAAAAACGCGCCCTGAATAAAAACGAATCCCCTCAAAAACGCCGTCGCCGTAAAGCAAACCGTGATCGAAAACCGAAATTTTGGCCTCGGCTTTATCAAAAAATTCTCCGTCGATATATACCTTCATGAATGCGAGACACTATGAAAGGTGAGTGCTGTTGACAAGCCACCTGGAAAATTTTGGAAACTTTTTTTGTCAGCCCATGAGGAGTTTACGAACAATATCTTCCGCAGGAAGAATTCCTACGATCTTTTCCGAAGGCTTCTGCCGGACAACTCCCAGCGAGACCCTCGCCGCACGCAAACGCAGCAAAGCCTCAATAATCGGCTCACTCGCAGAAATAAAAACTACCCGGCGTGCATAAGAAGCAGCCATCCCCTCCTGCACATCATCAATCAGTAAATCAAATGAGTTCACAACTCCCAGCAGCGAATGGTCTTCCTTTAAAAGCGGGAGTCGATCGATTTTTTTCTCCCGCGCCACACGAATAACATCCGCCACCGTAGCATCCTCACTGAGATGAGTGATATCATCAATAGGGATCATCACGCTCTCAGCACTCACACGCTGAGCATTCAGAATCGAATGAATAAAATGTTTCTGCAAACGTGTTAAAACTCCCCGTCTTGTGGCATCGTTCACGATCTGGCGAATCGACATCACCGACGCCAGGCGAATGTTACTTTTCTCCCTGGCCAGCCGCAGCACCGGAGCAACCAGCTTCTCCGCAAGCCACGAAATCGGCAGTAGTAAATAATTTGCAAGCTCCAGCAAACGCGCAAAAAAGACCAGTGCCCTGTAAGGAAAACGTCGAAACAGTGCCTTCGGCAAAATCTCAAAAAAGACAGCAAAAAACGGCAGCGAAATTGCCAGAATCCCCGCCGCCACCAGCGGCTTGTAATTTACCGAAAGCAGAGAAAACAACAGCCCAAGTCCCAAAGCACGCGCCGTGAAATTTATAATAACCACCGTCGTCATAAGCCGCCCGGGTTTTCGGAGAAGCTCCTCCAGAGTCTGCGCCGCAGGCTCGCCACGCTCCGCATAGTGATGCAGGCGAATACGGTTCACCGCCACCACACCGGCCTCAATACCCGATGCAATAAAAGCAAGCAAAACACAGCAAAGTATCGCAGCAAAAATCACAGCTCCACACCCTCCTTCCTCACGGTAACCCTTTCGGAATCCAGCTCTGCTCCCTGGACCTCAGTCGCAGCAACCCGCTCCAGCAACACTTCTTTGATGCGTTTGCGCGTTGCCCGACGAACGGTTGCCCGCCATTCACCAATACGAATCGACATGCCCGGACGCGGCACCTGGCCGCTTTCATTTACAATCAATCCCCCCAGGCTGTCGGCTCCCTCATCATCAATCGTCGTCTGAAAAATCTCCTCCAGATCATCGAGCTTCGCACTGCCGTTTGCCAGTATCCGCGTTTCATCCAGACGCTCCAGATATAACTCCGCCTTCTCTCCCTGCCCCTCGTCGCCAAAAATTTCCTCGATAAAATCCGAGATCGTCGCGATCCCCTCCATCCCGCCATACTCATCCAGGAGAATTGCAAAGCGTTGCTGACCACGCAAAAAATTATCAAACAACTCCAGCGCAGGCATCGTCTCGGGAACAAAAGCCGGCGGCTCCACCAACTCCAGATACGAAATCTCCGGATTCAAAAGCAACGTCTTCACATCCAGCAACCCAAGCACATCATCCGGAGTCTCCCCCGTCACCAACACACGAGCATAACGCTGCGTACGCAGCAATGCTATCGCCTTTTCGTTCGATAAATCATCCGGAATTGTAAAAATATCCACCCGTGGTGTCACACAATGCGATGCTTGCTCACCCCCCAGTTTAACGACCTCGGCGATGGCCCGCCCCTCACTCTCACGAAGACTTTTTTCCTTCCGGCTGATTTTTAAAAGCGTAAGTAATTCTCCTTCGTCCAGCTCATTCGCCCGGCGCGAACCAGCCGGAGTGTAATGATGAATCACGCGGTCACTCAAACGCTGCATCTGCATCGCCGGAAAAATCAGTAACTTCTGCAAAAGACGAGCAAACGGTGAACCAATACGTGTAAGAAAAACAGGCATCCGCGTCGCCAGGATTTTCGGAATCAATTCACAAAAAACACCTATGCCGGCAAGTGCCAGCGTCGCCGTTATCCAATCGGGAACTTCTTCAAAATAAGGCACACGCTCCACCAAAGCCAGCGCACAAAAAACGACCGAGATATTAAAAAAACTGTCTGCCAGCAACAGTGTGTTGAGAGTTTTACCAGGATGATCCAGCAACAGATCGAGCCGGTGCTTTCTGCGCTTCGAAGCCTTTTCCAGTTTCTTACGATCAGACGGAGTTATGGAAAAAAGTGCCGTCTCAACCGCTGAAACAGCCGCTGAGACAAGTGCCAGCACGCCCGTCGCAAACAGCAGAATCCAGACCTCCGTACTCATCCGGAGACGGAGACAGGCAGCAGCAAAACGCGGGGATCGCAGGAATCAAACTTGGATTTTGACATCATGGAGATCAACGTATCTTCTATATAACACAGATTCCAGGCACGATCCTATGAAAAAAAGCACACGAATCCAGGAACGCGTGGAAGAACTTCAAAAAAGTGCTCCGCCTGCCGTGCCTGGTCTTTATTCTCCTTATTACGAGAGCTATTTCACCTGTTTCGATGCCGCTGAATATTACGAGGCCCACGATGTGCTGGAGCATCTCTGGCTTCACGATACGGAAGAAAAATCTCCTCACTGGTTTTTATACAAAGGGCTCATCCAGCTTGCCGGTGCCTACGTTCACCTCAAGAAACATTATTTTCGCCCACATCATTATAAATTTGCAAATCGCCTCCATCCGGCAGTCCGCCTTTTTCACCTCGCTCTGCAAAATACCTCATCCAACAATCTCCAGGCACTCGATCTGAACATTTCAGCCGTGCACAATCTCATTCGACGCGATCTTACAAAAATCGAAAACAGCAACTTCAGTGAAAACCCCTGGCGACCGGAAAAAGCTCCTCGCCTGAGCCCGTTGCGCTTTAAGGGCACACCCGAAAACCTGCTTTTCGGCATAGAAGCCGGACAAAACAAGTCTTTACGGCCTCGGCAACATCGGTCGTAATATGCTAAAATTCACCGCGACGCCTGTCGAACAAACGATTCTTATTACCAAATGACTCTGCCAAAGCTCCAATCCATCCCCTCCCCTGAAAAACTTCACCGTGTCATTCTCAATACGGACGCAAAAAACGAGGCCGACGATCAGTTTGCGATTGTCCATGCGCTGCTGACCACATCGTTCGAGATTCATAGCATTATTCCCGCGCATTTCGGTCCAGGTACATCGCCTGGCGAGGATACGAGGCAGGCAAGCTGGGATGAGGTGAATCTCCTGCTGCGGCTGATGAGCCTGAAAGA
>JBKEBM010000101.1:0-3880 GCA_047973165.1 Chthoniobacterales bacterium
CTTTCGACAGCAATTTGACGGGAACTTTTAATAACTATGGCACCGTGGCTGACCCGAACTATTTTTTGAATAATCTCAATTACAATGGTATTAATCTCGTCAATACCAGCACGCCACCCTATACGCCCTACTGGTCGCAATGGGTCAGCGGAGGCAAAGCCGGTTTCCCGACTGGCAGCCCGGTCGCGGAGGGTTCATGGAGCTTTGGCAGTGGACTTTCGGCTCCCTGGCGCGAACTCGCACCGGGGAGTTGGGACGGTTTTGTTTTTGGCGACGGCCTGAGTTCTCCTTCGATCGCACCGGTTCCCGAGCCGACGGTGATTTACTTTCTGGGCGGTGCAGCAATTTTATTTTATCTGAAAAGACGCCTTCACCCATGCTGAAATCGACCCGCGCAGTTACTTTAATCGAGATGACCGTCGTCCTCGCCATCGGGATGATTCTGGCCTCGATCATCGCACCGGTCGGCCTGCGCTTATATGAAAATACCTCGCTGGCAATTTCAGCAAATAACATCCGCCAACTCAGCATCGGAGCACAGAGTTATCTCGCGGACAACCGTTTCGTTTACTGGAAATACGTAGGCTGGACACCGAAAGGAACCGTCTGGTGGTTCGGCCTCGAACCACCTGAAAGCCGTGCCGCCGGCGAAGGAAAACGTTTTTTCAAACCAAATGAAGGCCCGCTGGCAGGCTACATCCCGGCAGCACTCCGCCCGGACCCATCCTTTTCCTTCACCGGAAAAACTTTCAAACCCAAATTCCAGTCGGGCTACCTCGGAGTTGGCTACAATGTCCACCTTGGCGGCGGCTGGATGGGAGCCGACTGCAAAAATTTCTGGGAGCTGAAAAACCCATCAAAGACCGTCGTTTTCGCAACCTCCGCACAGGTCAATACCTTCCAACGCCCCGCCTCACGCTCAAACCCGATGATCGAAGAATTCTACGGCATCGATTCCCAAAACCTAACCGTGCATTTTCGTCACCGAGGAAAAGCAATGGTCGGATTTGCCGACGGATCATCAGGATTTTTACCACTCGACCCATCGACGCTTGACCCCCGTGCACCGGAAGCCAAAGTAGGACGCTTCGCTCCGGTCGGCAGCCTCAAATACCTTCAATAAAAAAACACACACCATTTCATGAAAATAAAATCACCCGCCTTCCTGATAGGCAGCATCATCGTAATAACCCTGCTTTTTCGCCTCCTGCGCACGGCCCTCTGGCCGGAACTTCCAAATTTCTCTCCCCTGATGGCGCTGGCCTTCTGTGCTGGTCTGTTTTTATCGCTGCGATCCGGAATCCTCCTCGCCGTGCTGCCGCTGCTACTCTCGGATTTCTTTTTGAATATCCACTACGGCGTCACGATTTTCGGAGCAGGAGAAGCCCTGCGTTTATTGAGTTACAGCCTCGCATTTGCACTCGGCTATTATTTTCAAAAAAAATCCTGGAATACCGGCGAGCTTGTAACCGCAACCCTCAGCAACGCCTTCCTTTTTTATCTCATCACAAATACCGGTGCATGGTTCTCCAGCCCGGCCTACACAAAAAACCTCTCCGGCTGGCTACAGGCACTCACCGTCGGACTCCCCGGCTTTCCGCCCACATGGACTTTTTTCAGAAACTCTTTGCTCAGCGACATACTTTTCACACTGCTGATCCTCGGAGTTTATTTTGCTGTGACAAACCGTAACAAACAATCCGCCAAACTTTCATCATCTCACTAAAAAATTATGAGCGACTCCGTTTTCAAAGAACTCCAGGACCTACTCGACCAACGCATCCTCTTGCTCGACGGAGCAATGGGCACTATGGTCCAGCGTTACAAACTCGAAGAAGCCGACTACCGAGGCGAACGCTTCGCCGACTGGCCCAGCGACGTAAAAGGCAACAACGACCTTCTCGTGCTCACCCAGCCGCAAATCATCCGCGAAATTCACGACCAATACGTCGCCGCGGGCTGCGACATCATCGAGGCAAATACCTTCAACGGCACAACGATCTCCCAGTCCGACTACGGCATGGAAGAAATCGTCACCGAGCTCAACATCGCCGCTGCCAAAGTCGCCCGCGAAGCCGCCGACGCCGTGGACCGCCGCGTTTTTGTTGCTGGTGCCATCGGTCCGTTGAGCCGCACCCTGAGTATTTCCCGCGATGTGAATGATCCCGGAAAACGCGACGTCACTTTCGAACAGGTTGCCGGTGCCTATCGTCAGCAAATCCTCGCACTCATGGAGGGCGGAGTGGACATCCTGCTCGTCGAAACCGTCTTCGACACCCTCAATGCCAAAGCCGCTCTCCACGCCATTTCAGAAGTTTTTGAGGAAACCGGAAAAAGCCTCCCCGTAATGGTCTCGGGCACCATCACCGACCTCAGCGGACGCACCCTCACCGGACAAACCGTCGAAGCCTTCCTCAACTCCATCTCCCATTTCCCGCTCCTCAGCGTCGGGCTAAACTGCGCTCTCGGCCCAAACGAAATGCGCCCCTACATCGAGGAACTCTCAAACATCTCCCCCTTCTACATCAGCACCTACCCCAACGCCGGCCTGCCCGACCCACTCTCCGAAACCGGTTTCCCGGAAACCCCGGAGAGCCTCGCCCCACAGCTCAAAGACTGGGCCGACCAGGGTTGGCTAAATATCATCGGCGGCTGCTGCGGCACCACGCCCGACCACATCCAACGCATCGGTGAGATCATAAAAGGCCTCCCGCCACGCAAAGTCCCCACCCGCAAAACCACGCTCCGCCTCAGCGGACTCGAACCCTTCACCGCCCGCCCCGAAATCCCATTCATCAACGTCGGCGAACGAAACAACGTCACAGGCAGCCCGCGCTTCGCAAAACTCATCCGCGCAAACGACTACGACACCGCCCTCTCCATCGCCCGCCAGCAAGTCGAAGCCGGCGCACAAATCATCGACATAAACATGGACGAAGGAATGCTCGACGGTGTCGCCGCCATGACGAGATTCCTAAACCTCATCGCCAGCGAACCCGACATCTCCCGCGTGCCGATCATGATCGACTCCTCCAAATGGGAAGTCATCGAAGCCGGCCTCCGCTGTGTCCAGGGCAAATGCATCGTCAACTCCATCAGCCTCAAATCCGGCGAAGACGAATTCCGCGAACAAGCCCGCAAAGTCCGCCAATACGGAGCCGCCGCCGTCGTAATGGCCTTCGATGAAAAAGGCCAGGCCGACAACTACGAACGCCGCATCGCCATCTGCGAACGCGCCTACCGCATCCTCACCGAAGAAGTCGGCTTCCCGCCCGAAGACATTATTTTCGACCCCAATGTCCTCACCGTCGCCACCGGAATCGAAGAGCACAACAACTACGCCGTCGATTTCATCAAAGCCACAAAATGGATTAAAGAAAATCTCCCCCACGCCCGCGTGAGCGGAGGCATCAGTAATATCTCCTTCTCCTTCCGAGGAAACAACGTCGTGCGCGAAGCCATGCACTCCGCCTTCCTCTACCACGCAATCAAAGTCGGCCTCGACATGGGCATCGTAAATGCCGGCCAACTTGGCGTCTATGAAGACATCCCCGGTCCCCTGCGCAAAATGGTCGAAGACGTTTTATTAAATCGCCGCCCCGACGCGACAGAACGCCTCGTCGGCTACGCTGAAGAAATCAAAGCCCAGGCCAGCGGTAAAACAACATCCAACACCCCCGACCTCTCCTGGCGCAAAGACCCCGTCGAGAACCGCCTGGAGTATGCCCTGCTAAACGGCATCACCGACTTCATCGCAGAAGACACCGAAGAAGCCCGACAAAAACTCAACCGCCCTCTCCTCGTCATCGAAGGTCCGCTCATGGACGGAATGAAAATCGTGGGCGACCTCTTCGGCGCCGGAAAAATGTTTCTCCCGCAG
>JBKEBM010000176.1:0-6927 GCA_047973165.1 Chthoniobacterales bacterium
GCATCAGCCATCCGGTCCGCCGGGCTCTCAACCTTAGTGAGGTAAACGGCACCCTGCGTCAGTTTAAGGAACGCTTCGACAAGGGGGAAATTTTTAAATCCGCAACAGAGATTTGCGATATTTATCTGGTGCCGGAGGGGCAAGCCTGGACGACTGATACGCAGGCCGACGCCGCATGGTATGGGAGCGACTTTGCCTTGGTCGGGGACAACGTACGCGAGCGCCCCTACGCCAACATTTATCCACGGCTCACAACAAAGTCGAACAGCTTCACGGTATTCTATACCGTGCAGGCACTCAAAAATCCATCGACGGACCCTGCTCAATGGAGTGAAGATCGCGGGGTTATTCTCGGTCAGTATCGCGGCTCCACCGGCATCGAGCGTTACCTCGATCCAAACAATACTTCTCTGCCGGACTACGCCACCGATTTTTCAGCCGATCCTATCGAGAGTTACTACCGCTGGCGCATCATCAGTAACCGCCGATTTGCACCGTAGGAGAGCATTGAAATTTTTTTATCCCGTAACCATAACTTCGGCGATGGTATCGGACCAGGGAGTGCGGAGGTCGCTTTGGCATTGCCAGGTGTAATTTACTCCATCCGGCAGGGTAATGCTGAGGTTGGCTGATTGTGTGACTTCGCCGATACGGCGATTGGAGATACCTTGTTCGTTCAGATAAGCCTCCAAAGCAGCAGCATTTTCCGGTCGGGCTGAAATGATGATGCGCGACTGAGCTTCACCGAAAAGCAGCATGTCGTGGCGGAGCTGGTCCGGGTTGTTACCAGCAGCGACTGACAGCGAAATGGTTGCTCCGAATTCAGAATCGGCACTGAGGCAGCTTTCGGCAAGAGCAACGGCAAGGCCGCCTTCGGCACAGTCGTGGGCACTTGCGATAAGGCCAGCCCGGATTGCAGAGCGCAGGACGGCGTGCAGACGAATCTCAAATTCGAGATTGAGACTCGGCGGGAGACCTTCTTTGCGTCCGTAAAGTGTTTTTAGAAAATGTGAAGCTCCGAGGGTGGTTTCGAAATTTCCAATTTCAAAAATAATGTCTCCGGCTTGTTTAAAATCCTGCGTGGTGATGTGGGCGGGATCGTCGATGGTTCCGACGACGCCGACGGTCGGTGTCGGGTCAATGGCGCCTTCCGGATTTTCATTGTAGAGACTGACGTTGCCACCCGTGACGGGGATATCGAAAGCGCGGCAGGCGTCAGATAAACCCTCGACGGCTTCGCGGAGCTGGAGGAAATTTTCCGGCTTGTGCGGGTTGCCAAAGTTCAGGTTGTCGGTGACGGCGATGGGCGTGGCACCTGAGCAGGCGAGATTTCTGCATGCTTCAGCGAGGGCGATTTGTGCGCCGAGGCGCGGGTCCTGGCGACAGTAGATTGCGTTGCAGTCTGTGCTGGCAGCGAGGATTTTATTTGCTTCGCGAACGATGAAAACCGCTGCGTCCGATCCGGGTAGCACAGTCGCACCGAGGCGGACCATGTGGTCGTATTGGCGCCAGACCCAGTTTTTGGAAGTAATGCTGGGGTCGGCCAGCAGGGTGGGGAGTGCTTTGTGCAGGTCGATCCCGGGAAGTGCGGCAAGGTCGACTGGCGGGCGGTTTGGTTTTTCGGAAACTTCGCGATGGTAGATTGGTGCGTCTTCAGCAAGCTGGCGGGCGGGGATTTCGACGACGGTTTTTTCGCCATCGCGGACACGCATCATCCCATCGTCGCGAACGGAGCCGATTTCGGCATAGGGCAGGTCCCATTTTTCAAAAATAGCACGGACGGTTTGTTCCTCCCCTTTTTTGACGATGACGAGCATGCGCTCCTGCGATTCGCTGAGAAGAGTCTCGTAGGGAGTCATACCGTCTTCGCGTTTGGGGACGAGCTGCAGATCGATTTCGACACCGGTGCCACCGCGGCTGGCAGTTTCGCAGGTTGAGCAGGTGAGGCCGGCTGCTCCCATGTCCTGAATACCGGCGACACAGCCGCTGGCGAGAAGTTCGAGGCAGGCTTCGAGAAGCAATTTTTCGCGGAAGGGGTCACCGACCTGGACGGCAGGGCGGTCTTCTTTTGACTCTTCGGTGAGTTCGCGTGAGGCGAAGGCTGCTCCGGCGAGGCCGTCGCGTCCGGTTTCGGCTCCGACATAAAAAACGGGGTTGCCGATGCCGGAGGCAGCACCGCGTGCGATTTCTTCGTGGCGCAGAATGCCGAGGTTGAAAACATTTACGAGCGGGTTACCGCTGTAGCTTTCGTCAAAATAAATTTCGCCGCCGATGGTGGGAATGCCGATGCAGTTGCCGTAGTGTGCGATACCGGCGACGACGCCTTCGAAGAGACGACGGTTTGTGCGCTGTTCTGGTCCGTCGCCGACGATGGGACCGAAGCGCAGGGAGTTCATGGAAAAGACGGGGCGTGCTCCCATCGTAAAGATATCGCGGATGATTCCACCGACGCCGGTTGCTGCGCCCTGAAAAGGCTCTACAGCACTGGGGTGGTTGTGGCTTTCCATTTTGAAAGCGACTGCCCAGCCGTCGCCGATATCGATGACACCGGCATTTTCTTCGCCTGCTTTTACGAGGACTTTTGGGCCGGTAACGGGAAATTTTTTCAGCTCGGGGCGAGAGTTTTTATAGGAGCAGTGCTCGCTCCACATGACGGAGAATACGCCGAGTTCAGTAAAGTTGGGTTCGCGTCCGAGAATGCCTTTTATGCGTTCGTATTCCTCGGGTGTGATGCCGTGTTTTTCGATGACTTCGGGAGTGACAGCGGGTTCGTTCATGGTCGAAAAAAAATGGGTGCTCAGGCAGATTTAATAAGGCTTTCAAAAATCCGCCGTCCATCGGTTCCGCCGAGAAGCGGGTCGCAGGCGCGTTCGGGGTGGGGCATGAGGCCGAGGACGTTTCGATTTTCGTTGCAGATACCGGCGATGTTTTCGCAGGAGCCGTTGGGGTTGTTTTTATCAATGGTCAGCCCCTGTGCATCTGAGTAGCGGAAGAGGATGCGGCGGGAGGTATTGAGTTCGCGGAGGGTTTTTGGGTCTGCGATGTAACAGCCTTCGCCGTGTGCAATGGGGAGTTGCCAGACAGTCTTCGGGGTAGCTTTTTTTGTAAAAGGAGAGTCGCTGCTTTCTACGCGGATGTGACGATTTTCGCAGATGAATTTCAGATCGCGATTGAGCACAAGCGCACCTGGCAGAAGTCCGGCCTCGCACAGAATTTGGAAGCCGTTGCAGATACCAAGGACCTTACCGCCAGCGGCAGCAAATTTTTTCACCTCTGCCATAATGGGAGAAAACTGCGCAATCGCTCCACAGCGCAGGTAGTCGCCGTAAGAAAAACCACCAGGCAGCACGACGACATCCGCACCTTGCAGGTAGCTGTCCTTGTGCCAGATATAGTCGGCGGAAACGCCCTCGATACCCAGGTTCTGAATGGCGTGGATGCAGTCCTGATCACAATTTGATCCCGGAAAACGAATAACGGCAAACTTGGTCATGGATTGCTTAATTTTCGGAACCTATGATCTCGACTTCGTAATCTTCGATAACGGGATTGGAGAGCAGGTCTCGGCAAATTTCGTGGAGTTTTGCTTCATCGAGTTTCTCCAGAAGGATTTCGATGCTGCGTCCGATGCGGACTTTAGCAACGGAGTCGAGTCCGAGGTGTTTCATTGCGCCAGCGGTGGCAGCTCCCTGCGGATCGAGCACCGAGGTCTTGGGCATAACGGTAACAATGGCCTTTATCACAAAGGTGAATTTTTCACCTGAAAAAATTACCGCAAGCGAAAACTGATTTTACCGGTAAAAAAAACGGAATCGTGTGAAAAAAAATAGTCGTCAGGCAAACTTCCCGGGGTTCATGAGTTCGTCCGGATCGAGGGCGGATTTGAGGCGGTGGTGCAATTCGGCGATGTTATTTTGTGAAACCTGCGGCCACCAGGGCATACGGGCAATGCCGATGCCGTGTTCGCCCGTTACGGCTCCTTTCCAGGCGATAACCTGGCGGAAAAGATCATCAACTGCCGCGTCGGCGCGGGCTTTAACTTTCGGGTCGTCGTAGTCGCCAACCATGATGTTTACATGGATGTTTCCATCGCCTGCGTGACCGAAACAAGCGATTGCAAGGCCGTGACGTTTTTTTAGTTTTTCGGCAAATTTGATCAAATCAACCAGGCGTCCGCGCGGGACGACGGTGTCCTGGTTGAGTTTGCGCAGGCCGGTGGCTTTCAGGGATTCGGAGAAGCTGCGACGGATATTCCAGAGACTTGCGCAGCCGTCGTCGCCAAAGGCCGTTTCGACTTTGGTGGCATCGACAGAGAGTAGAAGTTTTTTCAGACTTTTTAGCTCGGAACGTACGCTGGCAGCCTGGCCGTCGATTTCCAAAAGCAAGTGAGCGTTGCCCGGAGGGATGCTGAAGCGGCCTTTGTTTTCCTTGTAATTTCGTCCGGCTTCGAGAGTAAAACGATCGGCAATTTCCACCGCGGCGGGCAGATAACCATTTTTAAAAATACTTTGGACGGCAGCCGCGGCAGCGCGAATATCGGAGAATCCGGCGGAGAGCGCACCGCGAGCGGGCGGCAACGGAAGCAGCCGCAGCGTGGCTTCGGTGACAACCCCAAGCATACCTTCGGAGCCAACGAACATGCCGACCAGGTCGAAACCTGTTTTGTTTTTGTGACAGCGGCCACCGATACGGGCGACGCTCCCGTCGGCAAGGACGACTTCGAGTCCGAGCACGTAGTGGCGAGTGACACCGTATTTCAGGCAGCGCGGACCGCCGGCATTTGTCGCGATGTTTCCGCCGATACTGCATTCCGGCAAACTTGCCGGATCGGGTGGATACATGAGACCTTTTTTAGCAACAGCAGCCTGCAGTTTTCCCGTGATGACTGCGGGCTGCACGACGGCCACAAAGTCGTCGCTGTTAATTTCCAGGATACGCTTCATCCGTTCCGTGCTTAAAACAAGTCCGCCACGCAGCGGTACACAACTCCCGACGTAACCACATCCCGCACCTCGTGGCGTAACGGGAATTTTATGTTTCGTCGCCCAGCGCATAATCGCTGAGACTTCTTTCGTGGACGAAGGTAAAACAACTGCATCCGGCTGCCGCCACGCGAACCATTTGTCGCCGCCATACTCGGCAGCTTTTTCTCCCAGGAGAATACTTTTAGCCGGCAGGATTCTGCGAAGGGAATTCAGCGGAAAGGGTTTTTTGGAAGCGCGAGAGGTTTTTGTTTTCTTAGGCATATTAAAAGTATGAAATGCATACTGCGGTTATGTTAAACATTCCGCAATCAGGAAAAAAATATCGTTAATACTTCTCTCCGCATCTCTGCGGGAAAACAAGGTGAACGGACCTCCCGCCTGTTTCACCCATTCAGCGAACTGAAATAGGGGGTGGCTTTGTCATCATCGACTTCGTAGCCCCAGCGTTTCAGGTAAGTTTCACTCGGCTGAAAATCATCACCTGCCTGCTGCAATTGTTTCTGTAACTGCTCCTCCAGCCTGGCCTGCAGGATGGCGTGCTCGGGTTGGTTGACGAGGTTGTCCAACTGCCAGGGGTCGGTTTCATTATCGTAAAGCAGCCAGGGTCCCTCCAGGTTGCGAACGTAGGTGCCATCGTGACTGATAATCGCCCTCCAGGCTGGCGGGAACGGACCAAAGGGAGCTATCGAGCAAGCCAGAGTGGCATCCGGTCCGACAAAATTTGCATCCCGAACCGCAGCAGACAGGTCCCTTCCCTGCACCGTTTCCGGACAGTCCACGCCAAGCAAACCGAGTAGCGTTGGCATCATATCCCAGACATTGAGAAAAGTCTTTGTTTGCCCGCCCGATGCAAACTGCCCTGGCGAACGAATTAAAAAAGGCACGCGGACACTTTCATTCCACGGCTGCTGTTTTTTCTGTTGGCCCTGGCTTCCGAGCATGTCGCCGTGGTCGCTGGTAAAAATAAAAACCGTATCCTCTATTAGTCCCCGCGATTCCAGAGCCTCCTCCAGGCGACCAATTTGCTCATCCAGTGCCAGGATGTGGGCGTAGTATCCACGATGCTCCTCGATGTTTGGGTCCGGGCAGTTCGGAGGAATAAAAACAGACTCCGGCGAAATTCGGTCGAGATACTTTTGAGGGACATCTTTGTAAGGCTCGTGAGGCGGCCCCCAGGACATCACCAGGGCGAAAGGTTTGTCCTTTTGTGAGGCTCGATCGATATAGTCAATCGCCTCCGTGGTTTGCGCAATGGCATCATAGCCCTCCCAATACAGAGGCTCCGGGGAGTCTTTATAATAGTGAGAATGCGAATACTCGTGACTGCAGTTAGCTGCCGCCCAGTAATCAAAACCCTGCCTGCGCGGACCCGGGGGAATAAAACCGCCGCGGTCCGGTCCGTCGAGATGCCACTTGCCGATATAAGCCGTTTGGTAACCCGCTTGTTTGAGTACGGTGCCAAGTGTCGGACGATCTGTTTGCAGACGAAGATCATTTAAAAAATGCCCGTGAGTCAGCGGGTATTGTCCGGTAAAAAAACAAGCCCGCCAGGGGCCGCAGACCGGCATGCCCGAAATGCAGTTTGTAAAACGGACTCCGCGGCTCGCCATGCGATCCAGGTTTGGAGTGATCTGCATCGGATTCCCGTCAAATCCGCAGGCTCCGGCTCGTAGTTGATCGGCGTAAACAAAAACAAGATTCATAATTTTTTTAGCAGGTAAGTAACTTTGCGCTGTAGCAAGGAAAGCAGGAAAAGAGACCTATAAAGGAAGACTTTTTAAAAAAATATCTCAATCCTGCATTTCTGCTTTGATGAAAGGCACCACGCAAGAAGGGTGCCACGGAGGTTTCGCCGGAGCTTTTCAATATTGCCGGAAGGCATCCTACTGCTGCAGGAAGTATTAACTCACGTGAGCATGTCTTTGTGAACAATGAATATGAC
>JBKEBM010000121.1:0-2095 GCA_047973165.1 Chthoniobacterales bacterium
GCGGAACGCCCGCTTCGTTTTGTTTTTCTCGGTGCACTCATTCGCCGTAAGGGGGTGCATATTCTTTTGGAAGCCTGGAAAAAAGCCGCTCTTCCGCACGCCACCCTAGAGCTTGTCGGAAGGCTCCACGACGAGATCAAACCCGCCGTCGAAGAGTTCAAAACTCCGACCCTCAGAGTTGCCGGATTTGCAAAAAGCCCGGCCACTTTTTTACAGGAGGCCGACGTTCACGTCTTCCCCTCTGAGTGCGAGGGGAGTGCTAAGACGGTCTGTGAAGCCTGCGGAGTCGGGCTTGCACAAATAACAACTTTCGAGTCGGGCGACATCGTGCAGGACGATTTAAACGGCATCATCATCCCGCCGAAAGATGTCGATGCTCTCGCAGCGGCTCTGCGGACGCTTTACGACGCTCCGGAGAGAGTGGCGCGTTACCAGGCCGCAGCCCGTCCGCGAGCCGAGCAAAATTTTACCTGGGACCATTTTCGAAAACGCCTGGCCACAGCTTACGACAGGGTGCTGAGCAGGAAAAAAGGAGCCTGATTTTTTGTTTTATTTGCTGATATCCGGAGCAGGAATTGGGTTGCGGAGATTGCGATATTTGGCAGCTTCTGCGGGAGTCATTAGCGAGAGATTTTTGCCGGGCAGACAAAGAGTCAGGCCGACAAAAAGCAGCTTTATGATTTTTCTTTGCTGGCAGAGGAAAGGGATATTTTTTGAAAAGGAAAAAAAAGCGGCAGTGCCATGCGGGAGAGGAATCAATAGGAAACAATCACCTGACCCGACAGACCGGAAACACGGATGGATGCCGTTTTACTCTCGATTTCGGTGCTGCCGCGCACTTCCCGTATCGGGATTTCGATCCAGGGAGAGATAGAGGCGGGGTTTATCAGTGCTTCACCTTGCGGAGAGAAGGCCAGAACCGTGTTTGTAAAGACTGTAGATTTTCCGGCAATGGGGGTGGTAAATGAAAAAGTGCTGTCTTTCAGAACGACGGCGTTGGTGCCTGCCCATGGAGTGGGTGAGGAGAGAATTTTAATATCTTTTATATGAGCAGTTTTACTCAGGAACATGAGATTTGTCGTCGCAAAATTGGTGGTGCCATCGCGTGTAGCTGCCAAAATAAGTGAATGTCGTGGCGTGTGGTCAGGGTTATCTGCAGTGGTATCGGCCAGTCCGACGAGGACCCAGGTGGACTTGGCCATAGCTTCGGTTCGCGCAAGTTCCAGTGCATCGGCGATTTCATTGATACCTTTTTTCATACCACTGCCCTGCGCAATGGAAACAAAGGCAGGAACGGCCAGACTTACCAGAATGCCAATGAGTGCCATGACGACGAGTAGCTCGATGAGAGAGAAAGCTGTTTTACGAAAGAAGATCATGATGGTGTCGGAGGGCGGGATTTTTTCAAAAGGAATTGTTTCCATTTATTAAACTCATCGGCAAAGCGTTTTGGCAGAGTGAGAGGAGCACCTGGAGAAAAGTCTTTGTAGATTCTGGCTGTGTGGCCGTTTATTACGAAGATGGGTAATTGAGTTTTAGCATCGAGATAGGCCACGGTGTCGCCGCTGTTGGGCACTCCATCTTCTGCAAAAAATTGTTCTCTTGCGGTGAGGCGTTTTTTATTTGCGGTTGATCGAAATTCATAGACTTGTCGGCCTTTGAGTTTTTTAGCTCCGACGTAGTTATCCAGGCCGACCCATTCCACGGGTTCAAAGTCGCTTCTGCGATAGTCTGAAAAATGCTCCGAATAGCTGGTTAAATCTATGCGTGAAAGGCGTCCGGAGCGCGGCAGCTCACGAATTTGTAAACCATCGACAATCCATTTTTCGCTTTTCTTTCCATTGCTCCAGGTTGTCACTTCGCGATAGGTGTTTCCATCTTTGCTTACACGGATTTGTGTGGGGCGAAATATTTTGACTTCGGGTTCTTCTTCGAGGCCTTCCGCGTCTGCTTTGTCGCTGGTGAATTTTTCGACGGCTTTCTCCGGTTCGTAACTAATTTCCACAGTCCACTCTGCACGAACGGGTGCTTTCTGCAAAACAGGGGTTCGAGGTGGTGGGTATTCGGTGTTTTGGGCGAAGGCAAAGCTCCCCAG